>JADJPO010000002.1:0-368290 GCA_016713225.1 Kineosporiaceae bacterium
ATTGCCGCAATTCTTGGTTCAGGGTCGCTGTCCAAATCGTTGGCGAAGGACCCCATGATGCAGTTGCCGTGGATCGGCTTCCGGATCTTCAAGTGGCTGCTTCTGCTGGTCGCAGTACTCGTGGCACTAATTTCGGTCTACGCGTGGCGGACCTATCCGACGGATCAGCAGATTCTTACAGTTCTTGGCTCGGAGGCTTCCGCCGCAGAGCGACTGGCTGGCGTAGCTGCAACACGGCAGGCATGGCTGTCATCGATTAAAGATCTTGCTCAGATCTCAATCTTCTCTTCGGTCTTCCCAGCTATAACTGGGGTGTTCGGATACATCTTCGGTGTCAGCAAGCAGCGCTCCGACGGAGGGGCAGCTGGCCAAGGTCGCGGCCTGGGCGCCTAACCATTCGTGCTTGGGCGAATCTCGGGCACTCCGCGGAACTGCTGGTTTGTAGACCAACTGCAGATGGACCACCGCGGATGGACGTGGTGCCAGGCGGGCAACCAACCGGTGCCCCTCGAGTGCGTTGATGCGGCGCAGTCGTGGGCTGACTTTGGGGCCATCGAGCTGCTTTGAGCCGCCGTCGGAGTGGTGCCGGCAGGCACGAGACAGCGCAGCGTCGCAGTACAGGCCCTCACCACGGGCAGATCGCGCAATCGGACTGTTGTATTAGCGCGGTTGGTCCAGCGCTTTTGTCGATAGGGTTGACACCGAGCGGGATACCGCTTGGTCCCACATGACCTTCTGGGTGGCCGGGTAAGTCCAGGTCAGCGTGACTAGGTGTCCTGCCCCCACCACCGTATGCAAGTAGATAATCTTGCCGCCTCGACGGCCGGACAACGTCAGCGCGTTGGAGTGGATGACGTCCAAAGTGACCAACGCTCCGGCGAACGTGGTGTTCAGTGCAAGCTGCCGCTCGTTTGAGGGCGTGCTGCCGAGCACGTTGTTCATCCCGCTGATCGTCACTGTGGCGCCCGCGACGTCAGTGAAGGTGAGCCCGTCCCCGTTGGCCGGGGGGTCACCGGCTTGCATCGACTTGGGCAACTGCAGCGAAAAGCTGAATCGGGGGTTCGTGTAGGTCTGGTAGGCGACCTTGTCCAGGAGCGCCCGCGCGTCGGGCATGGCGTCGCGTTGGTGGTTGAGGAGGGCGACGATTGCTGCGGCTGACAGCAGGTTCTTGTCCGGGTTCTGCATGCTCGTGTGGCCGCACTCGCTGCCGAAATTGATACCGGCAGCTAGGTCGAGTGCTTTGTTGCCCGGCAGCATTGTCCACAGGTTCGCGGCGTTGTCCTGCAGTGCGGCCCACCACGCCGAACCGTACGAGGCGATCAGGCCCCCCAGGCCCGTCTTGGCCTTTCCGGTGACGAGGTCGCAGGTGATCTGCCGGGTCTCGACCTTCGCGGCGCCTGGGAACTTTCCCGGCCCGCTGGACGAGTAGCCACCCGAGGACGCGATCGAGACGATCCCGTCGCTGCTGGTGTCGCGGGTCTCGAGTTCGAAGCCGAACAGTTGGCGGTGAATCACGATATCGCCGACGACCTGCCCGACCCAGGCGTTCTTGGGCAGCCACGGCGGCACCGCGCAGCCGGGTTGCATGCCCTTGTCGCCCTGGTGCGGGGCGAGGCAATACCCGCCATCGGAGCCGGGCGGGAACGGCAACATGCCCTGGAAGCCGTGGTTGAGCACTTGGGGCAGTTGCGCCCAGAGCGTCCCACCCCAGGGCGCGCCCGTGTGTGGGGTGTCGATCGTGACGATGCCCCCCAGGACCTTGTCAGCCGGGTTGGTGGCGTACTGCCCGCTGGCGGCAAACCGCAGCGCCAGGCCACCCATCGAGTGGCCGACACCCAGGACCATCCCGTCCTTTCCGCCGGCAGCCCTATAAGCCGCCGACACCTCCCGCAGATACGCCGCCAGACACGCCGCGATCTCGGGCCGGGCCGCCCAGCGCGCGGAGTTCTCCCCGTAGTTGAACAGGAAGGTCTTGTAGCCCTGCACGCCTCTCTTCGGCGTAATCTCGTCGATGAATGCCGCGAGCGGCTCCATCGAGTCCTTGGCCGCATCCCATCCGTGCACGAGGACGACCGGGCGCAGCACCTGCCCAGCGACGGGCGCCAGGTCGGCCGCGGAGACCTTCTGTTGTATCTGGGAGCGGCCAGGGCAGGATTCCGACCCGGCCGCCACGGCCTCGCGAGCGCCAGCTATTGAGACGGCTTGTGTAGGTGGCGGCGGCTGAGCCGCGTTGGCGGTCGCCGTGACGGCCAGCAAGCCCACAGCCACGCCGACGACGCAGGTGGCCGCAAGAGTGGACAGCCGGCGGCCGCGGCGGCCGCCCTGAACACCGCGGGACCCAGCAGTGCCTTGACAGCGGGCGACGGTGAGCAGCACCGCCATCACCCGGCCCAAGTGTCGACGATCAGCCATCTGCCGTCGACTGGAGCGAGCACAACGGTCCACTTCGCCCCGGCCGCAGTCGTGATTGGCACCGTCGCCACCCCCGATCCGTCGCTCGCCTTCTCGACAGTGCCCTGTGCCTTCAACGGCGCCAGCGACTTGAACCCTGCCACCGCCGACGCCGGCACCGGCTGCCCATTGCCCATCCAAACGGCGGTACTGACCTGGGCCGCCTCTCCGCTGGTCAGACTTGCCAAGAGAGCTGTCACCTGCTCGGCCGTCGGCGGCGCCAGCGACGGTCCCGCAGACCGCGATGGCACCCCACTGGCGGAAGCGAACCCCGACGCACCCGGCGAAGCCGCTGCCGCCGAGGATGAAGACCCGTCCCACGGGTGCAGCCACCAGAGAAGCCCTGCAACCAGAGACACGAGCGCGAGCACGCCGACACCGACGCCGACCCACCGACGATGCACCTCAAGCTCCCCCCACCGGCGCTGCTCAACACGCCAGACCGCAGAACACTCATCTACCAGCAACCGTCCGACCCGGGCTGCACCCCAACCCACGACCGCCCCCGGCTAGTGATCAACGGTACTGGCCAGGGATCAGCCGACGGACGGGGACCCTGCCACGCCCGGGTCCGGCCAACATCGCACGAACCGGAGAGTGACCCCCTACGGGGCCAAGGTGACCCTGGAGACTGTGCGGGCAACGGTGTAACCGGCGGTTGTTGATCTAGAGGTTAGCGGTGGGCATGCGGTCGGCGAAGACGATCGCCAGGACGTTCAGGACGGGCTTCCAGCGGGTCATCCAGCGCTGTTGTCCGGTGCCCTTGGGGTCCAGGCTGCGGGTGGTCAGGTACAGGGTCTTCAGGGCAGCGTTCTCGCTGGGGAAATGACCCCTGAGATCCACGGCCCGCCGGTAGCGGGCATTCAGCGACTCGATCGCGTTCGTGGAACACAACACCCGACGGATCTCGATGTCGTAGTCGAGAAACGGAATGAATTGTTCCCACGCGTTGCGCCACAATTTCGGGATCGCGGGGTATGTCTTTCCCCATTTCTCCTCCAGGAGTTGAACGCCGCCCACGCTGCTTTCGCATTCGGGGCGGTGTAGATGTCCTTGACGTCCTTGGCCAGTTCACCCCAGTACCGTTTGGAGGCGTACTTGAACGTGTTCCGGATCAAATGGATGATGCAGGTCTGCACGACCGTGTCGGGGAAGACGACCCCCACCGAGTCGGGCATGCCTTTCAGGCCGTCACAGACCAGGTAGAAGATGTCGACCACGCCCCGGTTCTTCAGCTCGGTCAGGATGCCCAGCCAGAACTTCGCCGACTCCCCGTGCCCGGGCGTGCCGGCCCACAGGCCCAGGACATCCCGACGGCCGCGCAGGTCCACCCCGATCGCGGCGTAGAAGGGCCGGTTGGCGACCTGCCCGTCACGGACCTTCACGTGGTGAGGTCGGGCCGCAGCGCGGTGCCGGTCTTACGACTCGGTCCGTTTCTGCGGCCCGCCTCCCGAACCGGACGTGCGACTCTCACCGCATCCGGCTCTCCGCGGGTCCCCGTGGGTTCGGGGGGTGCTCAGGCTGCGGTTGGCCAGGGCGAGGGGATCTGCGACCCGGTACCGGTAGCGGGTGGTGCCCGCGTCGGTGGGGTTGAACAGGATCACCTCGCCTTGTCTCGGCCACCAGCGCCGGTCGCAGTAGCGGCGGCGTAGTTCCTTCCAGGTGATCCGACGGTGTCGCCGACGCAGCCGGTGGATGATCTGGCGCCAGATGAAGCGCGCAGATACCGGAACGTCTGGAACGACACGCCGGGCCGGAAGTAGGTGGTCCAGCCGCGCAGCACCGAGTTCAGTTGGTGCAGCACGATGGCCAGGTCCAGGTTCAGGTCCTGCCGACAGATCGTCTTGACCTTGCCCGTGATCGAGGCTAGTGCCTTCTTCGACGGGTAGTTGTAGACGAACCGCCGGGTGTCTCCTTGCGGCGGTGGCGTTGGATGCGCCAGCCCAGGAAGTCCAGTCCTCGTCGATATGCGTGATCAACGTCTTGGCCTGCGACAGGCGCAGTCCCATCGGCGCCAAGACCGCTGCTGCCTGCTCGCGCAGGGCCTCGGCGTGCGAACGATCGCCGTGGACCAGGATCACGAAGTCGTCGGCGTACCGGACGAACCTCCACGTCCCGAGTCCCTTCTTGCGGCGCTGCTCGCGTTGCCATCGGCTCCAACCGCGCCACTGGGCGCCGAAGTGCTCATCGAGCACGCTCAGGGCGATGTTGGACAACAGCGGGGAGAGGATCCCGCCTTGCGGGGTGCCGGTGTCCGTTCGGCGCAGCCCGGTGTCCCGGCTGAGGATGCCCGCCTTCAGGAATGCCTTGACCAGCGCCAGCACCCGCTTGTCCGCGATCCGGTCCCGCACCCGCTCCATCAGCGCCGGGTGAGAGATCTCGTCGAAGCACGCCGTGATGTCGCCCTCCACCACCCACTCGTAGTTGCGTGGGTTGGACGTGAAGTGGCGCACCTCGGCGACCGCGTCGTGCGCACGCCTGCCAGGGCGGAACCCATACGAGCACGGAGCGAAGTCCGCCTCGAAGATCGGCTCCAACACCAGCTTCAAGGAAGCCTGCACGACCCTGTCGGTCACCGTCGGGATCCCCAACCGGCGCCGCTGACGCGTGCCTGGCTTCGGGATCATCCGCTCCTTGACCGGCAACGGACGGAACGTGCCCGCCCGCAACGCGTCCCGCACCTCGGTGAGGAACGCGGTCGTGCCCCGTTCGGTCTCGACGTAGTAGGCCGTCTGGCCGTCCACGCCCGCCGACCGGGCTCCTGAGTTGCCCCGCACCCGATCCCACGCCACGATCAAGAACGCGGGATCGGCCACGAGGTTGAACAGGTCATCAAACCGGCGATGAGCATCACTCCTCGCCCACTGGTGCAGTTTGGTCTGGATCCCCAGTACCCGGGCTCGGGCCTGACCGAAGGACGGCCACACCTGATCCGGCGCACCGATGTTCACCGATGCCCCTCCTGGCATTCCAATCTCCTCCCTGCCGACTCACTGGTCTCCTTCGCCCTGTGACCGGCTCTCCCGGCCGCCGACTACTACGAGACCTCCGCCCCACCGGTGACCATCAGCCGACGACGGACCTGCCCACCACCACGCTGGCCGCGCGGCAGCCGGGCGATCACCAATGGTTCCCACGTTCACTGCGTACCGATCGACGAGTCTGGCGCCCAGCTGCTATCCCGACAGCATCGCCACGACTACGCCGCAGGCCTTCACCGTGGCCTCCGGACCCGACGCAATCAGCCGAACCCGAAGTCAACCAACCACTACCGCACTGGTCGGTCGTGCGCTGCACCCCGGCCCACATCCACCAGATTCGAGCCGGTTCGTCGCTTACGAGACGTCAACGCTGGTTCCTGTTCGTACGCCCTCTCATCTCGCTAGCCGGACCCGCGCCATCTGGCAGTGCTGACACGTCCCGTCGTTGTCGAGGCTGCTTCCCACCCTCACCGGCGTCCCCCGGATCAGGCTGCCTCCAGCTTCAACCCAGCCGCTGCGACGGCCAGGCGGTGCAGGTCTTCCACCTCCACTCGGTAACACAGCGCCTCGTGGCGCACGATCGCGTCCACGAACACCGCCACGTAGTGGAGGCCAGTGGCCGACTCGACCACTCGGTCATCTCCTCGATGACCCGCTCGGTGATCGTCGAGACGACACTCTTGGCGATACTGGCGCCGTAGACCTCCGCGAAATGCGCGCTGATCTCACCGGTGGTCAACCCCCGCGAATACAGCGACAACACGACCGCGTCGACATCACCCCAGGCGCCGCTGCCGTTTCGCGACGATCACCGGTTCGAAACTGCCCGCCCGGTCCCGCGGGACCTCGATCTCGACCGGACCGACATTGTCGGTGAGCACCGTCTTGACCCGCCGACCGTCGCGGGAATTCCCGCCGTCACGGCCCTCGACGGCATGTTTCTCATAACCCAGGTGCGCCGTCATCTCCTCATCGAGCGCGGTCTCCAGCACCGTCTTCGTCATGATCTTCAACAAGCCATCCGGCCCGGTCCACGCCAGACCACGATCCGTGGCCGACTTCACCATCTCCCGGATCGCCGCCCGTTCGGCCTCGCCAGGCTTGCTGAGGGTCTTGTCGATCGTTCGTCCCAGGTCAGTCACGTCCTGGATCATCTCGGTCATCATCGGACCTTCCCGGCAGACACACTGGTCCACCCATCAGGCCAGTTACACCGAAGCTCGAACAGACCCTGACCCGGACCGACTGCGTGAGGGTCGATGAGTAGCAACAGATCTCGTGGCTGGAGGAGATCACCGTTTGCCGACCACTGAGCACCCCGGATGGAGATGAGGCCGACGTATCCTCGAAGGCGCGGGCAGCTGCCCCGTGGGCATCGACGTCCAGCCGTCACCGACCGAGCCCGACCGTCCACAGCCACCCGTGGTCCACCCGTGGTCCGTGATCGCCTCGGACTGGCATCACTGCAGGTCAACGCCCGTTCGAGTGAGTGCCTTGAAAACCGCCAGCGCGTAACCATCCGTGCTCGGGGGTTCGAATCCCTCGCCCTCCGCTGAGCGCCGTCGGCGCTTGCACCGCTGGCGCAGGCGGAGGGCGCTGGATGACGGGGAGCGAACTCCCGAGGCACGAGCGAGTCCGCGGAGTCCCTCTCCCTCCGCAGAAGATCAAAGACCCACCGGAACCGACGCGAAGTGGCCACCAGCTGTGTCACGAGGCAGGCTCGTTAACGATTTGCATGACCTGGTGGCAGGCGAACACCCTGCCGTAGGACCGGCCGGTGATCTCCTCGAGGAAACCCAGCCTGGTCAGGCGCTCGATGGCGCCCGCTGCCGGCGGATACGTGACTCCATTCTTGGCTGCCACCTGACTGATGCTCACAAGTGGATAGCTGATCAAGTCGTCGACTACGTCCAGGACGACGCCTCGCGCCCTGTCCGACTTGAGTTGATCCAGAACGTGTGTGCGGAAGTCGATCAGGCGATCGACACGGCTCACCGCTTCCAGCGCTGACGCTCGCACGGCTTCCGCGAAGAACTGAACCCAGGGGTCGAAGTCGCCGGTCATGCTGACTTGGAGCATCAGGTCCTTGTACCGCTCCTTCCGTGGCTCGAGCCAAGGCGAGAGGTTCAGGAGGGGGTACTCGATCGCCTTTGCGGTGATCAGCTGCAGAACGGCGATGAGCCGCCCGAGCCGCCCGTTGCCGTCGTGGTACGGGTGCAGGGTCTCGAACTGGTAATGAGTGAGTGCGAGCTTCACCACGAGCGGGAAGTGGTGATCTTCGTTGATCCAGCGCTCCCAAGCGTCCACGCCGGCGATGAGCAGCTCCCCGGCGGGTGGGGGGACATATCTGGACCTCTCGATGCCGTCGTGACGTTGCCCGATGAAGACCTGGCCGTTCCTGAGCTGTCCGGCATCTGCGCCGTCGCCGTGGGTCCCGTGAACGAGTATCTGCTGGAGCTCGTTGAACATCGTTACGCACAGGGGCTTGTGCGCGATCAGCTCGATGCCACGCTCTGCGGCCTCGATCCAGTTGAGGATCTCTCGAACTTCGCTCCGGCGTTGGGTCGCTTCGAGGTAGTCGGCTTCCAGAACCTCGATCAGGGGGGCGTAGGTGCCCTCGAGGGCGCTGGTGCTGACGGCCTCACGGATGAGAGCAGGGCGCACGAGCAGTTTGGGGTTGGGAAGGCGCTTGGTGCTCGCGTCGAGCCGTCCTACCTCTCGCTCCGCCTCACTGGCCATCTTGTATGAGAGTGGCTCCAACGGGAGGCTCGCAGGTAGCTCGTTCGGAACGAACGCGAAGTGGTCGTAGTCCTTGCGAAGGTACGCATCGTGACCGGTGATCCGTCGCAGGCTGCCGACGGGAGAGCTCTCGAACGCTTGGCAGTCCACGGATGTCCTTCCTATAGATGTGGAACCTCAATCTATAGGTTCGTGGCCTGATCCTATAAATCTCATCGGTGGATCTATAGGTCACACGTTCGATGCAAGCACGAAGCGCAGCGTGCGTGCACTGTAGTTAGCCGTCTCGTCACGCGTAGCGTTACAGAATCTGTAGCGCCTCACGCTTAGCCGACTTCCTACCTGGTGCAGACTGCCTACAGGGGGCACAGTCCTCGTTTGCACAGGTCAGATCGCTGGGTAGGCGGGTGTTGGCTGCGGTCGGGTCGGCGTTGTCGGGGCTACGACGCGGGCGGGCAGGCTCGCCGTCGGCTGGCACGGTGAGACCGGCTGATCCGGAAGCCGGACTGCTGGCCGGTTCTCGAACGGCTGACCTCGACCGACATCGACGCCCCGAGCATCTGCGGACGCCCAGTCGATGCCGGCGCACGCGCCGTCCGCCGAGCCCGCGACAGTGTCCGGACGGGAGCTGCTGACCTCAGCCCCGCCCACGAATGAGCCGTAGGCCGGTGACCACGAGCCAGACGAGCCACGCGGCCCAGCCCGCAACCCCGACGAACAGCAGCGGCGAGCCGTCCGCGATGGCGAGGTTTCCGACGCCGGCCGAGATGAGCAAGCTGCCACCCGCCACGCCGAGCAGTCGCTGCCACGGCCACGTCAGCCCGCTGGCGTGGGTGGCCAGCGCAGCGCCGATCAAGGTCGTCCCGAGGGCGGGGAGTGAGAACGCGTAGGCCGAGGCGTGGAACTGCCACATCAGCTCGAAGGCAGGGGTTGGCTGGGCCAGGCCGTCCGCGGCGAGTACGACCGCGACGTGTGTGCTCATGGCGAGGACATAGACCGCTGAGAGCGTCGCTCCAGCTGCCACTGCGAGCCGCGACCAGTCCGCCCCTGCGCCGCCGCGGCGCTGCACGAGGCCGTGCAGTCCCGTGACGAAGAGCAGGAGCAGGGGCAGGTTCAATGCCTCCATCCCCACGGTGACGGCCACGGCGGCCCGGTTCGCGGCGTGGTAGGCGAGGACCTCACCGAGAGGGTCGCTGTAGGTGGGCGCTCCAGTCAATGCTGCGATCTGAACGCCCACCGACACGGCATAGGCAACCGCGGCCCCGCCGACGATTCGCGTCGTGGACACCCGGTCCGGGACCGGCCGGTCCTCGGTCGCGGTGAGTTCTGCTCCAGGGGTTCTCACGTCGTTACTCCTTCGCTTCGTTCGGATGGCGGGTTGTCGAGCAGGTTCGGGGCCGATGTCGGCGGAGGGCAGCGTCGAGGTGCTGACGTCGTCCAGCGCCCTTTCAGCCGCGGGACAGCCGAATGCAGCGGACGCCCACAGCCAGATGGAAGACCAGCGCGCCGAGGACGCTGACGGCGACGAGCACGGACGGCCCGTTGGCAGCGGCGAGGGTGGCGCCGACAACACCCGCGGCGCCCAGGGCGACAGCGCTCCAGCCCAGGACAGGCCCCAGGAGACGGCGCGACGCGACCCCGAACAGGACGACCGTGACCGGTAGCAGCAGCGCACCCGTGATCAGCAGCGCATCCATCACGGCCTGCGCAGCGGTCCAGGCCTGGACAACACCGTCCCGGTCGGCTTCGCCGGCCTGCTGGTAGGCCTGCGACATCGGCGCGGTCGACAGATGGAGCAGCGCCGAGGCCGCGAGTGCGGCGACGGCGAGGTGGCCGACGGTCCGAGCGGCGCTGGTCAGCACCGGCCCGGTGGAGCTCAGCAGCCGGTGGAGCAGGTCGTGCTGAACAGCCCAGAACACGACAGCCGCGAGGTAGAGCAGGTTCTCGACGACCCGCGCCTGCTGGATGTCGGGGAAACGCTGCAGACTCTCCGCGCTCGAGGGGTTCGGCAGGCCGAGCGTGCCGACGACCACGAACGCTGCCAGCATCAGCAGGCTTCCGCTGATGCCGGTGATGCCGGCGCCACGCAGCAACGGACGACGGTCCACAGGTTGGTCGAGGTCTGTCCTCGAGGGGACGACCGATTGAGGGACGGTGCCCACGCGCTTGTTCACGGCCTCACGGGTTCTCACGTCGTTACTCCTCATGTCACGCGCAGGGGCGGGTTCTCGAGCAGGTGGGTGTGTTCGTGCGGGTAGTCGTCGCTTCCTCTGAGGGGAGCGGTCCGGTCGTCAGACGGTGACGATGACTTTCCCTCGGGTGTGCCCGGCCCCGACGTGGCGCAGGGCGTCTGCTGCCTCGTGGAGGGGGTAAGTACGGTCGATGACCGGCCTGACCTGCTCGGTCGCGAGCAGGTCGGCCAGGGCGAGCAGGTCCGAGCGCTTGCCGACCGACAGGAACGGCTTCAGCCGCTGTCGGGTGAACCCGGACAGCACGCGCGCTGTGACGATCCGACCGATGGGCCCGAGCCAGCGGCCGCCGCGTCCGCTGTTGGGGATGAGGGTGCCGGTGGGCGTCAGCGCTCGGCGGACATCCGCCAGGGGCTGGGCCTCCACGTTGTCGAGGATGACGTCGTAGCGCTTCCCGGTCTGGGTGAAGTCCGTCCTCGTGTAGTCGACGACGTGGGCGGCACCGAGCGAGCGGACCAGGTCGACGTTGCGAGTGCTGCACACCCCCGTCACCTCGGCGCCGAACGTCTTGGCGATCTGGACGGCGAAGGAGCCCACTCCGCCCGACGCACCCGTGACCAGCACCGTCTGGCCCGGTCGAACGTTCGCGATGTCGCGCAAGGCCTGCAACGCCGTCATGGCCGACGTGGGCACCGCTGCCGCCTCCGCGACCGACAGGTTGGCCGGCACGGACACGAGGTGGTCCGCCGGGACGCAGGCGTACTCCGCGAGCGCTCCTGCGGTGCTCCAGCCGAACACCTCGTCGCCGGGGCGGAGAGCGGTGACATCCTCTCCGACCGCTGTCACCACGCCGGCGAGGTCCATGCCGGGGATGCCGTGGCGCGGTCGGCGGAGCCCGAACGCCAGGCGCACCAGGTACGGCTGACCGGTCATGATGAAGAAGTCGCCGGGATGAATCGAGGCCGCGCCCACCTGGACGAGCACCTCGCCTCGTCCGGGCAGCGGCCGGTCGACCTCGGACGACTCGAGCACCGAGGGCGGGCCGTAGCGGTGCTGGACGGCGGCCCGCATCGTCGCCGCCCTGGCCGGACTCGCCCCCGGTACCAGGCGTGCTCCGGCGTTCGATCGCTGTTCGGTTCCCACTGAAGCTCCTCACGTCCGAGGGGACCCTCGCTGATTCGTACACCGTACGTCGTACGCTGTACTATGGGCGTACGCTGTACGAGTGTCAAGTCGATCGAGGGAGCGAGGAGACTCCTGTCTGTGAGGGGACAACGCCAGGTCGCGCCGGACGCGGGGCTGAGCAAGCAGCGGGTGGTGGTCGAGGCGGTTCGGCTCGCCGACCGCGAGGGGGTCGCCGGGCTGAGCATGCGCCGGCTGGCTGTCGAGCTCGGCGCGGGCGCGATGTCGCTCTACCACTACGTGGCGAGCAAGGACGAGTTGCTGGACGCCATGATCGACGTCGTGTTCGAGGAGATCGAGCTCCCGCCCGAGGAGACCGACTGGCAGTCGGCGATGCGAAGCCGGTCGATATCTGCCCGGCAGGTTCTCGCACGCCACCCGTGGGCGATCGGCCTGATGGAGTCGCGGACATCTCCGGGGCCCGCGAACCTGCGCCACCGCGAAGCGGTCACCGCCTGCCTTCGCAGGGCGGGCTTCTCGGTCGTGATGGCGACGCACGCCAACTGGTTGCTCGACAGCTACCTCTACGGGTTCGCCCTGCAGGAAGCCAGCCTGCCGTTCGACACCCCCGCTGAGTTCGCGGACATGGCCGAGGACGTCTACCTGCCCCAGCTTCCTCCGGACGCGTTCCCCTACCTCAACGAGGCCGCCGCGGCGCTGCTCGCTGCCGACTACAACCCGGCAGAGGAGTTCATCTTCGGCCTCGACCTCGTCCTGGCCGCCCTCGAGTCCCTGAGAGCCTCCGCATAGCGACGCTCACGGGCCATCGCGCGGGGACTGGAGGGTCGCATCCCGCCGACGCGACGATCCGTGGGGAGGTCAGCCTGCGAGGAATCGATCATGGCGGATCGCCAGCAGATCGCGATCGGGGCGTTCGGCTCGTGACCTGGGGATCACGCGTAAGTGCTGATGATGCAATGCTTTCAAGCCATGCTCGAGCAGCGGCCCGTCGATCTCGGCGAGCACGTCGTCGCGAATCTCCACGCGGTAGTCCGGGGTGAGCCCGAGGATGCCGGCGTCGTAGGCGGCATGGTGGATCTTGCACAAGGACAGTCCGTTGCGAACTGCTGCAATGCCCGCCTCATGTCCGTCCTCGACGATGTGTGCAGCGTCGAGGAGCACACTGTGCCCGAGTTCGCAGACACAGCACCGAGTGTTGTAGGCGCGCATCACCATGCTGCGGAACACGGGTTGGTGCAGACGCTGCCTGGTCTCGCGATGAAGGTATCGGCGCATCACCTCTTCCACGGCCGACCCGGTGGCTCCCAGATGCTGCAGGCCATCGGTCGCCACGACGAATTGTTGGGCGCTGGGTTCCTCGGCGATCAGGTAGATCGGAAAGATGGGCTTGTAGAGGGCCACGCCGACCCCCCAGAACCAGATCAGAGGGACGCTGGCGCGCATCGCTGCGCGCAGTGCCCGGTTCTCGGCGTGTTGCGGGTCGTCACCACGCCACTTGTAGCGCACCAGTCCGTCGATCCCCACGACATCGTCGTACGGGCGAGGTGCTCCCGCCGGGCGGAACGTGGTGCGAATCGACAGCGCCGACGCGAGGACGGCCGGTTTGCGGATTCCCCGCTGCGCGTCCATCAGCCGAAAGGGCTCCCCGCGGAAGGTGAACTCGGAGATCTCCTCGCTGTCGATGGCGTCGAGGCCGTCGTTGGTGCGTTGCCGTAGCCACTCGATGGCGCTCTCGCGCAGCGCGAGGTCGTCGTCGGCGGTCCACATGGACTCAGCCTGCCAGACCTGATCGTCGGCAGACGTGCCGACGCCTCAGGCGTCGGTGCGCTTCTCCACGGTGCGCAACGGGTGCAGGTCGAAGACCTGATTCTCCAGGGACGACCTCAGCCGCGCCGCCTGCCCGAAGAACGACGCCTCACTCGCCGGGATCCCCTGCGGCCGAGGGGTTTCCCCGGCATGCTCCCGGCTCACGTCGTCCACCGCGGCCAGGGCGAACAGCGCCGTGATCCGATGCCAGGCCAGCTGCCGAGGTTCGGCGAGTTCGAGGGCCGCTCGGGCGTCGTCCTCGGCGGCACGGGTGTCGTCATGCACGGTGAGCCGGCGTGCCGACCGAGCGGTGAGCGCCTCGATCCGGGTCAGCAGCAAGCCCTGGTCATGGCAGACGTCGAACACGCCCTCCAAGGTGGCGCCGGCCTCGTCGTGCCGTCCCCGAGCGCTCAGGGCGCGACAGAGCAGCAGTCGAGCCTGCGCCGCGTCGGCGACCAGGCCCTCGCCGTCCAGCACGTCCAGCACCCGGTTCACGTGCAGCACGGTCGCCCCGGCGAGCTTCTTGTCCAGCTCGAGCGCGGCAATCTCGACCTGGGCCAGCGCAGCGCCCACCTGATCACCCGCCTCGGTACACCGGGCTGAGCTGCGCTTCAGCAGCTCGTCGGCGTCCTGCCACCGATAGGTCGTGCGCAGAAACCACCCCCAGCGTGCCGCCGGCCGCCCGGTCAGGTGCACGTCGGCGCGCGCCAACCCGCGAGCGAACTCGCCCGCCGTCAGAAAGGAACGCTCCGCCTCGGCCACCTGCCCGACGAGGCCCTGGGCGTGACCGAGCAGGGCTGCCGCCGCCGGGATCCGGGCATGCTCCCCGCGGGTGATGATCGATTGAAGCGCCTGCGAGGCGAGGTCGCAGGCGAGCACGGCGTCACCCATGAGCCGGTGGTCCTCGGCTCGGCTCATCAGGTCCGCCGGGTCGTCGGAATCGTTGTCGGCCATGGCGTTTCAGGCGAACGTGACGAGGAATCCGAGGGGATCCGCGGCGCGGCGCGCATAGGCCTCGGCAACCCCCACCTCGCGGGACGCCGCCCGTAGTGCCCGCAGCCGGTTCGCCTCGGACTGCGCCAGCTCCTCCAGTGCGGCATCGACCATTCCGTCCGACGCCGGTTCGAGCAGGACGTCGTGGTACTCCACCACGTCCTGCTCGGCTCGGAAGGTGGGCGCCGAGACCCACTGCCAGACCAGCACCAGTACCGGCAGACCACTGCGCCAGGGCTCGTCGAGGTGCGTGGCGGCCTCGGTGATCAGTTCGTCGGCCTCGTCGTCGCGGCCCTCGTCGCCGAGCAGTTCGGCGAGCAGGGCGAGCGCCCGGGCGAGCGCGTTCGCGCCGTCCGTCCCGTGCGGGTCCGCGAGCCGCAACGTCACCGCTTCTCGGGCCTGGGCGACGTCGCCGTCCGCGGTCCTGGCCAGCAGCAGCAGGGCGTCGGCCAGCTCGCCGCGCGCGTCGGCGTCCTCGGGGTGAAGGTCGAGCAACGCGCGGCAGGTCTCGACCAGGTCTCGGCGGACGTCGACCTCGGCCAGGTCCGGCTCGTCCGCCTCGGGCGAGACCTCGGCCACGTCGCGCAACAGGGCGGCACGCCAGGCGAGGTAGCGGGCAGGATCCGTCGGCGTCAGGTCGTTCAGGTTCTGCAGCGCGTAGTAGGCGTACCTCAGGGCCTCGTCGCCCTGGCCGTCCGCCGCGAGCAGCCGGGCGAAGTTGACCTCCACGAGCACCATGTCGACGGTGGTGAAGTCGGACTCACGGCCGTAGAGCTGCCCGGTCAGCTCGGACCCCTCGCGCGCGACCTTGACCGCCTCGGCACTCTCACCGCTGGCGCTGAGGGCCATCGCGTGCCGGCCGATCGCCCGCACCAGGGCGACCCCGGGAAGGATCGTCTCCTCGACCAGCACGCGGCACAGGGCCACCGCCTCGTCGAACACAGCCACAGCGGCCTCGGCAGCGCCCTCGGCCAGCAGCGTGTTGCCGCGGTCGAGAAGTGCGTCGAGGTCCTCGGGAATCGGGTTTACCACGCACCTGCTCCTCTGGTCTCGGCCCCCGAGTTGCTCCCTGACTGCGCACACGGTACTGACACGTCGGCACGACATCGTGTCGGATTCCGAGAACTGGCTTCCTCTTGGCCAGCACCCCTGTGGTCACTGCCGTTGGACATGTTTGACCGATTGCGCGCCACGACGTCGGGAACCGAACCCCACCCGGTGGTGACGTCGCTCGTGCCTCAAGCGCGCCCATTCAGGTGCCGAGCACCTGAGTGGGCCGAAGAATGTCTCGTCTGAGGAGCGTGGGGCCGTGGGCAACAGGGACTCCGGATCGACGCGCCAGACCGGCACGGCACGCGGGCTGGCTGCGGTGTGGCGAGACCGGTCGGTCGCGGTGAAGGTCCTGGGGGCCGTCTTGACCGCCTGTCTCGGGATGCTGGTGATCGCCACGACCTCGATGATCCACTTGGGGCAGTTGCGCGACAGCGCCCGCGCCATGGACACCCGAGCGGTCGCTCCGATGAGGGCTCTGGATCAGGTCAGGCGTGCCTACCTGCAGACCCGGGTGGACGCGCTGGCCGACGAGTGGATCGGTCAGAGCGATGACGGCCCTGAGCACAAGGCGTTCCTGGCCGACCTTCAGGCCATGGACGGAGCCCTTCGCGACTGCGAGGCGCAGCCCCTCACCCCAGAGCAGCGCGCTGCGGTCCAGGATCTGACCGCCGCATGGACCACGTACCGGTCTCTGGTGGCGGGCAAGATTCTCGAGGCGGCCCGGGCCGGCCAGCGAACGCAGTACCTGCAGATGCGCGACACCTACGTCAAACCCGCAGCTGTGACCATTCAACAGCGTCTGGACATGCTGACCACGTCGCTGGCGCAGCAGACTGCCGCCCAAGTGGCAGCCAATGAACGGACGTACCTCACGGCACGGTGGATCTTGTGGACGGTCAGCGCGGTCAGCGCGGCCCTTGCCCTCGTGCTGGCCCTGCTCGTGATCAGGCACATGGTCACTCCGCTGCGGCGGATGCGCGATGTGTTCGCCGCCGTGGCACAGGGTGATCTCACCCAACGCGCCAACCTGCAGGGTTGCGACGAAATAGCCCAAACCGCAAGGGCTTTCGACACCGCCACGGCCACGACGCAGCAGACGGTGCACGAGTTGGCCGCCTCCGCGGCGGCGCTGGCCGGCGCCGCTGAGGAGTTGGCAGCGAGCACCGGGCAGATCGACACGTCCGCTGCTGACACCTCTGCCGCCGCCCGGACGGCGACCGAAGCCGCCGACAGAGTCTCGGGCGATGTCCAGGCCATGGCCTCCGGTACGGATCAGATGTCCTCGGCGATCAATGAGATCTCCCAAACTGCCAGTGATGCAGCACGGTTGGGCGAACAGGCTCGTGAATTGGCGGGGTCGGCGAACGCGACCATCAGCAAGCTCGGTGAGTCCTCCGAGGAGATCGGCAACGTGATCAAGATGATCACGTCGGTGGCCGAACAGACCAACCTGCTCGCCTTGAACGCCACCATCGAAGCCGCTCGAGCCGGCGACGCCGGTAAGGGATTCGCCGTGGTTGCCACCGAGGTCAAGGACCTCGCCCAGACCACCGCGCGCGCTACCGAGGACATTGCTCATCGCATCGAGGCCATCCAGGCCGACACGATCAGTGCGGTTGCGGCGATCGGTGAGATCACCGAGGTGATCGGACAACTCGGGACCTTCCAGGGCACCATCGCCGCCGCCGTCGAGGAACAGACGGCCACCACCGCCGAGATCACGCGCAGCGTCATCGCGGCCTCGGAGCGGACCGGGCAGATCGCCCACGCGGTGGCCGGCGTGTCCCACGCCAGCCTGTCCACCGCTGAGGGCGCGCACCAAGCCCGAACCGCCACCGAGTCGCTCGCCCGGATGTCCAGTGACCTGCACGACATCGTTGCCCGATTCCGACACTGACGGGTGTTGCTGGAACGGGAACGCATCCGCTTCGACCACGACGAGAGAGATTGGCCTGTGGACAACTGATCGGGGCAGGGATTCGCGGGCCATCATTCAGCGCATGAGTTTCGACGATCTCCCCGACAACTGGCCCGAACTACCCCTGACCGACCAGCGTCTGCTGGCCGACGTCCTCGACCTGGTGGTGTCCGAGCAGTCCCGCCGAGACGGCGCCCTGTACGTGTTGCTCTGCGACGAGCAGGCCCGACTGGTGCAACCCATCGCCATCGATCTGCTCGAGGCGCCGACCGACCTGGCCGGCCGCGAGGAGTTGATGGCCAGCGTGGTCGGCATGACACATCACCTGGGCGAGAACGGGTCCTACGTGGTCGCGATCGCCCGGCGCGGCGGCCACTCGGTGACCCCGGACGACGAACAATGGGCGGCTGCCGTCCGCTCCACCCAGGGCAGCTGGCGGTTGCTCGGGGTGCATGTGGTGACGCGCGACGGCAGCCGGCCCATTCCGTTGACCCGTGCCGCCTGAGACACAAGGACTCGATGATCCCCCGCATCGTGATGTTCGACGGCACGAGCAGGGTGGTCAGGAGCTGCCGACGAGTGAGCCGGCGAAGATCTGCCAGGCCAGCAACGACTTGGCGACGAGGCTGAGGACCAGATAGGTCCTCTCCCCGTAAACGTAGTCGGACCATCGACCGATCCTGCGGTACTGGAACCACTGGTTCAGTCCGAAGCTGAAGAAGAGCAGGGCTTGGGTCAGGACGATTCCGTAGACGAAGCCGGGGACGGTGTCGGCGGCGGCCACGTTGTAGACGATCGATACCCACGGCGCGAGACCGACGATGGTGCCGAACCAGAACGGCAGCATCGTGGTGGACGTCCGCTGTGGGGAGTTCATGAGTTCCTGCAGCCAGCCGAAGAAGATCATGGCCACGTTGGCGCCGGCGACGGCGATGACGACGTTGATGCTCGTCATACCCGAGTAGAAGCCGATCAGGATCACCATCAGCGTCGCGCTGAACGAGTACTCGACCCATCGGAATCGATTGATCCCCTTGCCCAGATCACTCTCGTACCGTCGCCGAGACCAGGTAGCCGTCAGCAGGTGATCGACGGCTGCCAAGGTCAGGAAGATGGCAACGGCCCAGGCGATCTGCACGTCGAACAACCGCTCTGGCGCAACGGCAATCGACCCGGGCGGGCCGACCGGGACCGACGAGGTAACGGCGATGGCGAACGATCCGCCCAACGCGAGGACGGCGACCGCCTGGCTGAGGTGCAGCAGTGCGAGCCCGAGATTCCAGCGGCGCAGCGAACCGAGGCGCTCCGAGGCGATGACGTGGGCACCGACGTGACGGTGCCCACCGAGAGTGTCGACCATGTGAATGACTCCAAATTCCCTCGAGATGCGCGGAAGAGACAGGACCTGCCTACAGTGGGACGTGACCGAAACCCAGAGATACACCGTCCTGGCGCAGCGCCCGGACCTCGAGATCCGGCGCTACGAGGCGCACGTGGTGGCCGAGGTCGTCGTCCCCGGGCCGGCTGACAAGGCGGGCAATCGGGCATTCGGCACGCTCGCCGGCTACATCGGTGGCGCCAACACGTCCGCACGCCCGGTCGCGATGACCGCGCCGGTGTTGCAGCGGGCCGTGGCCGCTGGACGGTCGATCGCCATGACCGCACCGGTTCTGCAGCAGGCGACGCACCATTCGGACGAGTCGATCGTGAGTTTCGTGATGCCGGCGGGCGAGTCATTGCGGACCCTTCCGGCGCCCAAGGATCCGAGCGTCACCCTGCGCGCCGTCCCGGAGCAGTTCATGGCTGCCGTGCGGTACTCCGGGCGCTGGACCCAGGACAGTTATGACGAGCACGCCCAGGCACTTCACCGGGCGACGCAGGCGGCCGGCCTCGACGTCACCGGCCCGGCACAGTGGGCCAGGTACGACCCACCATGGAAGCCGTGGTTCCTGCGCCGCAACGAGGTTCTGCTGCCCATCGCCTCGCCCGACCTGCGCTGACCAGACCTGAGGCCCTTCCGCCTCGCGACATGCCCGTCGGCGGTGCACGCCCTCAGAGCTCTCGACTGAGCGCCCGCTCGAGCTTGGACGCCGTCCGAGCCGCGCGTGCACCCGAGGTCAGCAGCAGCCCACGGATCGCCTCGAGGAGCGGACGGTCACCCTCGACGAGCTCGACCTCGAGCTCTGACCACGTCGTCGAGATGGGCAGGGTGGCGGCCTTCAGCAGCACGGTGGCCAGGACGTCGTCCACGGTGAACTCGGCCAGGACGATCCCGCCGCCGCCCAGGAGCGGGTAGGCGACGCGGTGGGTCCGCAGCCGCGCCACGGGTCGCAACGAAGCCCCCTGCACGTAGGCGTTCACCCGTCGCGCGAGACCGGCTGGCGCGCGTAGCTCGCTGGTGTAGGCCGAGTCACTCAAAGGCATGCGTATCTCGACTCGCTCCCC
This sequence comes from Kineosporiaceae bacterium, assembly GCA_016713225.1. Lineage (NCBI taxonomy): Bacteria > Bacillati > Actinomycetota > Actinomycetes > Kineosporiales > Kineosporiaceae > Kineosporiaceae bacterium. Next base: position 19,719 of record JADJPO010000002.1, read on the forward strand.
GTGCGCTCGAGGGAGTTTCAGGTGCCATCCCGCATCGTGCCCGCCGATGCGCCTGCGCAGCGTGATCCCGAGCCGGAGCAGGGTCAGCTCCGTGGTGTCGAGGTAGACCGCGTCGAGCAGCCGCAGCTGAGCGGCTCCCAGACGCGATCCGGGGATGATGGTCGACAGGTCCGGGATCGTGAAGTCAGCCGGCACCTCGAACTTGTACTCCACCTCGGTGGCGATGGTCGGTGTCACTGCGTCCTGATCCAGAACGGTCATGGTCATGTCGTCCCCAGGTGAGGTGTTCGATGGGCCGCGAGGGCCGCGAGGGCCGGGTCGGCGGGGTCCTGGCCGCCGATGTCGAGCCGAAAGGGCGGATAGGTGTCGGTCATGAGCGCCGCATAGGCGGCAACCCGCACCGTCCATCGATCCAGCCCCAGGATCACGTCGAAGAGGAGCCTCGGATAGGTCCCCGTCACGGTGAGGGTCACGGCAGCGGCGAGGACGAGCAGCCCGATCAACCCCGCGCCGTTCTGCATCGCCCAGGTGCCCGGACCGGCGGCCCATCTGGCGCTCCACACCCCCCCCGCCCACCAGGATGGCGACGATGAGGTAGTGCGGCAGGGCCAACAGCCACCACTTGACCAGCACGAGCCCACGAGAGAGGCGTTGGGGGTGGTCGACCGAGAGGTGGGCCGGATAGTCCGGCACGTCGTGCAGGCTGAACGGTGGGTACCGATCGGTGCCCAGCGCGCCGTAGGCGTAGTAGCTCACCCGCCATGTCCAGCGCAGCACGCCCACGTTGAACGTGAAGAGCGCCAGCGGGTATCGGCCGGTGACGACGATGGCGAAGAAGGCCATCACCGACGTCACGCTGAAGGCGACCCACAGGCAGGCCAGTACCACGTAGTGCGGAATCGCCAACACCCACTTCACCGACCACAGCCACCGGGACAGGTGCGGTTCGAGCTCCGCTTCGAGGTGAACCGGCTGGAGCGAGGGTGTCGTCATGACGTTCTCTCGGGCGAGCGTTCGGCACGGTCCCTGATGCCGCGAAGCATCCGCTGGCTCATCAGGAAGCTCACCATCTCAGTCGGCTCGACCATCAGCGCGGCCCATCGACGCGTGTACCCGTACCGCTCGCGGACGACGAGGCGGCTTGTCCCGGAAACAGTTTCGCGAATCACGAAAGCCCAGGTGAACTCGAAGGGTGACGCCGCGCCACCGGCCGGGACGCCGCCGCGCAGCACCAGAGCGTGGTCGGGATCCACCTGGACGACGCCCAAGGCCATTCCCGGCGCGAGCTGAATCTCGTCGCCGACGGCGAGGTGCTGCCATTCCGAGACGATCTCATCGGCATTGTGGATGTCGGCGCCGAAGAGATTCTCCAGGAGGGAATAGCTGTAGAAACCACCCCGGCTCTGGCCGAGCTGCACCACCCAAGGCCAGATGCCGTGAGGGTCGGCAGCAATGGTGATGGCTCGCGTGGACTGCAGGCTCGGGTGGAGGATCAGGACGTCCCCGGGCAGGGCCGTGGTGGCCTCGTCGTCGACGGCGCCGAAATGGAGTGACCACCGCCGCAGCGCCCACGTCGCGCCGATGAGGGCGCTCGACGGCAACAGCACCCGGAGCGCCAGGGCACGCGCGGCGCCCCGACGGCTCTTCCCAGCTGGAGTAGTGCCCTGCATGTGTCCCCACTGATCGGCAGTCTGACGACCGCGAGTCGGCGCTCACTGCGGGGACTGGGCAGTGCAGGCTCTGGATGAGTCACCGGTGAGCCTGTGTCATGCAGCCTACGCGGGGTTCGGCACCGGTGCCGTGTGCGATCGACCATGGAGTGGCGGATCACGCGTGGCCACGTATGCTCGAACTCATCCGGCCGTTCAGAGCCGTGCTGCCCAGCCCCTGCAGTGACCGAGGCATTTCCGGTCGCAGTCCGAGGGGGAGTTCCATTGAGCAGCACAGACAAGCGCGTCGACATCTCACATCCCGTGGTCCACGGCCCTGGCGATTCCGGCCTGCGCGGTCGGCGCGAGGGTGATCGATCACCGATGTGGCGGAGCCGCCGAGCCGCATTCGCCGTAGCCATCGTTCTGGTGGCCCTGGATGCCGTCCTGACCGGCTGGTCGACCCCGCGGGGGGCCGAGACCACCGGGCAGGCCCTGACGGCGATCGCGGTGAGTCTGCTGGTAGGCATCGCCGCGGGTTTCCTGGCCGCCACTCGGTGGGCAATACTCCTCGCCCCCATCGGGTTTGCCGCGCTGTTCGAACTCACTCGCCTCGGCACCAGTGGGCCGCTGGTGGACGGGATCCACCTGGGCGGCACCTACGGCGTCCTGGCGTTCGCCTCGGGCCGTGGCCTCGACGTGATGTTGGTCCTCATGCCGATGGCGCTCGGCGCTGCGCTCGGCGCCGGACGTGCCCGGTGGGTGAACGGCGACAGTACCCCGCACCGTCTCGGGGCCGGGATCGCCCGCTGGGGCCGACGCACCGTCACGGTGGTGGTGGCGGCCGGCGTCGTGGCCCTCACCGTGGGTCTGGCCCGCCCCGCGACCACGGCCCCGATCCTCGGAACGGACGGCAAAGCGTTGGTGGGCAGCGTGTCCGAGCTGAGTCGGATCGAGGTCAACGGCAGCAAGCTGGGCATCATGATCCGCGGCAACAGCGTGACGAACCCGGTGCTGTTGTACCTGGCAGGTGGCCCGGGTGGCAGTGACCTCGGCGGTCTGCGCCGCAACGGCGAGGGGTTGGAGAAGACCTTCACCGTCGCCAGCTATGACCAGCGTGGCGCCGGGAAGTCCTTCGACTCCCTCGACCCGACGTCCACCTTGACCCTGGCCGGGGCGATCGACGACGCGATCGTGGTCACCAACTACCTCCGTGCGCGGTTCCACCAGGACAAGATCTACCTGGTCGGCAACTCTTGGGGGTCGCTCCTCGGGGTGCTCGCCGCCCAACAGCACCCCGAGTTGTTCGCGGCATTCGTCGGCTCCGGCCAGATGGTCGATCCGTTGGCGACGGACCGGATCTACTACCAGGACACCCTGGCCTGGGCGCAGCGGACCGGCAATTCCTCACTGGTACAACAACTCACCCGCAACGGGCCGCCCCCATACGCCGACGCGTTGAAGTACGAACCGGCGCTGGGCAACGAGCAAGAGGTGTACCCCTACGACGACAGCCGCTTGGCCGAGAGCGCATACGGGGTCTCCGGCAACATCATCTACCCCGAGTACAACCTGCTCGAGAAGGTGCATGTGCTGGGCGGGACGCTGAACGTGTTCTCGTTCTTGTACCCGCAGTTGCAGGAAGTCGACTTCCGGACCCAGGTCACCACGTTGGCCATCCCGGTGTACCTGGTGCAGGGAGGCCGTGAGACCCGCGCCCGGGCCGAACCGGCCGCCGAGTGGTTCCGGGTGTTGAGGGCTCCCACCAAGCAGCTCATCACGTTCCCGGACGCCGGCCACCGAGCCCTGTTCCAGCAACCCGAACTGTTCAACCAGGTGATGACCGAGACCGTGCTGCCCCAGACCCGGGCTCGATGACCAGAGCCGGCAGCGCCCCAAGGTCCACTACCCCGCAGGAAGGCTCTCCCATGCTCGGACACACCCGACCCGAGACCGCTACCCTTCGCGCCGCCGTCCCCCCTGTCACCGTCAACGCCGAGGCCCCCGCTGACGGCGCGGCGCCGTCCGTCGTGGCCGAGGCCATCGGATTGAGCAAGGTCTACGGCACCGGATCAGCCCTGGTGACGGCGCTGGACGACGTGACGGTCAGGTTCACTCGAGGCGAGCTCACCGCGATCATGGGACCGTCCGGGTCGGGCAAGTCCACCCTGATGCACTGCATGGCAGCCCTCGATGTGCCGACGTCCGGCCGGGTCATCGTCGACGGAGTGGACCTGGGTGGCCTCGGCGACCGGGATCTGACCCAGCTGCGACGCGATCGGCTCGGCTTCGTCTTCCAGGCCTACAACCTGGTGCCCACCCTGACCGCCCGCGAGAACATCACCCTGCCCGTCGACATCGCCGGCGCCCGGCTCGACCTCGCCTGGTTCGACACCGTCGTCGACACCCTCGGCATCCGAGACCGGTTGACCCATCGCCCGAATGAGTTGTCCGGCGGTCAGCAGCAACGGGTGGCGTGTGCCCGGGCACTGGTCAGCCGACCCGCGATCATCTTCGCCGACGAGCCGACCGGCAACCTCGACTCCCGCGCGAGCGCCGAGATCCTGCGCTTCCTGCGCCGGTCCGTCGACGAGTTCGGGCAGAGCATCGTCATGGTCACCCACGACCCGACGGCCGCCGCCTACGCCGACCGGGTGCTGTTCCTGGTCGACGGGCGGATCGTCGCCGACCTCGCCCACCCGACCGTGTCCGCCGTCCTGACCACGATGGCCACGCTCGATTCACCCGGGCAGGATTGAGATGCTGCGCCTCACCCTGGCCAGCGCCCGCGGACACCTGGCGCGCTTTCTGCTGACCGCCTTCTCGGTGATGCTCGGCGTCTCGTTCGTCGCCGGCACGTTCGTCCTCAGCGACAGCATCGACGCCACCCTGACGGGCCTGTTGTCCAACTCGCTGAAGGGCGTTGACGTCACGGTTCGCTCGGCGGATTCGCAGACCGGCGCCGCGATCAGCAGCGGTGGCACCACCACCGAACTGCCGCTGGCGCTGGAGCAGACGTTGGCTGGGGTGCCCGGGGTGGCTCGCGTCGTACCCGAGTACCAGGGCAGCGCCCTGATCGCCGGCCGGGACGGGACGGCGGTCGGTGGTGGCGGGGGCGCTCCCGGCCTCGGGTTCGCCTTCCGAGCCGACAGCTCCGCCTTCACGCTGGTGCAGGGTCGCGGCCCGACCGGGCCGGGCGAGGTCGCCGTGGAGCAACTGACGCTCGAGAAGGCCGAGCTGGCGGTAGGTGACCGCACCCAGGCCGTGATCGGCGGCCAGACCCGCGCCGTCCTGATCACCGGTGAGGTGACCTTCGGCTCGCTGTTCGGCGCCACCGCCGTCCTGGTCGACGAGGCCACCGCCCGGACGGCGTTCGCCCCCGACGGGACCATTCCCTCGTTCTCGATCACCGCCGCCTCGGGCACCAGTCAGGAGGCGCTGCGCACCGCCGTGGCCGCCGTCCTGCCCGACACCGCCGAGGCGGTCACCGGCGCCACCATGGAGCGCGAGAGCGCGGCCACCGTGAAGACCGGGCTCGGCTTCTTCACCACGTTCCTGCTGGTGTTCGCCGGCGTCGCCCTGTTCGTCGGCTCGTTCATCATCATCAACACGTTCTCGATGCTCGTGGCCCAGCGCACCCGCGAGCTGGCGCTGCTCCGCGCCCTCGGCGCCTCTCGCGGGCAGGTGCTGCGGATGGTGCTCGGCGAGGCCGCGCTCGTTGGGCTGGTCGGTTCCGGCCTGGGTCTCGGTTTCGGCATGCTGATCGCCGCAGCAGCCCAGTGGGCGATCCGGGCGTTCACCGGAGCGGACGTCGGGTCCGGCCTGCCGGTGCACCTCGACACCGTGGCGTGGAGCCTGCTGGTCGGCACCGCGGTCACCCTCATCGCTGCCGCCATACCGGCCCGCCGCGCCTCGCGCACCGCACCGATGGCGGCGATGCGGGCCGACTCCACCATCACCTCGACCGGTCTGCGGCTGCGTGGTGCCGCCGGTGCCGCGATGCTCGTGGTCGGGGCGATCGTGCTCGGGATCGGCGTCTGGCGCTCCGACCCACTCTGGACCCTCGCCGGAATCGGTGCGGCCCTGACCGTGCTGGGCATGCTGGTCGCGGCACCCGCCGCCACCCGACCCGTGGTGCGGGTGATCACCTGGCCGTTCGAACGTTTCGGCGGTGTGGTGGGCACCCTGGCCCGCGAGAGTGCCCTGCGGGTGCCACGCCGGACGGCGAGCACGGCCAGTGCGCTCATGATCGGCCTGGCGCTGATCGCCGCCATCTCGGTGCTCGCCGCCAGCGTGAAGACCAGCGTGGCCGAGACGGTGACCCGCGACATCACGTCCGACTTCGTGCTCACCGCCGGGGCGGGCTCGGTGCCGGCACCGGTCGGGGTGGCCATCGCGACCCTGCCCGGGGTCGGGTCGGTCGCCCGGATCGGGCACGTCGACGCCACGATCGGATCGTTCGCCACCGCTGCCGTCGCGATCGATCCCGTCGCGTTGGCGCAGAACTTCGCCCTGACGTTCCGCTCGGGCCGGGTCGACGCCCTCGGCCGGGACACCGCCCTGGTGGACGATCTCACCGCCACGGCCCGGGGGTGGACGGTCGGCACCCGGCTCGACGTCGCGGTGGGTGCCCTGACCCGTGAGCCCCTCACCATCGCCGGGATCTTCAAGGCCAGCCAGGCCTTCAGCGCCCACCTGATCGTGAGTCGTGCGCTCTATCTGGAGGCCGTTCCCGCCAATCAGCAGTCGGACGACGAGGTGTACGTCAAGGCCGTTCCCGGCACCGATGCCGCCACCCTGCACGACGAGCTCGTCACCGTGGCCAAGCCCTACCTGGTGGTCTCCGTCCAGGACCGGCAGGAGTTCAGCGACGCCACCGGCGCCTCGGTCGACACCCGGCTCAACCTGCTCTACGTGCTGCTGCTGTTCAGCGTCATCGTGGCCGTTCTCGGAATCGTGAACACGTTGGCGTTGTCGGTGTTCGAACGCACCCGCGAGATCGGCCTGCTCAGGGCCGTGGGACTACGCCGCCGGCAGCTCTCCGAGATGATCACCATCGAGGCGATCGCCACCGCGGTGTTCGGCGCCGTCCTGGGCACCGTGCTCGGCCTGGGGCTCGGCGTCGCGCTGCAGCACGGACTGGTCCCGCAGGGGGTTGATTCCCTCGCCGTCTCCTGGCCCATCCTGATCGCGATGATCGTCGCAGCCGGTGCGGTCGGCGTCCTCGCGGCGGTTCTGCCGGCGCTGCGTGCCGTCCGGCTCGACATCCTGACGGCGATCGCCACCGACGGGTGAGGCGACCCGGACCCCCACCGGTGACGGAGGATGGCGGCATGCGCTCGACCCTCACCCTGCGCGCCCACGGCGCCGCCGATCCCGACCTGGCGTGGGAGCGGTATGCGCAGCTGGACCTGTGGCCGACCTGGTCGCCGCACATCCGGCGGGTCGAGCCGGCGGGTGCGCGGTTGAGCATCGGGCTCGCCGGGGTGGTGCACGGTCCGGTCGGGATCGCGGCCGGCTTCGTGGTGACCGAGCTCGACGAGGCCGCCCGAACCTGGCGGTGGCAGGTACGACCCGCGCTCGGATCACGCATCACCCTGCCTGTGACGCTCGACCTGGCACACACCGTGCAGGCGCGTGCCGGCGGGTCGCAGACCGCGCTGACGATCTCGGCGTCGGTGTTCGCCGCGCCCCTGGTGGCCGGCTACGCACCGATCGCTCGGCTCGCCCTGCACCGTCTCGTCAATCCCTGATCCGGGCCGAGAAAGGGCTGTGGATAACTGATTCGGGCCGTGATTCCCGGTCCATGATGCTCCGCATGAGTTTCGACGATCTCCCCGACAACTGGCCCGAACTACCCCTGACCGACCAGCGTCTGCTGGCCGACGTCCTCGACCTGGTGGTGTCCGAGCAGTCCCGCCGAGACGGCGCCCTGTACGTGTTGCTCTGCGACGAGCACGCCCGGCTGGTGCAACCCATCGCCATCGATCTGCTCGAGGCGCCGACCGACCTGGCCGGCCGCGAGGAGTTGATGGCCAGCGTGGTCGGCATGACACATCACCTGGGCGAGAACGGGTCCTACGTGGTCGCGATCGCCCGGCGCGGCGGCCTCTCGGTGACCCCGGACGACGAACAGTGGGCTGCCGCCGTCGAGTCCGCGCGCGGCAGTTGGCGACTGCTCGGGGTGCACGTGGTGACGCGTGACGGCAGCCGTCCGGTTCCGTTGACCCGCGCCGCGTAGTAGTCCCAGCACGAAAGGGCATGTCATGACCCGTTCCGCCCGATCCCTCGCGCCGCGCGAGGAACTCGCTGACCTGCTCGGGGCCTCGGCCGGCCCACTGCAGTCGAGCGCTCGGCTCACCGTCCCGATCGACGACCTGCAGGTACACGTCGACGGGATCGGCCCGCTCGTGCTGCCGGTCACCGCGGCACGGGCCAAGAAGCTGTGTGAGTTCGCTGCGCCCGCCCGGTACGGGCGCGGTGAGCAGACCTTGACCGATCCGCAGGTGCGCAACACCTGGCACGTCCCCTCCGACAGGGTCACCATCGACTGGGGTGGCCGGCTGCCCGAACTGCTCGACGAGGCCCGCGGTGCCCTGGGACTGCCACGGACCTGCCGACTCGGCGCGCAGTTCCACTCGATGCTGGTCTACGAGCGCGGCCAGTTCTTCGTCGCGCACCAGGATTCGGTCACGGACGACGACATGCTCGCCACGTTGGTGGTGATGCTGCCCAGCGCCCACACCGGTGGCGAGCTCGTCGTCCACGACGTCCACGGCGAGGAGAGTTACGCCGGATCTCGCACGGAGGCAACGTGTGTCGCCTTCTACGCCGACCGGCTGCACGAGGTGAAACCGGTCCGCACCGGGTACCGGATCACCCTCACCTTCAACCTGCTGGTCGAGGGCAGCACCACGCCCTGCCCGGGGGCATGGGAGAACGACATCGCCGTCGAGCAACTCGCGCGGCTGCTGCGTCGCCACTTCGCCACGGCTCGCGTCGGTCGGTACGACAGCACGCCGCTCGACCCGCCGTTGCGCCTGGCCTACCTGCTCGACCACCAGTACACCGCCCGTGGCCTGAGCTGGGAACGGCTCAAGGGGGTCGACGCCGAGCGCGCCGGCCTGCTGCGTGCCGCCGCCGACCGAGCGGATTGTGATGTCGTCCTGGCGTTGAGCGAGGTGCACGAGACCTGGGATGCCTACGAGCACGACGCCTACGGGGATTGGTACGACCGTGACGTCGATGACGTCGATGACGTCGATGACGATTCCGACGTCGATTCCGATGGGGACGGGGCCTTCGATGACGGCGACCTCGGCAGCTATGAGGTGAACTCCCTCGTGGAGAGCGAGTTCGGGCTCACCCACTGGACCGACCCGGGCGGCACGACCATCGAACAGGTTCGCCTGTCCCTCGACGATGACGAGGTCTGCACCAGCACACCATCGGCGAACCTGCGGCCCTACGAGCAGGCCTTCGAGGGCTACATGGGCAACTACGGCAACACGCTCGACCTCTGGTACCGCCGTGCTGCCTTGTTGGTCTGGCCTCGCGAACTGGCGTTCGCCAATCGGGCGCAGGCCTCGCCGTCCTGGGCCGTGCAGAACCTGACGACCCGCTGGCGCGCCGCGAAGCAGGACGAGCAGCGCGAACAGGTCCGTGCCGAGCTGGCCAGCATGATGCCGCTCTGGCATCAGGTCGCCAGCGGTGCTCCGCATCAGGACCGGTTGCTGGGCAAGGCACTACAGCTCGCCGTGCTCGTGGACGACGAGGCCGCAGCCGCAGCGCTGCTGCGCCCGTTCCGGGTCGAGACCCTGAGCCCGACCCAGGTGCCGGCGCTGATCCGACTGGCGGATCGGCACGGGCAGCGTTGGGCGGACGACGTGGTGGGCGAGTGGTTCGGTCAGGTGGCCCGGCCGGACCTTGCCGCGGGACGACGCGAATGGCTGTCCACACTGCCTGCGCTGGCCGGTCCGCTCCTGCCGGCGCCCGGCCTGGCCGAGCTGGTGCTCACCCGGGCGTGGGCCGGCCTGGAGGGCCGGATCGGCTCCGCTCTGGCCGCTGATCCGCCGAGCGCGGTCTCGACGCAGTTGGCGACGTGGGGGATGCCCCTGGCCGCTGTGCTGGAGGCCACAGCCCTGGCCTCGGCCCCCGCCGTGCGCGATCGGATCGTGTCGGCGTGCCGCACACGCCTGCGGGCCGACGAACGGGTCATCGCCTGTCTGATGCCGGCTCTGAGCGTCGGTGCCATGCTGCCGGACGACGTCCGTCGGGACGCGGGATTCGCCGCGTTGGCGCGCCCGGTCGCCGACCGGTTGCGCGCTCGGCTGGCCTGCCCGGTGCGCGCCGACGACGACTGGTCGATCGTCCTACCACCGGGGTGCACCTGCGAACTGTGCGTGCAGCTGGGCACCTTTCTGGCAGCGCGATCACGGCAGCTGTTCGAGTGGCCGCTGCGGCAGGACCGGCGATCGCACGTGCACGCTCGCCTCGACCGTGCCGAGCTGCCGGTGCGTCACCAGACGCGCCGCGTCGGGAGTCCGTTCACGTTGGTGCTCACCAAGACCGAGGAGCTGCACGGGCGCGAGCGCCGGGCCCGCGAAGCCGACCAACACGACCTGGCACGCCTCGAGGTCGACTGGGGCCTCGGTGGGCAGGGATGACCAGGTGGGGCCGATGAGACCGATGAGCCGGGTGAGGCGCGGGAGGTGTGCCCGACGGGACTCGACGCCGAGGAGAAGGCCCCCTCGGTGTGTGCCTGGCCACGGACTGTCGGTGGTTCGTGTTGGACTGTCCTCGTGAGCTCGCAGCTACCGGAATTGGCGCAGCTGTTGCGTCGTGTCACCGACGAGGACCTGCGCGATCTGGTCGGCGACGCTTGTCTGCGCCGCGGCCGCGACTACGTCCGGCAGCGACGAGTGGGCAGCTTGCGTCCGAACGGCTCGCGGGGGGTGATGGCCACGGTCCGGGGGTCGGGGCGCTCCTACTCGACCCAGGTCGAGTTGTCCGAGGGCGGTGAGTTCCTCGGCGGCGACTGTTCCTGCCCGATCGGGGGCGACTGCAAACACGTTGTCGCCGTGACCATCACGGCGCGTGAGACGTTCGGCATGGCCGGCGGTGTGGGGCGAGCAGGGTCGGTGGGGCCGAGCGCTGCCGCGGCGGTGAGGCCGCTGCGCGCCGTCCCCGCGACACCCGACTGGGAGCTACTGCTGACCGGCTTGGTCACCGCCCCGGTCGAGGCTGCGACCTACACACCGTTGGGCCTGCTGCTCGAGGTGACCGCGCCGCGTCCGACCTACTACGGCGCCGAACCGCGCAACAGCTCCCCACGGATCACCCTGCGCCCGCTCATCCCGGGCAAGACCGGCTGGATCAAGACCGGGGTGTCCTGGAGCAAGCTGAGCTACCTCGGCTATGGCACTGCCGCGCCGGTTCCGCGGCAGCAGCAAGCCCTGTTGCGGCTGCAGGCGATGGCCACCGAGACGCACCGCTACTACTCCCCGCCGGACGTCGTCGACCTCGAGCACCTGGGGCACGGGTGGCTCGACGCGCTACGTCAGTGCCAGCGCTCTGGCGTCACCCTGCTCACCGACCAGCGGCACAGCGGCGAGGTGCGCCTGGCCGGCGAGCCGGCCCACCTGGCGATCGACCTGGTCCGAGCCGCGGACGGCGCTATCCGGTTGCTGCCCTCGGTGGCCCTTCCCGACGAGTTCGACGACTCGGAGACCGGCGAGCCGCGGTCGTGGATCACCGTGGGCTCCCCGCCGGTGGGCCTGTGGTCCAGCGCCGGCAACGACCTGTGGCTGGCCGGTTTCGACCCGCCCCTGGACGCCGAGTCGGCGCGGTTGCTGCAGCACGGTCCGCTCGACATCCCGGTCCACGACGCCGAGCGATTCCTCACCACGGTCGCACCGGTGCTGGCCCGCCGGTTCCCGGTGACCTCGCCGGACGGCAGCGTCCAGGTCAGCGAGGTCGCCCCACCGCGGGTGCACCTTCAGCTGACCCATCTGCCCGAGGTCCGGCTCGCGCTGACCTGGTCGTTCCGCTACCAGGTGGGGCCGGATGCCGTCCGGGTCGGTCTCGACTCAGCCGATCACGCCGCCATCCGAGACCGCGACGCCGAGACAACCCTGCTGGCCGATCTCGTGGCGGACCTGCCACCCCGGTTGGTTCGCCCGCCGACCCCCACCCGCGGCGCCGTCCCCGAACCGGCGTCCGCCCTGGTCGGATTCGACGTCGTCGACTTCCTGAACCGGGTGGTCCCGCGGCTGCGCCAACACCCCGACGTCGACCTCGAGATCAGCGGCGACGAGGTCACCTACACCGAGGCCGTCCACCCGCCGACGGTGCGGCTGGCGCTGACCGAGTCCGACCCGAACGCCGGCCCCGACTGGTTCGACCTGTCGGTCGCCGTCAGCGTCGGCGACGAGGACGTGCCCATGGCGCCCCTGATCACCGCCCTCACGCTCGGGCAGCCTCGGGTGATCCTGCCCTCGGGCACCTGGTTCCGCGTCGATCGTCCCGAGCTGGCCGACCTGAGGCGCCTGGTCGACGAGGCCCGCGCCATGCAGGACGACCCCCGTGGTCCGTTGCGGCTCTCGCCCTACCAGGCTGATCTGTGGTCCGAACTCGAGGCACTGGGCATCGTCGACGAGCAGAGCGAGCGGTGGTCGAGCCTGGTCAAGGGGCTCTCGGCCGACTCGCTCGAACCCGTGGCCACGCCGTCCGGGCTGCGCGCCACGCTGCGCCCCTACCAACAGGACGGCTTCTCGTGGCTCACGTTCCTGCGACGCCACGGCCTGGGCGGGGTGCTCGCGGACGACATGGGGCTGGGCAAGACCATGCAGGCTCTCGCCATGATCGTCCAGGCCCGCGAGGACGCCGCGGACGACGCTCCGTGGTTGGTGGTCGCCCCCGCCTCGGTGCTCTCGGTGTGGGCCGGTGAGGCCGAGCGGTTCGCGCCAGGCCTGAAGGTGGCGGTCGCGTCCAGCACGAACCGGCGCGGTGCGGGGGTGGGTCAGGTCCCCGAGAACGTCGACCTCGTGGTGACCTCGTACGCCGTGTTCCGGCTCGACGAGACGGCCTTCGCCGAGCGGGCCTGGTCAGGACTGATCCTCGACGAGGCGCAGGCGGTGAAGAACCACCAGTCGGCCACCTACCAGTGCGCTCGACGACTGTCGGCAGGCATCAAGTTCGCCATCACCGGCACTCCGATGGAGAACAACCTGATGGAGCTGTGGGCGCTGCTGTCCATCGTCGCCCCCGGGTTGTTCCCACACCCGAAGGCCTTCGCCGAGCACTTCCGTCGTCCGATCGAGAGTGGTTCGGCGCCCGAGCGGCTGGCCACGCTGCGGCGCCGGATCCGGCCGGTGATGTTGCGCCGCACCAAGAACGAGGTCGCTCGTGATCTGCCGCCCAAGCAGGAGCAGGTGGTGCACGTCGAGCTGCCACCCAAGCACCGCCGGGTCTACGACCGCGGGCTGGCACGGCAGCGGCAGCGGGTGCTCGGCCTGCTCGAGGACGCCGCCCGCAACCGGATCGCGATCTTCCGCGCGTTGACGGTGCTGCGCCAGCTGAGCCTGCACCCCGGTCTGGTCGAGCCCGAGCACCGTGGTCAGTCCTGCGCCAAGATCGACACCTTGATCGAGCTGGTGTCCCCGGTGATCGCCGAGGGGCACAAGGTGCTGGTCTTCAGCCAGTTCACCTCCTTCCTGGCCCTGGTGCGCGAACGGCTGGTGGTGGAGGGAGTGCCCTTCAGTTACCTCGATGGCAGCACCCGCGATCGGCAGCAGGTGGTCGAGGAGTTCCGGACCGGCAGAAACCAGGTCTTCCTGATCTCGCTCAAGGCCGGCGGAGTGGGGTTGACCCTGACCGAGGCCGACTACGTCTTCCTGCTCGACCCGTGGTGGAACCCCGCTGTCGAGGCCCAGGCCATCGACCGGACCCATCGGATCGGGCAGGACAAACCCGTCAACGTCTATCGGCTGGTCAGCGCCGACACCATCGAGGACAAGGTGGTGGCCCTGCAAGACCGCAAGCGTGAGCTGTTCGCGAGCGTGGTGGACGACGGGGCGCTCGCCTCGGGCAGCCTGACCGCCGAGGACATCAGGGGTCTGTTGTAGGCGTGACCTGAGCAGGCCGCTGCCCACCGGTACGGTGGGCGCGCCGGCGGCGAAGACGAGGGACCCGAGGATGACGGTGTCGATGCACGCTGCGGCCTCCGACCCGGTGCCGGCGGACGCCACGCCGGTGTCGTGGCCGAGCGTCACGGTGGCGCTGACCTCGCGCCGCATGGCCTCGGTGCTCGTCGGGGCCTGGCTCGCGGTCGAGGGCTACGGCGTGCTGACCGCGCCCGCCAACACCTTCCACGCGCCGCTGCTCGCCGCGGCCGCGATCGGGGTGGGCCTGATCACCAGCGTGATCGTCGGCCTGCGTCCGTCCGTACCGGCGGCCTGGTTGGTCGGCGGCAGCAGTATCGCCCTGGTCGCCGATCTGCTGCTGACCGATCTGCGTCGCGCCAGCGACCACGGGTTCGTCGTCTTCTGGTTGCCGGGAGTGGTCGCGGTGAGCGCCGGATTCCTGCTGCGAGAGCGGGTTTCCCGACTGATCATCCTGGCCGTGGCCGGCGGGTCGGCCACGCTCATCCTGTCGCGCGTGGTGCCCGTCGCCGGATGGCGTCCGGGGCTCACCACCGCGCTGGAGTCGATCTGTTTCACCCTCACCGACGGGGTGGCCGCCATCTTGCTGACCCGGGCCATGCGCGACGTCGCCGCAGCGGCGGATCGCGAGATGACCAGGGCGGACGCCGAGCGCGCGGCTCAGGAGCGCGCGGCCAGTCGGCGGGCGATCGCCCTCGAGCTGGCCGCTCGGCTGCACGACACGGTGATCAACACGCTGTCCGCGCTCGTCGTCCGGGGGGACGTGCTGGATCAGCAGGCGATCCGGGCGGCGTGCGTCCACTCCGCCGACACGGTCGACAGCATCCTGGCCGGTGGTGACGTCGCCGACCTGACCGACCCGGTCGGCCGGATCCTGGACGGCGCGCGGCAGGGTGAGGCCGCGCCCGGTGCCGGGGTCGAGCTCATCGGCGTGAGCCCCGAGGAGTTCGGCGTCCTGCTCGGTCGGGTGCCGGACCCGGTCCGCGCGGCCCTGGTCGGTGCCGTCCGTGAGGCCCTCGTCAACGTCGCCCGCCACAGTGGGCGAAACCTCGCCCGGGTCGAGGTCCGGGCCACGGACGAGGTGTTCGAGATCGTGGTCGCGGACGACGGTGCCGGCTTCGATGGTCGGGTGATCCCCGGCCGCGGTCTGCACGTGTCGGTTCTGCAACGCTGTGCGGCCGTGGGGGTCGACGTCCGGATCGACTCGGCCCCGGGGCGAGGCACCCGCGTGGTCTTCGGGTACGAGCCATCGGACGCCGACCCGGCCGGGGCGGCGTCCGACCGCCAGGCGATCTTCGACAGCGAGGAACTGCTGCGTTCGGTCCGCCGCCCGTTCGCGGCTCGGATCGGCTACAGCGTGGCGGGGATGTGCGCCTGCCTCACCCTGATCACGACGACGGGATGGTCGTCCTGGTCGTCGTGGCTGGCGTTGGGGGTGCTGGCCGTCGTCCTCGTCACGGCCCCCGGCCGGCTCGACGATCAGGGGTGGCTGACCGCTGCCGGTGTCGGTCTGGTGATCGCGGTGATCCCCGCACTCATCGGGCTGCCCGGCCTGGGCGCGACCGGGTGCAACCGCGTCAGCACCTCGTGGTGGGGCACCGATGGCGCACTGGTCCCGTTCGTCCTGTTGGTCTTCCTGTCCCGGGGATGGTGGCCGACGGCGGCCGGTCTGCTGGTCTACTCGGGGGCCGTGGGGGTGGTGGCGCAGTCGGTCTGGTCGGCGGGATGCGGGACCGCCGCGGTCCTCGCCGGTGTGCTCGATGCCGTCGCCGTGATCGCCATGATCTACTTCCGGATGTACCTGTCCCGGGTGGCTCGTCGGGCCTCGGTCGCGAACGCGCGTGCCCGGGCGGCGCGCCTGGGCGAGGTGGAGCGTGAGGCGACGCTGAGGGTGCGCCGGGCCGACCTCGCCACCGTTCTGCACGAGGCATCCGGGCTGTTGCGCCGGATCGCCTCGGGGGACCTCGACCCCCGAGACCCCGTCACCCGCGAACAGTGCGCCCTGATGGAACGCCATGTGCGCCAACTGACTCGGTTGCAGCACCGTCACGACGAGCTGGGCGCCATTCTGACCGTGGCGCTCGGTCTCGCCCACGCGGCAGGTGTCGCCCTGGTGCTTCGGCTCGGGGAGGACGACGTGCCGACCGCCGAGGCAGCCACGACGATGGCGGCCGTGCTGCACGCCGTCCTCGACGCCTGCCGGCGAGGTGACACGGTCACCGTCGTCCATCTCGGGTCTGGTGTCGGCTCGCGGCTGACCATCACGGCGCCGTGCAGCTCGCCACCCGGCTTGGCCGGCATCGCCTCACCCGGCACGCTGGAGGCGGCGCGGGAAGCCGGATGGGACGTCCGGTGCTCGGACCTCGTCGAGCAGTACCTGATCGAGTTTCGATGGAGGGGACAGGCATGGACGACGCCCGCACGGGACCCAGCCGACCGGTCGCGCCCGGTGGGGGAGTCCGGGTCGGCATCGTCGACGACCACGCCCTCTTCCGCGACGGCCTGATCTTCACGGTGCAGGAGCGCGGTGCTCACCGCGTCGTGGTCGCCTGTGCCGATCTGGACCAGTTCGGGGAATGGCTCACGGCCACGCCCCAGACCAGGCATCCGCAGGTCGTCTTGCTCGATCTGCGCCTGACCGGTGGCCTGGTCGGGGTCGGCGACGTCGAGACGCTGGTCGAGCGCGGGATGCGGGTCCTGATCGTCTCGGGAACCCGTGACGCCGTGGTGCTGCAGGCGATTCTGCGAGCCGGTGCCGCGGGCTTCGTGGCGAAGGAGGACTCCTCGCGGGAGCTGCTCGCGGCCATCGAGGCTGCCGCCACCGGCAACACCTGGACGTCGCGTGAGCTGGCGGAGATCGTCGCGCGGGACCCGGTGCGGCCGGCGCTGAGCGAGCGGGAGCTGGAGGCCGTCACCCTCTACGCCGGCGGGCTCACGATGGCCTCGGTGGCACGACAGATGGGGGTCGGCTACGACACGGCCCGCCAGTACGTCGAACGCGCCCGGCGCAAGTGGGCGGGTGTCGGTCGCGAGGCGCGCACCAAGACCGACCTGTACGAAGCGGCTCGCCAGGATGGGCTGCTGAACCGCGAGACCTGATCGCGAGACCTGATCGCGAGAGCTCACTCGACGCTTCTCGCGGCGACCGGTCATGTCCCCCGTTCTGGGGTCAGGTGTGATGATCGCAGGACACCCGTTCAGGGGTCGCGAGGGTGGCTGGGCAGGACCGTGCCGCAGGGATCAGGCGAGCATGGAGGCCACGCCGGGTCAATCGGCGCCGGGGCAGGTGGAGGGGACCAGCCCGAGCGGCGATCGAGCCTGCCACTCGGGTGCACGAGTTGCCACCGGCCGACTGCCATCGTGCACGGCCGGTGGCAACCGGCCCGGGCCGGCGTCAGTACGAGTAAAACCCTCGGCGGGTCTTGCGCCCCAGGTCCCCGGCGGCGACCATGCGCGCCATCATCGGCGGCGGGGCGAACTTCGGGTCCTGGGTGTCGTCGTAGATGTTGCGGATCGCCGACAGCGTGACGTCGAGACCGGCCAGGTCGGAGGTCTGCAGCGGCCCCATCGCATGCCCGAAGCCGTCCCGGCAGGCGACGTCGATGTCCTCGGCGCTGGCCACCCCGTTCTCGAGCAGGGTGACCGCCTCGACCACCAGGGCCAGGAACATCCGGTTGGCGACGAACCCGGCGACGTCCCGGGTCACGATCACCGCGGTCTTTCCCAGCCCACGGATGAACTCCGCCGTGACGTCCATGGTGGCGTCGGAGGTGCGGTAGCCCCGCACCACCTCGCACAGCTTCATCATCGGTACCGGCGAGAAGAAGTGGGTCCCGACGACGAACTCCGGCCGTGTGGTGGCCGCGGCGATCCGGGTGATCGGGATGGCCGAGGTGTTCGTGGCGAGCACGGCGCCGTCCTTGGCCACGCCGTCCAACTCGGCGAAGACAGCGGTCTTGACCTCGACGCTCTCGAAGACCGCCTCGACCACGATGTCGGCCAGACCCACGGCGGCCAGGTCCGTCGTGCCGGTGATCCGCGCGAGGGCGGCGTCGGCGTCCGCTGCGGTGATCTTGTTCTTGGCGGCGAACCGTGCCAGGGACGTCGAGATCGCCTCGAGCCCCCGGCTCACCGCGTCCTGGCTCACATCCCGGAGGACGACGTCGTGCCCGGCCACCGCGGCGACCTGAGCGATGCCCGATCCCATGAGACCGGCTCCGACCACGGCGACAGTTGACGGCATGGGGGTGTCCTCTCCAGCGTGATGTGGTGAGGAAATCCTGTCGCATCGCTCGGGCGAAACCAGGCCTGTC
This sequence comes from Kineosporiaceae bacterium, assembly GCA_016713225.1. Lineage (NCBI taxonomy): Bacteria > Bacillati > Actinomycetota > Actinomycetes > Kineosporiales > Kineosporiaceae > Kineosporiaceae bacterium. The sequence continues at coordinate 37,842 of JADJPO010000002.1, forward strand.
GATGTGGGCTACGTCCCTACCGGGTCGGCGTGGACCCGGGTCAGGGACGTCACCGGTCGGATGTCTCGGAGGTCACGGTCGGGCCGCGCACCGGCGACAGCGGATTCACCCGGACCCCCTCGGCCGGGCGCGCTCGCAGTTGGCACCGTCGAGCCCTTGACCGCGGGCCCGTGCATCGGCGATACATGGGACATTCCACGAGTACGGGAGACCCATGCCGCCTGAGATCCGGTCGTCCGGCGCCACGGTCGGCGTCCCGGGTGTCGAGCCGGGGCAGGGGTCCGCGCCCACCCTGCAGACCGACCCCCGGGACGCCGTCCGCCCGCCTGCCCGGGTGCTGCTGGCCGAGCATCGTGGCCGCCTGATGGAGGCCTGTTATCAACGGCTGATCGGGCTGGTTCCGGGGATTCTGCAGAACCCCGGGGACCACGGTCGCCTGACCGCCGCCGAGCTCGTCCGTGAGTTGCTCGAGTCAGCGGTGAGCGACCTTCCCCTGAATGCCGTCAGCCGACGGCTCCAGGCCACCGGCGCTCGATTGGTCGAGCAGGGAATCCCGGCCGAGGGGTATCCGGAGGCGACGTACGCCCTGCGGCACGCGGCCCGTGACATCGGCGTTCAGGTGGAGGACGTGGCCGGCGGCTCGCCGTGGGTGACCTACCTCGAGTGGGCCGGTGACCGCCTGGCCCACGGCGCGGACGACGCCCGCCGCCGAGGCGCCGAGCTGCCGAGCCTGCGCGCGGCCACCGCGGCAGACCCCACCTCGCTCGGCGAGATAGTGCAGCTCGCGCAGCGTGAGGCCTTCCCGGGGAACCCTCGGGGGCTGGCCGCTGTGCTCACCCGGGTGGCGCTGCGCACCGGCGTCGACATTCGTCAACCCCGCCCCGATCAGGAGCGGGACCCGGCCGTGGTCACCGCGGTCCTGGGCACCTTGGCCAGCATGGGCTTTCCCCTCGGCCGGGAACGCGCCGACGAGCCGGCTGCTCCGTCCGGCGCGTCGGCCCTCGTGGATGCGAACCTCTTCCGGGACAACGGATCAGCCCCGGTCCGCAACCCGTCCCGGCCGCGTCCCGGGCCGACGCACGCGGCGAGACCCGGGCCGCATGAACCGGGTCGCCGTCCTCGATCGCGCCTGGTGCGCTGGTGGATCCGGCTCACGCAGCGCGCCGCCGCGCCGCCGCCCGCTGCCTCCTCGGACGTCGCGGCACCGCAGACCATCCCCGAACTCCACGACCGATTGCGCACCGGTGTCCTGGCGGGTCAGGACTGGGCACTCGACAGCGTGGCCACCCGGATCGCGCTACGCACCGGCGTCGACATCCGAAGCCCTCGCCAGGATCAGGCCGCCGACCCGGACGCGGTCCGCCAGGTGCTGTCGGTCTTGGGCAGCATGGGCTACGACGTGAGGACGGACCTCCAGTGACCAGCACCAGTGCCGGGACGCCGGTGACCAGCCTGGCCCGGGCGCACGCCTCGGGTCCCGCCGCGCACGCCGTCCCCGAGCTCATCGCCGGCCTGCGTGCCGGGCTCGACCAGGCGAGCGCCGCCGCCGTGCTGTACTTCGCCTCGTCTCGGTTCCACCCCGACGAGGTGGTCGGCCCGATGGCAGCCGCTTTCCCCGAGGCCGCCGTGATCGGGTGCTCGACCGCGGGTGAGTTCACCGATGTCCAGACCACGACGGGTGCCATCACCGCCGTGGCGATACCGCACGGCATCGTGGGGCGAGCCACCGCGGCACTCGGCGATCTGGCGCAGGGGGTGAGTGCCGGCATCACCGGGGCGATCGACCGGGTCGAGTCCGGGCTGCGCCTGCCGTTGCGCGAGCTGGACCCGGCCGACCATGTCGGCTTCGTGCTCATCGACGGGATGCATCAGGCCGAGGAGGCGGTGAACGAGGCCCTGGGCAACGCGGCGCCGCTGCTCGACATCGTCGGGGGATCGGCCGGCGACGACCTGGCGTTCGAGCGCACCTGGGTCGCGGCGGGCGAGCAGTACAGCTACCAGGGCGTGGCCCTGATGATCTGCCGGGTCGAGGTGCCGTTTCGGGTGATCAAGACGTGCGCCGTCCAGCCCACCGGTGTCACGCTGCGGATCACCGAGATCGACGAGAGCAAACGAGTGGTGACCCGGTTCGACGGCCGGCCGGCGGCCCAGGCCTACGCCGAGGCCATCGGAGTCGACGTGGCCGCCCTGGACAGCTCGGTGTTCATGCGATTCCCGGTGGGGCAGATGATCTCCGGCGAACCGTGGGTGCGCAGCCCGCAGGGCCTGGCCGAGGCGGGTGGGATCCGGTTCCTGGCGCAGATGCCCCTGGGCATGGACGTCTCGCTGATGCGCACCGATGACCTGGTCGCCGGCACGCGTGAGGCGCTGCGCACCGCCGTCCGCGGCCTGCGGGGGTTCACCAGTGGTGGGGTGATGTTCAACTGCATCCTGCGCCGCCTCGAGATGGACTCCCTCGGCGTCGGTCAGGAGTTCGTCGACGCCTTCGGCGGATTGCCGGTCGCCGGGTTCCACACGTACGGCGAGACGTGGATGGCTCACGTGAACCAGACGTTGACCGGTGTCGTCTTCGGCTGAGAGAACCGCCGGGGAGGATCAGGAGCCGTTCGGTCGTGGTCCATGGTGTCTGATCAGCGTGGGGCCCGCCGGCCCAGCACGTAGAGCCGTTCGGTGGTCTCACCGCGCGCCGCGATCGGTCCGCGCCGATACCACTCGACGTCCTCGATGCCTGCCGCGGTGACCGCGGCGACCACGTCCTCGGGATCGTGCTGGACGAAGTCCAGCTCGACAGCCTGCTCGAACCACGAGTCCATGTGGCGTACCTCGCGCCCGGCGTGCAAGCCCAGCAGCAGCATGCCGCCGGGTGCCAGTGGGCGGGCCAGCGCCGCGATCGCGCCGGGCAGCTCCGACCCCGCGAGGTGGATCAGCGAGTACCAGCCGAGCACCGCTCCCCAGGCGTCGGCGGTCTCGGGGCGCATCAGGTGGCGCAGATCGCCGACGTCATACCGGACGCCGGGATAGCGATCCAGGGCCTGCGCGATCATCTCGGGGCTCAGGTCGATGCCGCGGGCCTCGACACCGGAGTCGGACAGGTACGCCGTCACGTGGCCTGGTCCGCACCCGGCGTCCACGATCGGCCGTGACCCCGCCGCGTCGATCGCCCGGTCGAGCAACCACCGCTCGAACGGTAGCTGGTCGAGTTCGTCGGCGAGCGTCACGGCGTAGTCCGCGGCGACGGCGGCATAGGTGGCGCGCACCCGGTCGTCCCGGGCGGCGGCGCCGTCCGCCAGGGGCTGTTCGCGATCGACGGCCGGTGTGGCGGCAGGCCCTGCGTGCTCGACACCGACCGCGTCGGCGACCGGACCGAGCAGGTGCACCCACCGATGGTCCTGTTGCCCCGGACGACGGTCCAGCCGTCGCACCAGCGGTTCGGCGCGCGAGGCCATCCGCTGCAGGCAGGCCTCGACGGCGTCCCGATCGGCGAAGGCGTGCAGCCGCTCGGTGCGGGCCTTCAACTCACCCGGCGCCTGAGCGCCGCGCAGCAGCAACACCGTGAGCAGCGCACGCTCGTCGTCGGTGAGGTCGATCGCCTCGGTGAGCGTCTGATGGTGCTTGAGCACGCGGCGTCCGGTGTCGGCCCAGACGATGCGCACCAGGCCACGATCACGCAGCGCCCGGGCCGCCGTGACCACGGTCGCCTCGTCCAGGTCCATCACCGGGTCGCGGCTGGAGGACTGGTTGCAGGCGGTCCGCAACGCATTGAGGGTCAGCGGGTAGGTGGCAGGTACCGTGACCTGCTTCTCCAGCAGGCAGCCGAGTACGCGTTGATCGACGGCGTCCAGAATGGGCAGATCGGTCATGAGCACACGCTAGTGGGAGCGATCTGCCGCCAGCGCCTACGGTGGGGGCATGGGTGAACTCGCCATCGGGGCACACGTCGACAATGCCGATCCGCTCGCCGAGGCGGCGGCCCGCCAGACCAGCGTCGTGCAGATCTTCCTGGGCGACCCGCAGAGCTACAAGGGTCCGAAGGTGGCCTACCCGGGCGGCGCCGAGGCGCTGCGGGTGGATGCCGAGGCGGCAGGCGTCGACCTGTACGTGCACTCGCCCTACCCGATCAACGTCGCCGCGACCAACAATCGGATCCGGATCCCGGGCCGAAAGCTGTTGCAACAACATGTGTTGGCTGCCGCCGAGATCGGTGCCAAGGGGGTGGTGGTTCACGGTGGCCACCTCGGTGTCGACGAGGACGCCGGTGTCGGATTCGACAACTGGCGCAAGTGCATTCAGGGATTGGACCTGCCGATCCCGCTGCTGATCGAGAACACCGCCGGCGGCGACAACGCCATGGCCCGACGGCTCGAGGCGATCGACCGGCTCTGGGAGGCGATCGGCCGGGCCGAGGGCGCCGACATGGTGGGCTTCTGCCTCGACACCTGCCACGCGCACGCCGGTGGCATCGACCTGGTGGGGGTGGTCGAGAAGATCCGCGCCATCACCGGACGCATCGACCTGGTACACGCCAACGACTCCCGCGACGCCTTCGATTCCGGCGCCGACCGGCACACCAACTTCGGATCGGGCCACGTGGACGGCGAGGCGCTGGTCGCCATCGTCCGTGAAGCCGGTGCCCAGGTGGTCTGCGAGACCCCCGGTGGCGTCGAGGGCCAGTCGGCCGACATCGAATGGTTGCGCGAGCGCGTCGGCTGACCGCGCATCCCTACATCCGGCCGCGGATCGGGGTCCGTTCGACGCCCTCGGGCACCTGGTCGTCGGGCGGGGTCATCTCGAGCCGCACCCCCAAAAGCCGAATCGGGCGGTCCCGGTCACGCTTGGCGACCAGCGCCAACGTCTCGGCCAGAATCGTCTCGGGGTCGTTGGTGGCCTCGGGCAGGGTGCGGCTGAACGTCTTGGTGAAGAACGGCTTGTAGCGAATCTTCATCGTGAGCCGGATGGCGGGACGCCCCTCACGGTCGATGTCCGCCAGCACGTCGTTCACCAGGTGGCGGACGGCGTCCTCGATCTCGGCCGGCTCGGTCAAGTCGTGCTGATACGTGGTCTCGCGACTGTGACCGCGGGCGATCCACGGTGAGTCGTCCACCACGGTCGAACCCCGGCCGTGGCCCAGGTCGCGGTACCAGGTGCCCATCCGGGGGCCGAACTCGGTGACCAGGAGGGAGACGTCCGCGTCGGCCAGTTCACGCACGGTGCCGATGCCGAGCCGGCTCAACCGCCCCGACACCTTCGCCCCGACACCCCACAGGTCGCGAGTGGGCCGTTCGCCCATCACCTCGAACCAGTTCGCCGCGGTCAGCCGGAACACCCCGCGGGGCTTGCCGAACCCGGTCGCGATCTTGGCGCGCACCGTACTGTCACCAATCCCGACCGAGCAGTGCAGCCGGGTGGCATCGAGCACCGCCGTCTGCAGTTGCCGGGCGTAGGTTTCGGGATCGTCGGTGGTCACCCCGACGAAGGCCTCGTCCCAGCCGAGCACCTGCACCACGGCGCCGTCCATCGCCCGCAACGTCGCCATCACCTCGGCCGAGGCGGCGTCGTAGGCGGGTCCGTCGACCGGCAGGATGACCGCCTCGGGTGCCTTGCGCGCCGCCAGCCGCAACGGCATACCGGATCCGACGCCGAACGCCCGCGCCTCGTAGGAAGCGGTCGAGACCACGGCCCGCTCGGTGGGGTCGCCCCGCCCACCCACGATCACCGGAAGCCCGGCCAACTCGGGACGCCGCAACACCTCGACCGCCGCGATGAACTGGTCGAGGTCGACGTGCAGCACCCAGGGGTGCTCGGCGCCGTCCCGGTTGGACATGGCACCAGTCTGCGTCCTGGGGCTACGGTGCGCGCCATGGGTATCGCCAGGCAGGGCCAACGCTTCGTCACCGGTGCACACGCGCGGATCTACCGCTGGACCGGTGGCCGGGTCGGGCGCTCGATGGGCAAGGTCGAGGGCGTGCTGCTGACCACGACCGGTCGCAAGAGCGGCGCCCGGCGCACCACGCCGTTGGCCGTCGTCCCGGACGGGGATCGGTTCGTGGTGATCGCCTCCAACGGTGGGGCCGACACGCATCCGGACTGGTATCACAACCTGGTGGCCGACCCGCACGTGCAGATCCAGTACGGCGACACCGTGCGAGCGATGCTGGCCCGGGTGGCCGGCCCGGATGAGCGCCAAGCGCTCTGGGATCGTGCCGTGGCGGTCAACCCGGGGTTCGCCAAGTACCAGCTCAAGACCGACCGCGAGATCCCGGTGGTGATCTGCGAGCCCGGGGCCTGAGATCGTTCCCCCATCACCGGGGGTGATCATCAAGCCCGCGATTCACCGACAGGCCTCGTCGGTCACCTCGACCCACGTGGTGACCTTCCAGGTCGTGTCGATCACCGCGGCCTCGATCCGAAAGCCGGTGGTGGTGTTCAGGTTCTGCACGACAGACCCGGACTCGTCGATCACCTGCACGTCGTAGCTGCCGCACGCCCGCACCAGGGCATCGGCTCCGGCGACCTCGATCGCCGTCAGTCTCACGGCGGCCGTGCCGACCGTCCGCTGGCCCGGGGACACCTGAAGGGCCTCACGCGCCGCTGCCCCGGAGGCGATGGCATCGAGTTCGGCGGCGTTGCCTTCGCGGCCCTCGTGATTCCAGCGCGTGGTCAGCGCGAAGTAGCTGCGGACGACGCGGGCCACGGCGATCGCGTCGGTGCCCCGAGCCGCGCTGGTGTCGACGGACGCCTGCAGCCGATCCTGTGGGGACCCGGCCACGATGCGCCCCGAACCGCCTGCCACCGTGGCCGTGGAGGGTGTGATGGACGTTCGGGCTGTCGCGCGCGTGCTCGACGGACCGGCCGGCGTTCTCGGGGTGGCCGGGCTGTCGACGGGGAGAGGATCGGCGAAGGTCACCGAGTTGCCGGTGCTGCAGCCGGACAGGCCCGACGCGAGCACCGTGACGAACGCCACCGAGCCCCATCGAGCGGCACGGGACGTTGCGGCGGGCCTCATCACACGCATCCTCGGTCGATCAGGGCTTGCGTCCCCAGGGCAACGAGCGGAACACCTTCTCGGACTTGGGGTTCGCCCCGCGGCCGTGAATCGTGAAGCCGTTCTGCCCCTCGTGCGGCACGTTGAAGTAGATCGAGTAGAGCACCGTGCCGGCGGCCTCGGCGGGGATCGGCTCGCCCAGATGCCAGCTGCTCTGGTTGGCGTGCAGGTTCAGCCACGTGTTGAAGGCCGTGATCCACTGCGGATGGTCGGTTCCGCCACCACTCGGTTTGAGCCCGGTCTCGGGGAAACACAGCGGCTTGCCGTGTTTCAAGGCGAACTGACGCCAGGCCTCGGGGCCGAGGGGGTTGCCGAGCGCGTCGACGTCGTCGGCGGCGGTGTTCCAGGCGGCCACGGTCCAGTGGGTGGCCACGTCGTTGTAGTAGTCCGGCGCGATGCAGTCGACCACCGCGTCGCCCGGGTACCACTGCTCGATCGGCATACCGGAATGGTCGCGGAAGTTCGGTGACCACGAGATGAGAACGGTCGGCATCGCCGTCCGCAGGATCTTCACGTAGCGGGCGTGCGCGGCCTTGTAGTCGGTCACGTTGGCCTTGGTGACCTGCCAGTTGCGGTACCAGAACCCGTTCATCTCGTGGAACGGCCGCGCGAAGGTCGGGGCGGTGGCCTTGCCGCGCCGGGCGGCGAGGGTCTTGGCCGCCGAGCGCCACCGGGCGTCGTAGGCGCCCCGCGCGGCGGCCCGGTAGTTCTCGCGGCTGCCCAGCACGGTGCCGGCCACGGCGATGTCGAGGGCGCCCTTCCAGGACTTGTACTCGGTGCTCAACGGGGTCAGCTGGGTCTGCGCGCGGGCATCCTGGTCGGCCCAGGTGCCGGCAATGCTCACCGGTTGGCGAAGCCAGGCCGCGAAGGTGCCGTCGGCGACGCCCAGGCCCGAAGCCCCGGCGTACCAGCCACCGACCATCGGTCCCGAGGGCGTCGGGCTCGGCGTCGGCGTGGCCGCCATCGGGGACGGCGCGGCGCTCACCGATACGGCGGGGGTGGAGGTCGTTTTGCGCGGTTCGCCGGAATCGCCCAGGGTCGTGGCCGCCCAGCCGCCGCCGGCCAGCAGCAGTCCGGTTCCCGCCACCGCGGCGATCACCCCGGTGCGCGGTCCGCGGCGCTGCCGTCGGGGACGCCCGGGTTGCCCGGTCAGCGCAAGTCCGGCAGCGTCGTCCAGGGCGTGTGGTGTCCGGGTCACAGGTCCTCTTCTGGCGGGACGCCCCGGTGAGTGGCTGCCCAGGCGTGAGGCGTGGACGCGACTCCCCCGAGGCGCTGTCGGTACGTGAGGGCGCAGGTCGTGTGGCAACGCTGACGCTTCAGCCTAGCTGCGCCGTCCGGTCGGCAGGGGGCGGTTGCCGAGGCCGCGGGCCGTTCACCCGAGCGGCGGGCTCGGGTGTTGGATCGATGCGTCGGTACGTCGGTGAGGCGCGCGCCATGCCCGGCAGGGCTGTCGAGCGCACCGCGGTGGTCGAGAATCAGTGCCGTCGGGTGGTCTCGCCGTCCGGCACTGATGACGTGCCCGCAAGGAGCCCTGCATGGACGACGCGACCGATGTGCCGATCACCACGCTGCCGACCAGCACGCCGCGCATGATCGCCCGGACCCAGGGTGCCGTCGGCTGGATGATCTTCAACAACCCCGAGCGGCGCAACGCGGTGTCGCTGGACATGTGGCGGGCGATCCCCGAGATCCTGGGCGATCTCGATCGCGACCCGCTGATCAAGGTCATCGTGATGTCCGGTGCCGGGGGGCGGGCCTTCGTCTCGGGGGCCGACATCAGCCAGTTCGAGACCCATCGCCACGACGCCGCCTCGGCGGGTGACTACACCGACGTGCTCGATCGGGCGTGGCAGGCCCTCGACACGTGCGGCACGCCACTGGTGGCGGCGATCGAGGGGTTCTGTTTCGGCGCCGGAGTGGCCATTGCGCTGCGGGCCGACGTGCGGGTGGCGACCGAGGGGTCGCAGTTCAGCATTCCGGCAGCTCGGCTCGGCGTGACGTACCCCCACGACTCGATCGAAGCGTTGGTCAGCTTGGTCGGCCCCGCTCGGGCCAAGTGGATCCTGTTCTCTGCCAAGGCATTCGATGCCGAGGAGTCCTACCGCATGGGGTTGGTCGATCAGGTCGTCGCGCCGGGTGACCTCCAGGCCACCGTCCACGACATCGCTTCCACACTCGCGGCGAACGCCCCGTTGTCGATCCGTCACGCCAAGCTGGCCATCGATCACATCGCCCGCGGGCTGGGCGAGGTGGCTGCGATCGAGGAGTTGGCTGCGCGCTGCCTCGAGAGTGAGGACTACCGCGAGGGACGACGCGCCTTCATGGAGAAGCGACCGCCGCTGTTCACCGGCCGGTGACCGTGTGGTGAGATATATCGGGGGATGATCATGACACCTGCTGTGACCTGGGGGTTGCTCGTCGCCTGGGTGATCCATGATGCGGAGGAGTTCCTGGCCGTGCCGTGGTGGTCGGCTCGACTGCCGAGGCTGCGTGCCCGCCATCCGCGGGTGCCGGGCCGACTGTGGAGCCTGATCGCCCCAGGTCGGATCGAATCGGGCGTGGCCATCGGCATCATCGGGATCGCCATGGCCGTCGCGGCGGCGCGGGGAGCCGCGACAGCAGGGCGCTCGGACTACTTCCAGCTCATGCTGCTCGGTTTCGGATGGCATGCGGTGACGCACCTGGCGATGAGCGCCGTGGCTCGTGGCTACACCCCCGGCGTGGTCACGGCCGTCATCCTGGTGGCGCCGTTCTCCCTCTGGGCCTGGCACAGACTGGGCGAGGCCGGTCTGAGTCACCCGGTGGACCCGGCGGAGATCGGGCTCATCTTCGTGTTGCTGCCCGTGGTGCTCGGGGGTTCTCGATGGATCGGCCGACTCGTCGAGTCGCGGATGGCTGCGCGCGGTGAGCCGACCGCTTCTCAGTAGTCGAAGCCGCGCCGGGCCGGAACCCCGGTGTCGTAGGCGTGTTTGACCTTCGTCATCTCGGTCACGGTGTCGGCGATGTCGATCAGGGCCTGGGGCGCGTCCCGGCCGGTGCAGATCACATACGTGGACGGCGTGCGCTCGGCAATGCAGCGCACCACCTCGTCGGCGTCGATCCAGCCGTAGTTCATCGCATAGGTGATCTCGTCGAGCACCAGCAGGCCCACCTCGCCCGAGCTCAGTGCCGCACGGGAGGCCTCCCATGCCTTGCCGGCGATGGCCGCGGAGCGGTCGAGATCGTCACTCTCCCAGGTGAATCCATCGCCGATGGTCCACCAGGTCATGCCGAGCTGCAGGCCGGCCTGCTCCTCGCCGACCCGCCACCGCCCGGATTTCATGAACTGGATGACGGTGACCGGCCAGCCGCGGCTGATCGCCCGTAGGGCGGTGCCGAAGGCGGCGGTGGACTTGCCCTTGCCGTGCCCGGTGTTGACCAGGACGAGCGACTCGACGCGACGACGCGCAGTGTTCACAACAGGCCCTTCGTCCGAGGACTTCGTGGCCATGGGGCAGGCGACCTGGCTCGTCCATCACCGGGGGTGACGGCCTCACAGTTGCGGGACAGCGCCGGAATGCACCGGACTTCGCTGCGTCCATGGCGCCCCGAGGGTTCGGGGCACTGCCGACGCTAGCACCCGGGGTCCGGCACACTGAGCGAGTGGCCGTTCAGTCCCCTCCCGAGCTGTTGGCGCTGCACGCCGTCCGGATCATGGGTATGAGTGATGTGGCCGGTATCGGCCGCCGCTTCGACCTGGACGCCGACCTGGTCGAGGAGCTGATGCTGGACGACGAGGCGTGCGGCTGGGTGCAGCGGGTGGGCTTTCAGGATCAGGTGGGATGGGGACTGACCATCAGCGGTCGGGTCGAGAACGAGCGGCGGCTGGCGGCCGAGCTCGACGCCTGCGGGCAGCGCGGCGAGATCGAGGCAGCTCACCGGGATTTCGCGGCGCTCAACGCGGCCTTCCTGAAGGCCATGACGAACTGGCAGATCCGGCCCACGTCGTGGGATGCGATGGCCGAGAACGACCACGGCGACTGGCGGTGGGACGAGCGGGTGCTCGACTCCTTGGCGAGCCTGCGGCGGCGAGTGGAGCCGATCGCCGTCCGGCTCGCCGAGGCCCTGGCCCGATTCGACGGCTATGGCGCGCGGTTGGACGACGCCCTGCAGCAGGTCGACCACGGCCGCCGCCAGTACGTCGACGGGGTCGGCATCGACTCGTGCCACGTGGTCTGGTTCGAGTTGCACGAGGACCTGCTCGCGACCCTGGGGATCGATCGCTCCGCCGCCGATCGCCGGGTCTGAATCGTGCCCGTCGACATGACGCGGGCACCGAGAGCTGGTCATGACCTCGTGATGATGTTCCCCTGATCCTCCGCGGCCTACCGTGCGGCGGGTGTGGGAGGAATCGCATCGCGGGGTGGCTGACGGTTCCCGGGCGTGGCGCCTGTGGTCCGGCTGGGCATCGGTCCTGGCCGTGACCAGCGCCGTCCTCGCGACGTCCGGATGTTCGGTCGTCGCACCGGGAACGGTCACCGCGGTGGCCTCCTCGCCCCGCCCCACGGCGACCTCTCACGCCGAGCCCGCTGCATCGTCGGCACTCCCCCCGCCGGGCGATGCAGCGGGTTCCCCCACCCGACCTGCCTCCACCCGTGCCACGCCGAGCCCCATCCGATCCGTCCGCGTCGCCTCCCCCACCCGGACGCCGTCTCGCGCCACGACGTCCGTCGCGGTGCGCCCGGCCGGCACCGGAAGGGTCGCGGTACCCGCCGAGGGGCGCCCGGTCGACACCCGCCACCCGACCCGGGTGGTCGGTACCGGGACGGCGGCGAGCTGCACCTCGGCGGCTGTGGTCAAGGCGGTGGCCGCGGGCGGCATCATCACCTTCGACTGCGGGCCGGCCCCGGTGACCATCCGGATGACCGCGACGGCCAAGGTTCGCAACACCAACGCGCGCACCGTGGTGGACGGCGGCGGCCGGGTCACGCTGTCCGGCGGCGGGGCACATCGGATCCTGTACCAGAACACCTGTGACGGCGCCCAGGGCTGGACCACCACCCACTGCCAGGATCAGCTCACGCCGTCCCTGGTGGTGCAGAACCTCACGCTGGCCGACGGCAACTCCACCGGCCAGACCGCGGAGGGCGGAGGCGGCGGAGCGATCTTCGTGCGTGGCGGCAAGCTGACCGTGATCAACTCTCGATTCACCGGCAACCGGTGCGACACCAGCGGCCCCGATGTCGGGGGTGCGGCGATCCGGGTGTTGCACGAGAGCCGCAGCTACGCCGTTCTCATCGTGGGCAGTTCGTTCACCGGCGGTCGGTGCTCGAACGGAGGTGCCCTGAGCAGCATCGGGACCTCGTGGACCGTGGTGAACAGCATCTTCCGCGGCAACGTGGTCACCGGGCGCGGCGCGAACCCGGCCAGGTCGGGAACCCCCGGCGGGGGTAGTGGTGGTGCGATCTACATGGACGGCAACACCATTCGGCTCGACCTGCGGGGATGCCTGATCGAGGACAACACCGCCCCCGAGGGCGGTGGTGCCGTGTTCTTCGTGAGCAACGACCGCACCGGGACGGCGACGCTGGCGGCCTCGACGCTGCGCCGCAACGTGAGCAAGGGCTTCGAGACCACCGGCCTGCCGGGGATCTTCTTCCTGGGTGCGCGGTCGCCCAGCCTGACGACAGGGACGACGCTCGCCCGCTGACGGGATCTGCCGGGCCGTGCCGTCACGCGAACCTGCACCGTGCACCGTAGGGTGGCGGCGTGCCGTTGATCTCCACGGATGCCCTGACGATGCGGTTCGGCCCGACCACGGCGCTGGACCGGTTGACGGTGTCCGTCGAGCCCGGTGTGGTCGGGCTGGTCGGGGCCAACGGCGCCGGCAAGTCGACGATGATCAAGATTCTGCTCGGTCTGCTGCCGGCCACCGAGGGTCGGGCCCAGGTGCTCGGCCTGGATGTCGCCACCGACAGCGAGGCGATCCGGGCCCGGGTCGGCTACATGCCCGAACACGACTGCCTGCCCGCCGACACCTCGGCGACCGAGTTCGTCGTCCACATGGGGCGCATGTCCGGGCTGCCGATGACCGCAGCCCGCGAACGCACCGCCGACGTGCTGCGTCACGTCGGACTGTACGAGGAGCGGTACCGCGCCATCGGGGGCTACTCGACCGGCATGAAGCAGCGGGTCAAGCTGGCCCAGGCCCTGGTACACGACCCCGCGCTGGTGCTGCTGGACGAGCCGACCAACGGACTCGACCCGGCCGGTCGGGACGACATGCTCGGCCTGATCCGCCGCGTGCATGCCGACTTCGGCATCTCGGTGCTGGTGACCAGCCACCTGCTGGGTGAACTCGAACGCATCTGCGACCACGTCGTGGTGATCGAGGGCGGTCAGCTGCTGCGTTCGTCCTCGACGGCCGATGTGACCGCCGCCAGCGGCGTGCTGCTGGTCGAGGTGGACGAACGGCCCGAGGCGCTGGGCGGTGCGCTGCACCAGGCCGGCGTCGCGGTGCGGCCCGCGGGCCGGATGCTCGAGGTCGCCCTGGCCGGTGAACAGACCTACGACATCATTCGGGACGCCGCGGCGCAGCTGGGGTTGGGCCTGGTGCGCATGGAACGTCGTCGCCACCGCATGGTCGAGGTGTTCGATCAGGTCGATCCCCGTGCCGATCCCCGTGCCGCGGCGGCTCGGAGCACCGGAGAGGAGGCCGGCGGTGTCCGCATCCCCTGAGGCCGGTGTCATCCACGACATCGGCTACCGCCACTATCGCGGGCCGCGGCTCGGTCGCGGTGCCGTCGTCCGGTCGTTGTACCTCGACAGCCTGCGAGGGGCCTTCGGGCTGGGGCGCTCGACCAAGAGCAAGATCGCGCCCATGTTGTTGCTGGCGGTCAGTTGCCTGCCGGCGATCGTGGTCGCGATCGTGGTCAACGTCAGCGGGGACGACGAGCTGCCGTTCCCGATCTCCATCTACCCGACGTTCGTCTACCCCCTGCTGATCCTCTATGCCGGCGGCCAGGCGCCGGCCAGCGTCAGCCGAGATCTGCGGTTTCGGGTGACGACGCTGTACTTCTCGCGGCCGTTGAGTCGCAACGACTACGTGGCGGCCAAGTTCGCCGCCCTCAGCACGGCGCTGGTCATCGTGATGATGCTGCCGCTGCTGCTGTTGACCGGCGGGCTGCTGTTGTCCGACGTGCCCGCCCGGGACGTGCTGGTGGGATTCGCGCAGTCGCTGCTGGTCGTCGTCCTGCTGGCCCCGATGCTCGCCGGTATCGCGCTGGCCATCGCCTCGGTGACGCCTCGGCGCGGCCTCGGGGTGGCGGCGGTGGTCGCCGTCCTGATCATCGCCTGGGCGATGCACGGTGCGGTGCAGGGGATCCTGATGGAGCAGGACCGCAGTGACCTGGCCCCCTGGTCGCAGCTGATCTCGCCGGGGGCGACCGTCGACGGGCTGGTCGCCTGGGCCTTCGACATCGACTCGGGTTCGGGCACGGTGCCCGAAGGGACGGCAGGCCTGGCCTGGATCGCCGCGGTGCTGGTGGTCATCGCCGGCTCGATCGCCTTCCTGGCGTTGCGGTATCGAAAGGTGTCGGTCACGTGAGCACCATCGTCATCGACCGGGTCTCGCGTTGGTACGGCAACGTGGTGGCGGTCAACGACGTCACCATGCAGATCGGCCCCGGCATCACGGGGCTGCTCGGGCCGAACGGTGCCGGCAAGTCGACGCTGATCTCGATGATGGCCGGCTTCCTGCCGCCCTCGTCCGGCACGGTGACCATCGACGGCGAGCCGACCTGGCGCAATCAGGCCATCTACTCCCGGATCGGATTGGTGCCCGAGCGCGAGGGCATGTACGAGGTGGTCTCGGGGTGGGACCTGGTGCTGGCCAACGCGAAACTGCACAAGCTGCGCGACCCCGAACGCGCTGCCCGGCACGCGATCGAGACCGTCGACATGACGGCGGCGCAGGATCGCGGCATCGCGACCTACTCCAAGGGTATGAAGCAGCGCATCAAGGTGGCCACCGCCCTGGTGCACGACCCGGCGGTGCTGCTGCTCGACGAGCCGTTCAACGGTATGGACCCGCGCCAACGGATGCACCTGATGGACCTGTTGCAGCGCATGGCTGCCGGCGGGCGCAGCGTGCTGTTCTCCTCGCACATCCTCGAAGAGGTCGAGCAACTCGCCGGCAGCATCCAGGTGATGGTCGCCGGGCGGCACGCGGCGTCAGGTGACTTCCGCGAGATCCGCCGGTTGATGACCGAGAAGCCCCACCAGTACACGATCCGTTCCAGCGACAACCGCCGGCTGGCCTCGGCGTTGGTGGCCGACGTCTCCACCTCGGCGGTCCAGCTCGTCGGGGCACAGCGACCCGACGGCGTGGCGGGTGATCACTCGGCAGCGCTGCACGTGGAGGCCGTGGACGTCGCCCGGTTCGTCAAGGCGCTGCCCTGGCTGGCGCAGCAGACGGGGGTGCGGTTGCTCGAGGTGTCACCGACCGACGAGTCCCTCGAGAGCGTGTTCGCCTACCTCGTCACCCGGTCGTGAGGCAGCGATGAATCCCACCGTCATGCGGCTCACGGCCCGAACCTTGTTGGGTCACAAGCGGTTCTGGCTGCTGCTCAGTCTGTCGGCGGTGCTCGTGGTGCTGGCGGTCCTGGTGCGCGTGCTCACCGGCACGGACGACGGGCTGGCCTGGACGATCGCCTCGGGTCTGGGTCTGAGCACCCTGGTGCCGCTGATCGCCCTGCTCGCCGGCACCGGCTCGATCGGGCCGGAGATCGATGACGGCGCGATCATCTACCTGCTGTCCAAGCCCATCAGCCGGTTCACCATCGTGGGCTCCAAGCTGGCCGTGGCCGTGGTCAGTGCCCTGGTGCTGGGCGCCGTCCCGGTGGTGGTGGCAGCCGTGGCACTCGCCGAACACCCGGCCCGTCTGGGACCACCGCTCGCGCTGGGGGCCACGGTGGCGGTGCTCTGCTACTGCGCGCTGTTCCTGATGCTCGCCATCCTCACCCGCCACGCGGTGATCGTCGGGCTGCTCTACGCCGTGGTCTGGGAGACCACGATCGCCAACCTGATCCCCGGCGCGCAGGCGCTCTCGGTGCGTCAGTGGTCGCTGGCGCTGGCCCAGTGGGTCCTGGGTACCGGTGAGGCAGAGCGATTGGGCGTGGACGCCGCCGTCGGCACCACGGCGGGCCTGATCGCGCTGGTGGTGCTCACGGTGGCGAGCACGGTGTACGCCGGGATGCGGCTGCGCACCCTGCGACTGCTCGCCTCGGAGTAGTGGTCCCCCTCCTCGTCGGGGCGCTGATCAGTCGAACGGGACGGCGACGTAACGGCCCTCGGCCGTCGAGGCCAGGACGCGCCCTGCCGGCACCTCGTGCGGGGCGTCACCGGCCGGCGCCGACGAGAGCAGCACCAGCTCGCTCGCGTCGGGCTCGCCGGCGGCACCGAGCCGATCGACCCAGAACCCGTGCCCGTCCAACTGGGCGGCCCCGGCGTCGTCCGTGATCGCGTACACGATGGGGGGATCGGCGACCGGGCCGTCGAGCAGTGGCACGGTGAGCAGCTCGCGCAGGACCGTCCGCCAGGAGTCCGGCTGCGGCCCCGGTGACATCGAGGCCGGCACGGTGATGCGGACATAGCGCGGCGCAGTGCCCTGCCCGAGGAGCAGGTGTGGTGTCAGCAGCGGCGAGGTGCAGGTGCCCAACCCGGCCTCGCGGGCGAACGCGCGCTCGGCGGCGTTCTCCCCGACGAAGGTCACCGTGCGCGGCGCGGCGACGAGGTCGGCTGCCTGACCGAAGATGGTCGCGGAATCCTTGCGCCCGAACACGATCAGGTCGGGATCGAGCAGCGCGAGCACCCCGATCAGGTCCAAGGCCGAGCGCACCGACGCCGCCGGGATCGAGCCGCGATGCGACAGGATGCCCAGGCGAACCCCGTCGTCGTGCAGGGCGCGCAACGCCGGCACCACCCCGGGGAAGGCGTCGATCTCGATCCCGTCGCCGGCGATCCGGACGGACCCCAGGGTGTCGCCGATGTCGAAGAAGGCTGCTCGCTGCATGTCGTGGCCTCGCTCTGCCGGTGCCGGACGTGTGATGACACAGAGGGCGTGCCAAGGCCGGTTGATACGCCGATGGGCGCGTGCGCGGACGACGTGAGACGGTGCCCGGGCAATGAGCCGGCCACCCTCCCGGAGGCGACATGAGCACCCTCGACCCGCGCTACACGTCCTATCCGCCCGCCACCTATCACGGCGAGACCGGTGAGGTCTCGGCCGTGCTGCGTCGAGCCGATACGCCGCCGGAATTGACCTATCGCCACGGCGGCACGGTCGGCTACCTCGCGACGAACGTGCTGACCGACAACCAGTTCGGCCTGTACCGATGGACGTTCGGCACCGGGGTGAGCGGCCCGGACCCGCACTTCCACCGCACCATGTCGGAGTCGTTCTTCGTGCTCGACGGAACGGTGCGGCTGTTCGACGGCGCCAACTGGATCGATGCCGGTGCCGGCGACTTCCTGTTCGTGCCCGCCGGCGGCGTCCACGGTTTTCGCCACGAGTCGGACGAGCCGGCCTCGATGCTCATCCTGTTCGCCCCCGGCGCCCCACGCGAGGGCTACTTCGAGACGCTGGCACAGGTCGGCGAGGGCCTGACCATGACGGACGACGAACGGGCGGCCTTCTATGCCGCGCACGACAACATCTGGCTGTGATCGAGGCCCGGCGCGGCTCTCGGTCAGGGTGGGTCGTTCTGGAACTGGAACTGCACTCGAACCGAGCCGTCGTCGATCGGCAACACCAGGGTGGAGTTGCTGGCGCTCCAGGTATCCGGCACCAGGAACATCAGGTTGTCGCCCTGGATCAGCAGCCGCAGCCTGCGGTAGCGGTAGTGGAACGTCTGATCCTTGGCGGTGGAGGCAGCGTTGGTTGCGGTGGCCGCGGTTGTCTTGGTCGGCGTCGCCGAGTCGAGCCGGCTCTCGAGGATCCCCGGCGAACGCAGGTACAGCTTCTCGCGGGTGTCGACGATGACGGCAGGCAGCTGATCGAGGTGACGGGCCGTCGTCCGGGCCTCGCCTCGCCCGATGGACGGCGCCAAGGTGGCCGCCGCCCAGAACACTCCGCCGATCAGGACGACGTACAGCGGCAGCACCGTGGTGGGCCCCGACGGCGGACGCCGGCCCAGCCGGGTCTCGAACCGCAGGCCGGCCAGGGAGGCGGTGGCTCCTGCGGCGTACAGCGCTGCGGTGACCAGCGGGAGCAGCGCCCAGTCCCGTAGGGCGCCGAGGGCGAACACCGCCAGCAGCACCGTGCCCAGGCTCATCGCGGCCACCCCGCCGAGCAGGACCACCCGCGACAGGGTGTGCCACCGGCCGGCCGCGGCACCGACCGGATCGGCGTCGATCCGGCGCAGGGCCGCGGCCTGCCCCGCCATCACCGCCGCTGCGAGCAACGCCAGGATCAGGGCCGGCAGCACCAACGGGGTGGGACTGCGCATCACGTAGTCCTGGGTACTGAGCCCGATGGTGGCGACGTCCAGTCCGAAATAGGCGTACTGCGCCTTGGTGAAGGCGTATCCGAAGTAGAACAGCAGCGCGGTGAACAGTGTGGTCGGGGCGATCAGGGCCGTGGCCGTGGTGATCAGCTGGTGCACCCGGCCCGTCTCGGCTGCCGTGTCGCTCATCGGTGCGCGGTCAGCTTGCGGCCGACGAGGCGGGTGAGCTGTCGGACGACGCGTCGCCGGCCGGGGACTTGTCGGCCGGGGACTTGTCCGAGGACCCGCCCGCTGAGGACTCGCCGGCGGAGGACTCGTCGGCGGACAAGGGACTGCTCGCGGCGGGGGGCGAGGGCTTGTCCGCCGCACTGCTCGATGCCGCCGCGGACGTCGACGCGGTCGGCTTCACCGCAGTCGGTTCCGGCCCAGTCGGTTCCGGCGCAGTCGTCTCCGGCGGGTAGGGCACGCTCAGCGAGACCTGGGAAGAGCTGTTGCCCACCTCCAGCTCGAACGTCCGGCAGGCGGCGAGTTGGCTCGGCGGGCAGGGCATCTCACCGGACAGGATCAAGGTCACCGAGCTGCCGGGGTCGCCGCTGCCGCTGGCCTGCACCGGGATGTAGCAACTCCTGCGACCGTTGTCGATCTCGTTGGCGGTGAAGGCGAAACCGCTCAGGCACAACGGAGACCGACCCGCACAAGCGGACCCTCCCACGCTGAAGGGGCCATCGGGCGAGAAGGCGTGCCCGGTGATCCTCACGCGCAGCCCAGGCGGGGGCACCCTCGAACTCAGCCACGAGACCTGGACGCACTGCTGTGGCCCGTCCGAGCCGTCCGCCGAGTCGCCACCCATCGGCAACGACGGCAGGGACAGCACCGGCTCGCCCGCACGGGTGGGTTGTGGTGCCTCCGGCCCGCTGCCTTCGGGTGGTGGCTCGGCCGCGCCACCGGGGTCGGCGCCGGCGGATGCGCCGTCCTGACCGCCCGCACCCCCCTGGCCGACCGCTCCGTCTCCGGAAACCCCACTGCCGGAATCGGATCCGGGATCCGATGAAGCCCGACCATCGAGGCCGACCTGGCCGCTGCCCTGGGGGTCGGTGGAGGCGGCCACGTTGTCCGAGGCGAGAGCTGCCGGCTCGACCTGGATCGGGTCGGCCCCGCACCCGGCCAGCGAGAGGAGGAGCGCCACCACGGCGCTCTCTCGACACAGGTTCGAGCGTTGCATCGCCGCCACCTCCTCGGCAGCGGCCTTCGATCTCGACCCCTGCGGTGGACGGGGATCCGACGAAGGCCTCGGGCGGGTTGCAGACAAGAGTCCGGTGCCTCGACAGCTGATACCCCGGGTGGCGACCACCACGATCAGACCCAGCACCGCGAAGGTGATCAGGTGCACCATGAAGTGCCGGTTGGCGGCGGTTCCACGGTGACGTGCAGTCGCTGATCCATCACTCGAGATGCCGCTACCGGATGCACTGGCTTAGGGTCTGCGCATGAATCGCGAGGGCTCGGCGGACACGTACGACCGGGTGGACACCGAGGCTGAGTACGTGGTCCTCGCCGACGACGCCGGTCGCAGCATCGGCACCTGTTTGAAGTCGCAGGTGCACACCACGGCCACGCCGCTGCACCTGGCCTTCTCGTGCTGGCTGCTGGACGACGCCGGCGGGGTGCTGCTCACTCGGCGAGCGTTGACCAAGCGGACCTGGCCAGGGGTGTGGACCAACGCGTGCTGTGGTCACCCGGCGCCGGGGGAGAGTTTCGAGGACGCCGCACGTCGTCGGGTCCGGGGTGAGCTCGGGATCGAACCGGTGGGACTGCGGCTGGCGCTGCCCGACTTCAGGTACACGGCGACCATGGCGAATGGCGTGCAGGAGAACGAGATCTGCCCGGTCTTCGTCGCCACCACCGGCGATGCGCTCCGGCCCGATCCCGATGAGGTGGCGGATTGGCAGTGGACCGACGTGGCCGCTGTCGCTGCCCGGGTGGAGGCCGGCGACGTGACCCTCAGTCCGTGGCTGGTATTGCAGTTCCCACAGCTGATCGCCGGAGGGTGGCTGTAAGGCGATCTCGCTCAGAAGGGTGGGTGTTCGCTCTCGGTCCGGATGACTCTGCCGGTGGGGGTGACCCATTGGGTGATGGGCAGTCCGGTGCCGGGGTCGACCAGGGTGGGCGTGAAGCCTCGGTCGCGGAGCCGGTGGTGGTGCTTGCACAGGGGGTGCAGGTTGCACTCGCACGTCGGGCCGCCCTCGGCGTGTGGGGTGCGGTGGTCGACTTCGCAGGTGATGGCGCGGCGTCGGCAGCCGGGGAACGTGCAGCACTGCTCCCGGGCTTGGACCAGTTCGCGCAAGAGCCCGGTGGCGGTGCGGACCAGGGCGTGGGGTGCCTTGCCGATACCCAATACCGTGCCGTGGGTGGGTGAACCGGGGGTGTCGTCGGTGACGAGGCACCGCCAGATGGCGGTCGCCCCCATGCGGTGGAGTCCGGCGAGCAGTTCGCGGATGGCGTCGGCGGTGAGTGGTCCGTAGTCGTTGGCTTCGCCGATGCCGTCGGCGCCGAGGACGGCGGACAGGGGCACGGTGATGTGGACGCGGGGTCCGGGCAGGGATGCGAGCGAGTCGGGCGTGAAGGGTTGGGGTGGTCGGCAGCCTGTTGGGCTGGCTGCGGCGGTTGGGGTGCCGGTGCCGGTGCGGGCGTGGGTGTCGGGGGCGTCGTCGTTGGCCTCGGTGTCGAACTCGGCCTCCGGCTCGGCGTCGGGCGCGGAGGCGGCGTCTGCCGCCGATTCGGCGTTTGCGTCGGGCTGGACCCCTGCCTCCGCCTGGGGCTCGGGCTGGGCCTCGGCCTCATGGTCGGCTGCTGCGCTGGAGGGGTATTCGGTCTCTGGTTCTGGCTCGGTCGCGGGATCGGTGGATGCGCTCCCGGTCCCGGCGCTGGGGTGGGTGCCGGTGATGAGGTCGGTGATGATGTCGGCGCGGACTGCGGCCGCGGGTCGGGGCTGGTCGGGGTCATCGCCGGCGGAGGCGTGGGCGAGCAGGGCCATCTGGATGGCTTCGATGTCGGCGACCGAGGCGGTCAACGTCATCCGCCCAGTCCCTGGCCCGGCGGTACGGAAGGCGACCCGGCGATGTTCGACGTTGTCGGCGATCTGTTCGGCCAGGTCCCGCGGATCAGCCTTCGCGACCACCCGGTCCAGCCACGCCGCGAGCTGACCGTAGGTCAGGGCGACCACCTTGACCAGGATCTGCGGTCCCAGCCGGGTCAGTACCTCGGCGGGTAGGTGGCGGGTCTTGGCCTGGACCAGGCGGGCGGTGTCGATGTCGACCTCCCCGGTGGCAAGTAGGTGCCACAGGCCGGGTAGGCGGGTGGGCAGTTCGCGCAGGGTGTCCACCCGGGCGGCCAGGGTGGACTCGGCGATCACGCAGGTGGTGGCGGTTTCGGCGATCGCGGCGCGGTAGCCCAGGTCGTGGTCGGGGAAGACGGGTTGGGCGTTGACCGGGCTGTCCGCATCGTCGGCGGCGCCGTTCTCCCACCGGGTGACCAGTTCTTCGGCGGCGATGGTGGCGGCGAGTTTGGCCCAGGTCGCCAGGCGGCATCCGGCGGCGGCCAGGTCGGCGACGGCCCGGTCGGGTAGATCCGCCAGGCACCCCAACTCCACGCCCGCGTCGGGGTCGGGCACCGACAGGGCGGCCAGGTCACCGACCGCGGTCTGCACCGCCGCCGCCAACCGGGCACCACCCACACCGGCCAGGGCCGCCACCAACCCGTCAGGGGCGGCGCTTACGTCGTTCGATGCGGTCTGGGCTTCCGGTGCGTTCCCGGTGGGCGGTGTGGTCAGGGCGGCCACGGGCACCAGCTCGGCCAGGTGGGTACACCGCTCGGTGAGGCGGGCGATCCGTCGGGTGGCCCAGTCCTGTTCCTCACTCAACCGGTTCACACGCCGCTCCAGGCGACCACACGCCGTCCGCAGTTCACCGTCGCGCGCCCGCAACAGGGCGCACTCCGCGCGCAGCGCAGCGACCTCGTCGGGGTCACCCGACTCGGCGAAGCAGGCCAGCATCACGGACATGAGACCAGTCTAATCGAACATATGTACGATGACAAGAGGGTGAATCATCGCGTATCGAGGGAGAACCGACTCGTGACATCGCCCCGTGCCATGCCTGCATCTCGCGGTGAGCAGGAGGGGCAGGGAGGGGGGCAGGGGGCATTCACTCGTGGCACCTGGCGCACCTGGCGCACCTGGCTCACCCGAGGTCCCGACGCCGAGGCCGGCTCGCCGATGAGATCACAGCCCCTACTGTGATCTCGCACCTGGCCGGCCACGATGTGCACGATTGCCTGATCACCGAGGTTGCGCCGGCACCTGAGAGGAAGCGGCATGAGTGAGCATGGGTGAGACGGCGCCGGACCCCGGAGCGGCACTCTGGGCGCTGCTCGCGGCGGGGCGGCTCGGCGTCCTGGCCACGATCAAGCGGGACGGTCGCCCGCAGCTGTCCACCGTGGTCTACCGGTTCGAGCCCGACCAGCGCCGGATCACGGTGTCGATCACCAGCGGCCGGGCCAAGACCGCCAACCTGCGCCGGGACCCCCGGGCGGGGTTGCACGTGTCGTCGTCCGACGGGTGGTCCTACGTCGTCGCCGAGGCGATCGCCGAGCTCTCGCCGGTGGCACAGGCCCCGGGTGACGCAGTGGTCGATCAACTGGTCGAGATCTACCGTGCGGTGGCGGGGGAGCACTCCGACTGGCAGGAGTTCCGCGAGGCCATGGTCGTCGAACGCCGGTTGGTGCTGACGCTGCCGATCGATCGGGTCTACGGCATGGCCTGACCAGGTTGATCAGCCGCCGGGTTGATCAGCGATCGACGGCCACGGCCAGCGCCCCGGGCGCCACCTCGAGGTGCAGTTCGCTCACGTCGGGGAACGTGTCGCCGTCCAACTGCACCGTCACCGGGGTGGCCGAGGCGATGGTCACGCGTCGGGCGGCGGTATAGCGCAGGGCGGGGACGTCGCGGCGCAGGCCGGTCAGCCCCTTCACGGCGATCGGCAGCCACTGCCAGGGATACCGCACCGTCACCTCCATGACGTCCAGCAGTCCGTCGTCCAGTCGGGCCTCGGGGAACACCACGATCCCGCCGCGTACCCGGCTGCAGTTGCCGGCGAGCACCGCCCAGGCCTGGACGGCGCGCGGCGGCGCGTCGTCCAGGCTCACGGTCATCGGGATCGGCCGACGCAGGGCGTGCCGGACGCCGGACTCGGCGTAGGCCAGCCATCCCGCGTGGTGCTTCAGCCATTCCCGGGTCTCTCGCGCCGTGGCCGCGTCGTGCCCGATGCCGGCCAGCACCAGGAACAGGTGACGCTCGCCGTCGAAGCCGGCCCAGCCGGCGTCCAGCGCCGTGGTCGGGCCGGTCAGGGCAGTGGCCACCACGCGATCGAGCCGGTGGCCACCCAGGCCCAGGTTGTGCGCGAACAGGTTGCCGGTGCCGAGCGGCACGATCCCCAGGCCCACGCCGGTGCCGGCCAGTTCACGGGCCACCTCCCGCACGGTTCCGTCGCCACCACCGACCACCACACGGTCGGCGCCGTCGCGCAAGGCCGTGCGGGCCTGCGGTCCACCGGGTTCGGCCACGGTCGTGGTCAGCACGTGGGGGGCGGGCCAGCCGAGGGCCGCGATCTGGTCGCGGATCACCTCGACGGCCCGCTGCGCCTGCCGCTTGATCGGGTTGATCACCACCGTCACGCGGCAGTGATCAGTCACCCCCGAACATCCCGAGGCCACCGATCCCGCCCTGGGGGTTCTGGCTGGGCGTCGAGGCGGCGACCCACTGGGTGAACGCTGCCGGGTTGCGGGACTGCACCAGCACCCTGCCCGGGCCGGTGAAGTCGAAGACGAAGCCCTCGCCGGTCTTCATCGACTGGAACATGCGGCCCTCGACCGCCTGGCGCATCCGGAAGGTGATGTGCAGGTCGTAGGCGACGACGTGCCCGGTGTCGATGGTCACGCTCTGCCCCGGCTCGAGGTCGAAGAAGTCGATCGCGCCGTACACGCTCACCAGGGCCTCGCCCTGACCGGTGGCGCGCAGACCGAAGCCGCCCTCGCCGCCGAACAGGTTGGCCATGCCACCCCACTGGGTGTCGACCTGGACGCCGTGCGAGTTGGCGATCCAGTTGCTGCGGCCGAGGAAGAACGGTCGCTCAGGGCTGATCGGGATCGCGACGACGTCACCGGGCAGGACGCCGGCGACGTCCACCCAGCCGCCCTGAGCCGGCGCGGTGTAAGTGGTGACGAAGAATGACTCCCCACCCAGGGCCGCCCGCTTGAGGCCCTTGAGGATGCCGCCCTCGGCCTTGGACTGGAGCTGCACCCCGGTCGAGTGGGCGAGCATGGCACCGCCCTCGACCCGCATCGGTTCGCCCGGAGCCAGGTGGCAGCGGGCCACCGTGAACGAGGGGTTGTGTCGCAACTGGACCTGCATGGTGGGTCGTTCTCCTCACGCCGAGGGCCGGAGCGGGTCGTCCGGCCGGTGACCGATCACGTCGGGACAACTACACCAGGTCGCGCGCACCAGGTGTGGTCGCGTGGTCACTGTGGCGCGTCGATGATCGTGAAATCGGCGCCTGCTCAGGCGAAAACAGAACCTTTACTGTCACTGCGTAGTGTCTTGAACACCTTGGGTGCAACCGTGTGCAGCAGCACTCGGGAGACGCTACCTTGGCCCAATCTTCTCGCGCCCGGCTGTATGAGCGGGGTCGTTCACGGGCGTTCTGAAGACCGAGGCCTTCCCCCTTGACTCGGTTTCCGGAGGAGCACGTGTACGCCGATGGTGCAGCCGCGCCCAAAATGTTCCATGCCCTGCTCCAGTGGGCCGTCAACCTCAGGAGCCTGGGCGATCTGCCGAGCGCCTGCTCCGCCGCCGAGGCGCTGTGCCGTGAGGCACAGACCGCGGCCGAGCTGCGCCAATCCCATCGACTCCTCGCCGAGCTGCGCGAGGCGACGGGCGATCTCGCCGGTGCTCGTCAGGTCCGCGAGTTCCTCGCCGACCTGGCGCGACGGGTGGCCTCGGTCGAGCCGACGGCCAACCACCAGGTCGACCTGCTGACCGCGCTGGACGAGCTCGGCGACCTCGCCCGCAAGCTCGGTGACCACTGGACGGTTCTGGAGTGCCACGGCAACCACGGCCGGGCGGCCGTGTTGCGTGAGCTGGTACGTCGTCACGGTGACCAGGTGAGCCTGCAGACGGAGTTGTGCTACAGCCTGCGCCGGGCAGGCAACGCCGCGCGTGAGATCGGCTCGTACGAGGAGGCCCGCAACCTGCTCGAGGAGCGGCTCACCACCGCCCGGGTGACCTGTTCGGCCGACCCGGTGGATCACCGGTTGGTCGCCCTGGTCGCCGCCGCGCTGGCCGATCTGGGCGCGTTGTTGCTGACGCTGCGCGAGCCTCGGGCCGAGGTGCTGCTGCGCGAGGAGCTCGGGTTGCGTACCTGGCTGGAGTCGGTTCGTCCCGGCGACGCCCGGGCCCGCCAGGAGCTCGCCACCTGCCACGTGGCGATGACCGCGGTGGGTGTCGACACCGGTCAGCACAAGGCGATCGCGACCGCCCTGCTCTCGCAGATCGAGCTGGAGGGTGCGCTCGACCCGAGCGGGTATCACCTGCTCAGTTCGCTCCGGGCGGGCTGACCGCGACCTCCCTCCCGCAGGGCAGACATGGCATTGTCATGACCCCCTCTTATCCAGCGGGGCCTAGCGTGGAGCCAGTGAACACCTCGGCAGGCCCCCCGGCCCTGACGCGCCGCGCCGCGCGTGAGCAGGCCGCTCGCCGCCGCACGCACCGCCTCCCCGCGCGCCCGTGGTCGTCCCGCGCCGGTCGTGCCCTGCTGGTGATGGCCGTGCTCACGCCGATCGGCTGGGGTGCCGGCCTCCTGCTCCAGCCCGACGTGGCGGTGACCAACCTGACCGCGGCCTCCTCGGGCGGTACCAGCTCGGCCGGCGGCGCCATGGCCCCGGTGCCGATGGACAGCCTGTCCGCCGGGCCGACGACGGTGAGTCGCGGCGTCGTCCCGAGCCGTGCACCGTCGGTCGCCACCGCCCCGCGACCGAAGACCACGACCCGCGCCACGACGCCGGCGCCGCGCGGCGTCCGGGCCGGGGAGCAGACGCTGGTCGACCTGGCCTATGCCTCCGGCTCGGAGGCGCAGAAGCTCGACCTCTACCTCCCGGCACGTACCGGCACGGCCGTACCGCTCGTGATCCTGATCCACGGCGGCGCTTTCGTGGGTGGTGACAAGGGTGATGACGCCGAACAAGCCGAGGCGTTGCGGGGCAAGGGGTTCGCGGTCGCCAGCCTGAACTACCGACTCTCCGGCGAAGCGCAGTTCCCGGCCGGGGTGCGCGATGTCAAGGCGGCCGTTCGCTGGTTGCGGGCGCACGCGGCGTCCCACGGGCTGCACCCCGATCGGTTCGCGGCCTGGGGCACCTCCGCCGGCGGCTATCTGGCCACGATGCTCGGCGTCACCGGTGATCAACGCACCACCCTGGACGACGCGAGCCTGGGCAACGCCAAGGTCAGCAGCGCGGTGCAGTTGGTGGTGGATCTCTACGGCCCCGGCGACTTCCTGAGCATGGACGCTCAGGCCGCCGATCCCGGGGGATGTGCCGACGGGCCACAGGTCCACGATGCGGGCGACTCCCCGGAATCGCAGTGGCTCGGGGCGCCGGTCCAGTCGGTGCCGGCCCTCGCGGCCACCTCGAACCCGATGCGCTACCTGGCCAAGGCCGCGCACCTGCCGCCGTTCGTGGTGGCCCACGGCAACCGTGACTGCCTGGTGCCCTACGGCCAGTCGCTGCAGTTGGTGGCCGCCCTGAAGAAGGCCGGGGCCTCGGTGTCGTTCACCCTGGTCGACGGAGCGGGGCACTCGGCACCCGAGTTCGACGGCCTCTTCGGCCCCGCGATGAGCGGCCTGGCCCGGCTGGCCCGCCAGCCCTGATCAGCGCCGGTGGATCACCCGCCGGCCACGCCGGCGGGCCGGCAGCAGATGGGACGCCGCGGGCACCGACAGGTGTTCGCGGACCCCGGGCTCGTCAGGAGTGGATCAGTCGGCCCCGGCCGGCGGACTTGGCCGCGTAGAGCCGCTGATCCGCCTGCTGGACGAGCTGGTCGGCCTCGACGGACGGCCCGGTGGCCATACCGACGCTGATGGTGATGCGCAGGCCCTCGACGACCTCGTCCCAGGGGTGGTTGCTGACCCCGGCGAGCAGGTCCTCACCACGCAGCGGAAGGTCCATCCGGGAGGTGCCGGACAGGAAGACCAGGAACTCGTCGCCCCCCATGCGGACCGCGAGGTCGCCGGCCCGGGTGAGTTCGACCAGGACCGAGGCGACCCGGCGCAGCACCTCATCGCCCACCGGGTGTCCGTGGGTGTCGTTGACCGCCTTGAACCGGTCGATATCGATCATGAACGCTGCCACCTGCTCGTCGGCGCGCTCGTGGCGCAGCCGGGTCAGGTGACGGGCGTAGGCGTGGCGGTTGGCCAGGCCGGTGAGCTCATCGACGTAGGCACGTTCCGACAGTCGCTGATTCTCGAGGACGACGCGGGCCAGTTCGATCTGGGTGCGAGCCGCGGCCATGTCGGTCAGATGCGACTGCCACCGTTGCCGGGCGATGGTCTCGGCGTAGCGTCGCCAGGATCGCGCGGGTGGGCTGGCCAGCGTGGTCAGGCTGAGGATGTACGGCCTCATGCCCGCCTCGCTCTCGTGGTCGAGATGCATCAAGGCGATCTCGGCATGAGCCGCTGCGGTGGTGCCGTCGCCGTCGTCCGCGGCCCGAATGGCCTGACCGAGGTGGACGCAGGCGCGATAGCGAGGTCGGTGGAGCGGGTGTAGTCGCTGCAGGAGCTGCTCGGGCGGCTGGTCGTCCGCCTCGCCGGCGAAGGCCGCCATCAGGTAGTCCAGTGCGGCCGTCTCGTCCGCCCACAACGGGTGCATGGTCTGCAGGAACGCCGGCGTGAGTGCGGGGCGTCCGCGGGCGAGTGTGCGGGCCTCCTCGCGGGAGCCGACCTCGGCCAGAGAGCAGGCCAGGGGGACCACGCTCTCGTACTGGTTCAGGACGACGACGCGTCGCGTCAGCTCCGCGATCCGGGCGTACGCGGGGGACACCCCGGCGAGGGCCTCGGCCGCGAGGTCGTGCATCTCGAGGGCGAGCTCCCACAGCCCGCGGGTGTGATACGAGAGGCCGCACGAGGTGTAGGCCATGGGCCGGTCGACCGGGTCACCGTTGCCGTCGTCGAGCAGGGCGACGGCCCTGGCCAGATCACTCGAGGCCGCCGCCCACTCGTGCTCGTCGTGTGTGGGCGTGTAGGCGCGCATCGCCAGCGCGGTGGCGAGGAGGGCGTCGTGCTTCGCCCCTTCGATCGCCGTGAGCATGTCCTCGAGATGCGGTTCCGCGTCCTCGGCCTGGTCGAGCGCCGCCGCGAGGCGGGCGAAGTGCGCCATGAACTCGACATCGATCCAGCCCTCCCGGCGGGCCGACGTCAGCAGTTCGTCGACCTCGCCCGACTGCGGATCGATCTGCGCGAGCTCGACCAACTCGTAGGCCCGGATCTTCGCCGCGCGATGCCCGTCCATCATGATCGATTACTCTCTGTAATCAACCGAGGGCACACTGGGTCGTGTGTGCACAAAGGCACGGCAAAGGGACCGTGGTGGGCCACGCGGTGGATCATTGCACGTCGCGAAGGATCCGCTGCTCAGGTTGCGGTATCACCCTCGGATGGACCAATGGATCAGACGCTGATGACGTGGGATCGATCATCGGTAACGCGTCGTCAGCGTCATGGGTGATCAGGCATCAGCAGAGGCGGCAGGAATACCCTCGGTGATGAGATCTCGGCCCTGGATCACTCTCCGTGGAAGCGCGGGGTCCGGCGCTCCCGGAACGCGAGCACTCCCTCTCGGAAGTCATCGGTGGTCAGCAGCTGCCGTTGCCCGACCTCCTCGCGGGCCAGTACCTGGTGCAGTTCGGGCAGGGTGGCCGCGTTGATGGCAGCGGCCGTGGCGGCCAGCGCCTGTGGTGCGCCATTCGCGAACGCCTGCTCCAGGTGGTGTGCCACCTCGCCGAACTCCTCATCGGGGCAGGTCTGAGCGATCAGGCCCCAGTCCAGGGCCGTCGCCGCCGAGATCTGTTCGCCGGTCAGGGCCAGGCGCAGGGCGCGAGCCCGGCCGGCCGAGGCGGCGACCAAGGCCGTCGCGGCGCCGTCCGGCATCAAGCCGATCTTGTTGAATCCCAACAGGAACGACGCCGACTCTGCGGCCAGGATGTAGTGCGTGGCCAGCGCAAGGGAGAAGCCCACCCCCGCAGCCACCCCGTTCACCAGGCCCAGTACCGGCACCGGACTGCCCACCAGGGCACGGATCGCCCGGCCCACACTGTCCAGGGTCGTGGCACCCACGTCGTCCAGCCCCGACACCGCGTCCAGGTGTGCCCCGGAACAGAATCCCCGTCCGGTGCCGGTCACCGTGATCACCCGGATGTCGGGGCGCGCACCGAGCGCGGTCACGCCGTCCGCGATCGTCTCGAGCATGGCGGCGTCGACCGCGTTCAGGCGTTCGGGGGCGTTCAGGGTGATCCGGCCGACGGCGCCCTCGACCACGATCGTGACCAGTTCGGTGCGGCTGGGCAGTGATGGCGCGGGCGTCATCGGGGCCTCCGGTGCGGGTGGTTGCCTGCCCGTAGAGTAGGCGGCCGATGACCACTGCCACCCCGCCGGGGCCACAGCCCGACCGTCACCCGCCCTCTCCGGAGGCAGGCCGCGGCCCGGGAACCGGTGGCCGGGGACCCTTGGCCGGGCTCGTCGTGGTGGAGTTCGCCGGCATCGGCCCGGCGCCGTTCGCGGCGTTGATCCTGGCGGAGCTGGGCGCGGACGTCGTCCGGATCGATCGGTCCGATGGTGGCGGTGCCTTGTCGAGCGCCCTCAGCGGCCTGAACCGGTCGCGCCCCTCGGTGGCCCTCGACCTCAAGCACCCCGAGGGTGCCGCCGTGGCGATGCGCCTGATCGAGCAGGCCGACGTGGTGCTCGAGGGATGGCGGCCCGGGGTGTGCGAGCGGCTGGGGCTCGGGCCCGAGGACTGCCTGGCCCGCAATCCGCGCCTGATCTACGCCCGGATGACCGGGTGGGGGCAGGATGGCCCGTGGGCGCAGCGGGCCGGGCACGACATCACCTACGCGGCCATCACCGGGGCGCTGCACCTGGTCGGTCCGGCTGAACGACCCGTGGTGCCGGCGAACCTGCTGGCCGACTTCGGTGGCGGAACGATGTACCTGCTCGTCGGGGTGCTCTCGGCGCTGCACGCCCGGCAGGCCACCGGTGCCGGCCAGGTGATCGATGCGGCCATGGTGGACGGCACAGCGTCGCTGGTGACGATGGTGTACGCCATGTACGGCACCGGTTTGTGGCGCGACGAACGTGGCGTGAACATGCTGGACGGCGGGCTGCCGTTCTATGACACCTACCGCTGCGCGGACGGCAGGTTCGTGGCCGTCGGGCCGCTGGAGCCGCAGTTCTACGCTGCGCTGCTCGACGGCTTGGGGCTGGGCGAACGCGAGGACCTGCGCCGGGCACAGTGGGACGAGGCGACCTGGCCCGAGCAGCGGCGGCTGTTCACCGAGCTCTTCGCCACGCGGACCCGCGACGAATGGGCGGCTCGGTTCGACGGGAGCGATGCCTGTGTGGCCCCGGTGCTGGGACTGAGCGAGGCGCCGTCCCACCCGCACCTGGCCGCCCGTGGGGTGTTCACCGAGGTGGACGGCGTGGTGCAACCCCGGGTGGCGCCGCGGTTCTCGGCCACCCCCGCGGGCGAGCCGACGCCCGCCCGGTCGGCCGGCGCCGACACGCGAAACGTGTTGCTGGCGCGGGGCTTCAGCGAGGTGGAGGTCGACGGTCTGCTGGCGTCGGGGGTCGTCGTTCAGATCGACTGAGGCACGAGTTCACGCAGGCCCGGCAGCACCTGGTCGGCGAAGGTCCGCAGGAAACGCTCCTGGTCATGACCCGGGCCGTGCAACACCAGATGGTTGAACCCGAGGTCGGTGTACAGCTTCACCGCTCCGACCACGTCCTCGGGTCGAGAGGCGACGATCCACCGGGTGGCCACCTGCTCGATGGGCAGGGCGTCGGCGGCGGCCTCCATCTCGGCGGGGGAGTGGATCGAGTGCTTCTGCTCCGCGGACAGCGACAGCGGCGCCCAGAACCGGGTGTTCTCCAGGGCGAGGGCGGGATCCGGGTCCCACGAGACCTTGATCTCGATCATCCGGTCCACGGCGCCCCCGGTGCGGCCGGAATCGGAAACTCCTTGGGCCACAGCGGGAATCAGCTTGTCCGCGTACAGTTCGCGACCCTTGCCCGAGGTGGCGATGAAGCCGTCACCGACCCGGCCGGCGTACTTGGCGACCACCGGGCCGCCGGCGGCGATGTAGATCGGCACCACCTGGTCCGGGCGGTCGTAGATCGCGGCATCCGCGGTGCGGTAGTAGGTGCCCTCGAAGTCGACCCGATCCTGCGTCCACAGCCGACGGATCAGGTCGACCGCCTCGCGCAACCGGGCGAACCGCTCCTTGAACTCGGGCCAGGCGTCCTCACCGGTGCCCACGGCCCCGACCGCCACTTCGTTGAGCGCCTCCCCGGTGCCCACACCCAGCATCACCCGACCCGGGGCGAGACAGGCCAGCGTGGCGAACGACTGGGCGATGATCGCGGGGTTGTAGCGGAACGTCGGGGTGAGCACCGACGTCCCGAGCAGCACGCGCTCGGTGCGGGCCGCCACGTTCGACAGCCACACCAGCGAGGACGGCGCGTGCCCGCCGGTCAGGCGCCAGGGCTGGAAGTGGTCCGAGATGGTGACGCTGTCGAGGCCCACCTGTTCGGCCAGGACGGCGTAGCGCGCCAGGTCCTGGGGGCTGAACTGTTCGGCCGAGGCCTTGTAGCCGATGCGCAGGGGGGTCGAGCCGCCGGTCGTCATGGCGTTCAGCATGTCATCCGCGCAGGTGAAGGGCTCGTCCGGGCCGGGAAACTAGCATGGCCGGATGCCCTCTTTCGGTAGCGTCGAGCTGATCGGCTACCTCGCCTCGGCCCTGGTCGTGATCTCCCTGGCGATGACCTCCGTGGTCCGGCTGCGGGTGATCTCGCTGGCCGGCTCGGTCGTCTTCGTGGCGTACGGCCTGCTGATCGGATCGATCCCGGTCGTGATCACCAATGCGTGCATCGCGATGCTGAATCTCTGGTTCCTGCGCAAGGAGTTCTCGCGCTCGGGCCGCGATCTGGGCGCCGTCCCGATCGCCGTCGATGCTCCGTTCCTGCTCGACTTCCTGCACAGCCACGACGCCGACATCCGGCAGTTCCAGCCGGACTTCGCCGGGGTGACACCGGATTCGTGCGCCTGGCTGCTCACCCGTGACGGTCTGCCCGCCGGGGCACTGGTGGGGCGTCGCGAGGGCGATGAGCTGGTCGTCGTCCTCGACTATGTGCTGAAGCCGTACCGCGACTCACGTCTCGGACGGTGGCTCTACGGCCCGGGTGCGCGGGTGTTCCGCGACATCGGCCTCACCCGGCTGGTCGCCCCGGCCGACACCGCCAGTCACATCAGCTATCTGCGGTCGGTGGGCTTTCGCCCCGAGAGCTCGGGGATGGTGCTGGACCTTCAGGGATGAGCGCGACGAGGTCGGCCACCAGGCCGGCCAGGGCGGTGGGCAGCCGGGGATCCCTGGCCCCGAACTCGGCGATCTGTTCCCACCGTTCGCGTTGGCCGGCGACCCGGACGGCGCAGCGCTCACCGTGGTCGAGCAATCGCTTCTCGCCGGGGTGATAGCGGCGGTTCAGCGCGAACAGCAGGGCGAACCAGACCAGCTGCACGCTGTAGCGGCGGTGTTGGACGAACAGCAGGTCCCCGCGTGAGCGGGCCTTCGTGAGCTGGCCGAGATAGGCGTGCAGCAAGCCGGGGAGCACGTCGAGTTGACGCCGGTAGGTCGCCGGCGGGTAGTCGGCCAGCCGGGCGCGCAAGCTCGCCAGCTCGCCGTCCGGGTCGGCCAGCAGCGGGCCTGCGGTCACGCTGTGCAGAACCGCGGTGGCGAACGCCTCGCCGTCCAGGCCGACCTCGATCGCTCGGTCGATCTCGGCGCGCAACGGGTCGAGTTCGACGTAGACCAGCTCGACCGGGACGCCGTCCAGGATCGCGTGATCCTCGAGGCCCCAGGCCGTGAGTTCCCGGACCGGGCCGGCCTCGTCGAGGGCCGGGGCCAGGACGGCCGCGCGGTCGGCAGCTGCAGCCAGGGGCGAGCGCCAATAGACGTGCAGGTCGATGTCGGAGCCCGCGTCGGCCATCCCCGTGGCATGCGAGCCGCCGAGGGTCACGGCCTTGACCCCCGCGATCCGGACGGCGGCGTCGGCGAGCCGGCGCACGCCGTCCGGGATCGGGGTCATGACGCAGAGGGGAGGCGGATCAGCCGCGAGCGTCGCGCGGGACCCACTCGCTCTGGGTGTTGCCGATGTATACCTGGCGCGGCCGGTAGATCCGCGACTTCGGGTCGTCGTGGATCTCCTTCCAGTTGGCGATCCAGCCCGGCATGCGGCCGATCGCGAACATGACCGTGAACATGTTGGTGGGGATGCCGATGGCTCGCAGGATCATGCCCGAGTAGAAGTCGACGTTCGGGTAGAGCTTGCGCTCGATGAAGTAGTCGTCGTTGAGCGCGGCATCCGCCAGCTCGGTGGCGATGTCGAGCAGCTCGTCGCCGCCGCCGCTCTGGGCGAGCACCTTCTCGGCGGCGTCGCGCAGGATCTTCGAACGCGGGTCGAAGTTCTTGTAGACCCGGTGGCCGAAGCCCATGAGCTTGACGCCGTCCTCCTTGTCCTTGACCTTGCGCACGTACTCGGAGACCGGGATCTTGCGCTCCTTGATCTCCTGCAGCATGTCCATCACCGCGACGTTGGCGCCACCGTGCAACGGACCCCACAGTGCGCAGACCCCCGCGGCGCAGCTGGCGTACATGTTGGCCTGGCTCGAGGCCACCATGCGCACCGTGCTGGTGGAGCAGTTCTGCTCGTGGTCGGCGTGCAGCAACAGGAACAGGTTGAGCGCCCGCGAGACCTCGGGGGACGGGTGGTACTCGTGATAGGGCTGCGAGAACATCATGTGCAGGAAGTTGTCGACGTACTTCAGGTCGTAGCGCGGGTGCATGATCGCCTGGTCGATCGAGGACTTGTAGCTCGCGGCGGCGATCGTGCGCACCTTCGAGATCAGCCGGGCGGCGACCACCTCGAGCGCCCAGTCGTCGTCGATGTGGGCCTGCGGCTCGTGCACGCTGAGCGAATTGATCATGGCCGACAGGATGGCCATCGGGTGCGCGTTCGGCGGGAAGGCGTCGAAGTGCTTGCGCATGCTCAGCGGCATGGCGGAGTTCTCGGTGAGCAGGTCACTGAACCGGTCGCGGTCCGCGGGGGTCTGCAGCTTGCCGAAGATCACCAGCCAGGCGGCCTCGATGAACGAGCTGTGCTCGGCCAGCGTCTCGATGGGGATGCCGCGGTAGCGCAGGATGCCGGCGTCCCCGTCGATGTAGGTGACGGCCGACTTGCACGACCCGGTGTTGCCGTAGCCGTCGTCCAGGGTGATGTAGCCCGTCGTGTCGCGCAGTTTGCTGATGTCGATGGCCAGCTCGTTCTCGGTGCCCTCGACCACCGGGAAGTCGTGCGACGTTCCGTCGAGCTCGATGCGACAGGTGTGGCTCATGCGATGGACTCCCTCATCCTTACGGCCTGGTGGGGCCAGGATCGACGTGCACTGCTGGTGCAGTTCCAGAGGCTCAACCTACGCAATGGTTCCTCGTTGGTCACCCAGCCGGTCGCTGGGTGTCGTGGACGGGCCGACGAGCGGAGCTCAACGGCTGCCGACCGGCGGCACGCTCGGTTGCAGAGCTGTGGCCTGCGGCAGGCCGGGACCGCCGCGGGCGGCGTTGACCTGGGTGGCCTTGATCTGCTTCAAGCCTGCGGTGACCATGCCCAACACCAGAACCCATGCCGTCACCCCCAGTGCGGCGTACTTGAGCATGAACGGCAGTTGGACGCCGAAGTCCCAGATGGCGTGCAGTGCGATCACCATCGCGAGCACCCGCAGCACCCGCAGGTCGACCAGCATGGCCGGGCTCATGCCCCGATCGCGCTTGACCCGCCACAGGGCACCGGCGGCCAGGGCGGTCCACACCACATGGCCGAACGGGGCCAGCGCCCCCCGCAGGAAGATCACGGTGATCGCCGGGCCGACCCCCAGTCCGGTCTCGTTGCTCTGGCTGAGCATGGTCGTCATGGCATAGCCGGCGGACTCGAAGGCGGCGAAACCCGCGCCGACCGCGGCCCCGAACAGCATGCCGTTGAGGATCCAGGGGTAGCGCAGGCCGGGCATGCGCAGGGCGATCACGAACACCGCGAGCAGCTTGCCGACCTCTTCGAGGATGCCGGTGAGCAGCGGTCCGAGGATCGCGTTCTGACTGTTGCCGAACTGGATCAGTACCAGCGTGATCGCCAGGGAGATCACGCCGCCGATCAGGAAGGCCCGGGTGATGGCGTAGAGCGAGATGTTGCGGGGGGTGTTGAGCTCGAAGAACAACACCAGCACCGAGAGCGGGACGGCGAAGCTGCCCACCACCAGCAGTCCGGGCAGCAGGTTGTAGTTCTCGAAGATCTCGACCAGGGCCACGAACCCCAGGAACAGCATCGAGGCGGTCGCGTACAGCCGGACGAAGATCCACGGCTTGGGCCAGTCCGAGAGCACCTTGTCCAGTGGTGGCGTGAAGCCCGGTAGTCCGGTGGCGAAGGTCTGCTCCAGTTCGTCCTGGCTGTGTTTGCGCAAGGCCAGGGACATCAGCTCGCGGGGACGGAAACCGGTGATCCGTTCGACACCGGCGAAGTCGGCCAACCGGTCGGCGAAGGCGTGCAGCCCGCCGCGTTGCGCCTGGTGCGCGGGGTAGCCGTAGCCGTGGGGCGCGCCCTGCGGGGGTGCGTAGGCGGCGGCGTACGGGGCGGAGTACGTCGCATGGCCGGGGTAGGAGGTCTCGGCCGGCGTTGGTGCACTCGGCCCGGCGCCGGGGTGGTGCATGCCCTGGTGCTGAGGCATGCCCTGGTGCTGAGGCATCCCGGGGGCAGGCCCGGGGCTGGGCTGGGGTAGGGGGCTGGGTGCGGGCAGGGGAGTCGATGCGGGCGCGGGAGCGGCCGTCGGCCGGGCGACCGGGCCGGGGGTGGGCGCCGTCCGTGCCCAGGGTGCGGGCGCCGGCCCGCCTGATCCGACGATCAGGGGCGCCGCCTGGACGGCGGGCAGCCAGGTGCTGCCGCCGTCCGGCCAGAACAGGGTGGTCTCGGGCAACTGCCGATGGGTGACCCAGTGACGCACGTGGTCCACCGGATGCGGGCCCGAGGTGAACCCGTCGACGTTGATGAACCAGTTGGCCACGCCTCGACCCCCGTCGGACTACCCGCCGACCCGCGGTGCGGGCCGAGCTCTGCGCAAGGACACGCGCACACGGTAACCCGCTCGGAGCCCTCGGTGTCGCCAGGGGTGGGCGGCGCCGTTTGTCCGGTCGGGGGAACCGCGGGAAGGTGGGGCGTGTCACGTCGGGCCGTCCGGCCCGGGCGTTCAGCAGGTTCGGGGGGACGAGGGGTGGACCAGATGGCGGTGTTCGAACCGGACGAGCAGATCGAGACCCTCGACCCGGCAGCGTGTTCCCGGCTGCTGGCCGCAACCCAGGTCGGGCGCCTGGCCCTGGTGGCGGAGGGCAAACCGAAGATCATCGTCTTGAATCACCTGGTGTATCGCGAGGGGGTGTTCTTCCGCACCGCGCCGGACGCCTGGCTGGTGCGTCACCTGACCGACGAGGGGCCCGGCGGGGGGCCGGGGCTCGAGGTGGTCTACGAGGTCGACAGCGCGTCGGCGGCCGGTCGCTCGGGCTGGTCGGTGATCGCCACCGGACGGCTGCACCGCGAGGACGACGCCGAGCTGGTCGCCCTCGCCCACCGCAAGCTCGAAGCGTGGGCGCACGGCGACCGGGACGTCGTCCTGCGGCTTCACGTCGACGAGCTCACCGGACGACGCGTCGGCCCGGCGTAGCCCTTCTCCCACCTGACCACCGCCGGTCACCTGGCCCCACCGCAAACCCGCTCATGCTCCGCGGGTGCCCCGTCATGCTCCGCGCAGGAAGCCCAGGTGGGCTACCAACGGAGCATCGAGCGCCAGCCGCGGAGCATGAGCGGGTTGGGTGGGGTCAGTGGTGCAGCACCGGGATCCAGCGCGGGCCGGTGTGGGCGCGTTGTCCGAGCAGGGCCAGGACGCCGGGCAGCAACACTCCGCGCACCACGGTGGCGTCGATCAGGATTGCGCTGGCCAGACCGATGCCCAGCTCCTTCATCTCCAGCGACGACAGCGTCGCGAAGATCGCGAACACTGCCACCATGACCACGGCCGCGCTGGTCACCACCCCCGCCGAGCGGGCCACACCGAGCCGCACCGCCTCACGCGGCGTCGCGCCGGCCGAGTAGGCCTCGCGGACCCGGCTGACCACGAACACGTGGTAATCCATCGACAACCCGAAGAGGATCACGAACAGCACCAAGGGCAGCCAGGAGGCGATCGAACCGATCGAGGTGAAGTCGAACAGCCCCTCGGCCCAGGTGTGCTGGAACACCAGGGTCATCACCCCGTACGCGGCTGCCACCGAGAGCAGGTTCAACCCCACCGTGGCCAGGGCGAGGGCGGGTGAGCCGAAGGCCACCAGCATGACCAGCAGGGTCAGCACCAGCACGAAGGCCACCACCGGAACCAGTCGGTCGGTCATCCAGATCGCCAGGTCGGACCCGGCTGCTGCGCCGCCCACGTTCACCTCGGCGCTCACCCCGTTCAGGTTCGAGGTGATGACCGGCACCACCTCGGCCCGCACCCGGGCGACCACGTCGTCCATGGCCGGATCACTCTCCTGCAACGGCACCGCCAGGGACAGCACGTGCACCGTCCGGTCGGTGGAGGCGGTGATCTCCGGGGCCTCGCCGACCACTTGGCCGGTGCGCAGCGCCGTCCGGAACCCTTGGGCCAGAGCGGATTCCACGCGCTCCGCGGCGCTGGCCGGGGTCTTGACGACGACGTCGACCGTGGTGCCGTCCTGGGGGAACGCGGCGGACAGTCGGTTGTAGGCGTCCACGGTGGCGAAACTGCTGGGCAGGCTCTCGGCCCCGGGCAGCGCCGTCCGCATGCCGAGCGCCGGGAGGGCAAGCGCCACGAGCGCGACGGCGGCCACCCCCGACCACACCGCGGGACGCTGAGTGACCATTCCCGCCAGCTTGGCCCAGAATCCGCTCACCCCGGGCGAGCGCAATGTGACATCACGCTCGCTGGACGAGTGCAATGTGACATCGCGCTCATCGGGGGCGGGGGCGGGGGTGGGACGGCGGCGGAAGGGGAGACGGAGGGCCTCGACGCGGTCGCCGAGCAGGCCCAGCACGGCGGGCAGGACGGTGGCCGAGGCCAGGACGGCGACCGTGACCACGAGCACGGTGCCGACGGCGATCGAGGTGAACAGGCCACCGGCGACGAGCATGCCGGCCATGGCCACCACCACGGTGATCCCACTGATCATCACGGCGCGTCCGGCGTGGCGGGTGGCGATGACGACCGAGTCGGTGGCCGAGTACCCGCGGGCACGCTCCTCCCGAGCCCGGCGCAGCACGAACAGGGCATAGTCGACGCCCACGGCCAGCCCGATCAACAGCACCATCGGCTGGGCGTTCGGGTGGACCGGGATCAGGTGCCGCGAGGCCAGCGCGGTCAGGCCCAGGGCCGTCGCGACCGCGGCGATTCCCAGCAGTACCGGCACGCCGGCGGCCACCACGGCGCCGAAGGCGAACAGCAGGATGGCCAGGGTGACCGGCAGGCTGACCAGCTCGGCGCGACGGAAGTCGGCGTCCAGTTGCTCGCCCACCTCGGCATTGATCGACCCGGGGCCGACCTGGCCGATGCGCAACTCGGGGTGCGCCGCGGCGACGCGCTGGGTGGCCTCGAGCATCGGCCCGACGGCGTCCTGGGCGCTGACCGCTCCGGCCGGCGGTTCGGTCATCGTGTCGGGCGCGGCGTCCAGCGCCACCGGCAGCAGCAGCACCCGGCGATCCGAGGAGAGCACCGGATCGGACACGGCGGCAATGCCTTTCAGCCCCCGATACGCGGCGCGCAACTCGGTGGCGACGGCGGCCGCCGTGGCCTCGTCCAGTACCGGCGCGGGAGTGCCGGGGCGGCTGATCACGACGTTCTCGATCGGTCGGTCGCCGAAGTCGGCGCTGGCTCGGATCTTCTCGGCCCGTGCGGAGTCACCGATCAGTTGCTCGGCCGGGGCGGTGGTCTTCAGGCCACCGGTCAGCAGGACGACGGCACCGGCGACGATCAGCAGCGCGCCGAGCAGCGTCGTCCAGCGATGCCGCAGGCTCCAGCCACTCGCGCCGCGCAGCGGGGGGACGGGATCGAGCGTGCGTGCGCCGGACGATGGCTGCGCCGTCCGGGGCGATGGCAGTGGTGTCTTCATACCGTCCACCGTGCTGCGATCGGGGCGACGAATCACTGGTGCCCACTGCCCGATCGGGGGTGGGGTTATCCCCCCGCCCGCGGCTGCGGCCCGCCGGATGTACGGCGCATCGCCGGGCTTCTAGCCTCGGGGAGTGACCTCGATGCCCACGGCCCCCCCACTCGGGTGGCCCCACGCCGTCGCCCGCACCTGGTTGTGGGGCTGGGGCGCGGCGGTTCAGCTGATCACCGACCTGTTACTCGCGGCGATCTACCTCACCATCAGCTCGCTGCTGATCACCGCCGTGGTGTTGGTCCCGGTGTTCGCCATCGGGGTGCCACTGCTGATCCCGACGCTCTGGCTGGGCCGGGTGCTGGCCCACTTCGAACGGCTGCGGCTGTTCGCCCTGGTCGGCACCCGGGTACCGGCCCCGGCGCCCAGCGCGATGACCGCGATGAACGCGCCCTGGTGGCGTCGCTGGATGCTCGACCCGAGCGATTGGCGGGCCCAGGGCCATCTGGCGCTGATCGCGCTGTGGGGCGTGGTGGGGGGCTCGGTGATCCTGGCGCTGCTGGGCACGGGAGTGGCGCTGTTCGCCGTGCCGGGGTACGCCACCTGGCTGCCGGACGACGGGCTCGCCGTCCCGGTGATCGGCAGTGTCGCGGCGAGCCCGCTGGTCTGGCTGCTCGGCGCGGCCCTGCTGCTGGTCTCGCCCCTGGTGGCGAGGGTGTTCGTCGGGGTCGACGTGGCCCTGGCCGACTGGTTGATCGGCCAGGGCGGGCGGCAGCAGGTCGCGGCGCTGACCGAACGGGTGCACACCCTGACCGAGACCCGGGCCGGTGCGGTCGAGGTGGCCGAGACGGAGCGCCGACGCATCGAGCGCGATCTGCACGACGGCCCCCAGCAGCGCCTGGTCGCCATCGCCATGGACCTGGGCATGGCCCGGGTCAAGCTGGACACCGGCGATGCCGAGGACGCCGCCGCCGTCCGCTCGCTGATCGACCGCGCTCACGCCGCTTCGAAGGAGGCCATCATCGAACTGCGGCAGGTGGTGCGGGGGATCCACCCGCCGGTGCTGACCGACCGGGGCCTGGACGCCGCGTTGTCGGCGCTGGCCGCGCGCTCGCCGGTGCCGGTGCAGGTCGATGTGACCCTGCCCCGTCGCCCGGACGCCACGGTCGAGGCCATCGCCTACTTCTGTGTCTCCGAGGCCCTGACCAACATCGCCAAACACGCGCGCGCCCAGACGGCCCGGGTGCAGGCGGGCACCGTCGGGTCGGCCGCGGGTGCCGAGGTACTGCGCATCGTGGTGAGCGACGACGGAGTGGGTGGCGCCGACCCTGCGCTGGGCACCGGGTTGGGTGGGTTGCGGCAGCGGCTCGCCGCCGTCGACGGCACGCTGGTGGTCGAGTCACCGCCGGGTCGTGGTACGCGTCTGGTGATGGAGTTGCCGATGGGTGGGGTGTCGTGAGCGGCTCGGGTGTTCAGGACGGCGCGTTGCGGATTGTCATCGCCGAGGACTCGGTGCTGCTGCGTGAGGGCCTGGTGCGGCTGCTCTCCGATGCCGGCATGGAGGTCGTGCAGGCCTGCTCCGACGCGGAGCAGTTGCTGCGCGCGGTCGCTGTGCATCAGCCGGACCTGGCGCTGGTCGACGTTCGGATGCCGCCCACGTTCACCGACGAGGGGGTGCGGGCCGCACTGGTGATCCGGCAGGAACACCCGGACACGGCGGTTCTGGTGCTCAGCCAGTATGTCGAGGAGAACTACGCCACGGACCTGGTGGCGGGACGTCCCACCGGGGTCGGCTACATCCTCAAGGACCGGGTGGCCGACGTCGCCGACTTCGTCGAGGCGGTCCGGCGGGTGGCGGGCGGTGGTACAGCGCTCGACCCGGAGCTGGTGTTGCAGCTGCTCACCCGGGCGCGTCGGCGAGATCCGTTGCAGCGGTTGACACCTCGCGAGTCGCAAGTGTTGGCGCTGATGGCCGAGGGGCGCTCGAACACAGCCATCGCGGCTGCCCTGGTGGTGAGTGAGGGCGCAGTCGAGAAGCACGTTTCCGGCATCTTCACCAAGCTCGACCTCAGCCCCGCCGAGACCGACCATCGCCGGGTGCTCGCCGTGTTGCGCTGGATGCAGCGAGCGGAGGAGAACTGACATGGCCCCCGTCCGCACGGTACGGATCGTCCTGGGGAGTCTGGCCGGGACCGCGGTGCTCTTCCAGGCGATCACGGTGGCCGGCTACCTGGGTCGGCAGAGCCGCGTCGACACGCAATGGCTCCCCGAGACGGCTGCCGTGGTGGAGGCCACCACGGACGTCGGCGATATCACCGTCCGGGTGGCGGCCCCCGGCGAACGTCCGCGGCTGGAACAACGTCTGCGGTGGGCTTTCTGGTCGCCGTCCCACAGTCTTCGCCAGGTGGACGGGCGGGTCGAGGCTCGGGCGAGTTGCCCACCCATCGGTGCGTTGTGCACTGTCGATGTCGAGCTCGTGGTCGCCCCCGGATCGCCGGTGCGGGTGTCCACCAGCATGGGCGACATTCGGGTCGATCCGACGTCGGCGGACGTCACCGCGGTCACCGACGTGGGGGACGTGATCGTGCACGGCGGCGGCGCGGGCGCCGACCTCTCGGCCGAGACCTCGGTCGGTGATGTCCGGGTGTTCGTCTCGGCCGGGACGCCCTCGGTGCGGGCCATCTCGGCCACCGGCGACGTTCGGGTGGCCGTGGCGTCGGGCGAGAGCTTCGCCGTCCAGGCCGGGACCGATGTCGGGGACACCCGGGTCGAGGTGGCGAGCGATCCGGCATCGGGGCGGCCCTTGCTCGCCCGGACCTCTACCGGCGACGTCCAGGTCGTCATCGACAACTGACCGGCCCGAGGGAGTCCGCGGGGACGACGAAGGCCCCGCCCCCGGGGGCGGGGCCTTCGTCGAGCGAGGTCAGCCCAGCATCTGGGAGACCGTGCGGATCGAGACCCCGGAGGCCTTCACCGCGGCGATGTGATCGGCGAACTGCTGGGTGGTCACCTCGTCACCGCTGTAGCCGCTGTCGTTCACCCCGACCGCGTGGTAGGTCAGGATCAACCAGGTGTTGCTGGCCCGAGCCTCGTCGGCTGCGGCTCGAATCTCGGCGGCACTGGTGTCGTTGTGCACGTAGAGCGTCCGCAGCGCGTACCGGCTGGGGCTGAGGGCATTGACCCCACCGTCCGTCGTCCGGCAGCCCCGGAAGAACTGCGCCGCCACGGATTGCACGGTGGCGTTGTAGTCGCCGTACGGGTAGGCGCAGGCCTTCGGAGTGACCCCCGCCGCAGCGGTGATGGCGCTCTGCGCTTGGCTGAACTCCGCCTGGATCTCGCTGGTGCTCATCGAGCCGAGGTAGGGGTGGTTCTGGCTGTGGTTGCCGATGTCGTGACCGGCGTTCGCCACGCTGCGCAGCTGGGTCGCGTTCATGTGCGGGGCACCCCAGGTGAGGGCGTCGCCGATGATGAAGAAGGTTCCCTTGATGCCGTTGGCGTTCAGTGCCGGGACGGCGTAGTCGAGCTGGCTCAGCTTGCCGTCGTCGAAGGTGAAGCTGACCACGCCCTGGGTGGGCGCGGGCACGCTGGCGGTCGGCGTCGGCGTCGGGGTCACCGAGGCAGACGGGGTGGGGGTCGGCGTCGGGGTCACCGAGGCAGACGGCGTCGGAGTCGGCGTCGGAGTGGGTGGGGTGCCGCCGCCGAGGGCCTCGGCGACGGTCTTGGTCGGGACGCCGGCGGCCTTCACCGCGTTGACGTGGGCGGTCAGGGTGGCGCCGGTGACGTCGTCGCTGGACTCGACGGTGCCGACACCGTGGTAGATCAGCACCAACCAGGTGTTGTTGGCCTTGGCCTGGTCGGCCGCTGCCCGGATCTGCGCCGCCGTGGTGGAGGTCTG
Organism: Kineosporiaceae bacterium; assembly: GCA_016713225.1. NCBI lineage: Bacteria > Bacillati > Actinomycetota > Actinomycetes > Kineosporiales > Kineosporiaceae > Kineosporiaceae bacterium. Next base: position 81,836 of record JADJPO010000002.1, read on the forward strand.
CACGTAGTAGGTGCGCAGGTCGTACAGGTTGGCACCGCGAACGTTCTGACCGCCGGTGACGCCGCGGCAGGAGGTGAAGTACGTCGCGGCGATGGTCTGCACGGTGGCGTTGCTGGCGCCGTAGGGGTAGGCGCAGTTCTTCGGGGTGATGCCGGTGGCGGCGGCGATGGCGTTCTGGGACTGGGTGAACTCGGCGCGGATCTGGGTGGAGTTGAGGCTGGTCAGGTAGGGGTGGTTCTGGGTGTGGTTGCCGATCTCGTGGCCGTCGGTGGCCATGGCCTTGACCTGGGTGGCGTTCATGTTGGTGCCGCCCCAGGTGAACGCGTCACCGATGATGAAGAAGGTGCCCTTCACCCCGGCAGCGCTCAGGATCGGCTTGGCGGTGGTGTACTGGCCGATCTTTCCGTCGTCGAACGTGAAGCTCACCATGCCCGAGGTGGCCGGGGTCGGAGTGGGCGTCGGAGTGGGCGTCGCTGACGGCGTCGGTGTCGGGGTGACGGACTTCGACGGGGTGGGTGTCGGCGTCGGGGTCACCGAGGCGGACGGCGTCGGTGTCGGTGTCGGTGTCGGTGTGACGGAGGCGGACGGCGTCGGTGTCGGCGTCGGGGTCGGTGTCGGTGTCGGGGTGACGGACGGCGACGGGGTGGGTGTCGGGGTCGGGGTGACGGACGGCGACGGGGTCGGGGTCGGCGTGGGAGTGACCGTCGGGGTCGGCGTCGGTGTCGGGGTGGGCGTCGGGGTGACGGACTTCGACGGGGTGGGCGTCGGCGTGGGCGTCGGGGTGACGGACTTCGACGGGGTGGGTGTCGGCGTCGGGGTCACCGAGGCGGACGGCGTCGGGGTCGGGGTCGGCGTCGGGACTCCGCCGGCCAGAGCCTGGGCGACGGTCGCGGTGGGGACGCCGGCGGCCTTCACCGCGTTGACGTGGGCGGTGAAGGTGCTGGTGGACACGTCGTCGCTGGACTGGACGGTGCCGACACCGTGGTAGATCAGCACCAGCCAGGTGTTGTTGGCCTTGGCCTGGTCGGCCGCTGCCCGGATCTGCGCCGCCGTGGTGGAGGTCTGCACGTAGTAGGTGCGCAGGTCGTAGGTGTTCGAGCCCAGGGTGTTCTGACCGCCGGTGACGCCACGGCAACTGGTGAAGTAGGTCTTGGCGATGTTCTGCACGGTGGCGTTGCTGGCGCCGTAGGGGTAGGCGCAGTTCTTCGGGGTGATGCCGGTGGCGGCGGCGATGGCGTTCTGGGACTGGGTGAACTCGGCGCGGATCTGACGGGAACTGAGGCTGGTCAGGTAGGGGTGGTTCTGGGTGTGGTTGCCGATCTCGTGGCCGTCGGTGGCCAGGGTCTTGACCTGAGCGGCGTTCATGTTGGTGGCGCCCCAGGTGAAGGCGTCACCGATGATGAAGAAGGTGCCCTTGACCCCGGCCGTGTTCAAAATCGGCCGTGCGTTGGCGTACTGGCTGCTCTTGCCGTCGTCGAAGGTGAAGCTCACCATGCCGGACCCGGCCGCGCGGGCTGGAGCTGTCGCCAGCGCCGGCACCAGCACGCCGAGCAGCGCGATCAGTGCCAGGTACAGAGCCGGCAGCCGTCGTCCCGTCGAGGTGACCCTCATACCGTTCGTCCTCCGTCGCCACGTTCGTCATCGCCAGATGAGCCATGAGTGGAAGCTGAGAACAGCCCCCGCCGGCAAGACCGCCTGATGGATGAGGGAGGGCGCACGAGGCGCCACGCAGCACCGGTCGGACAAACGCTGCGCGCCATCAAGTCCCCGATCTCGATGAGCACGTTTCTAGCAGCGCAGGGCTGGTCTTCGGGGGGAGATGGCAGAGAAACGTGATAACTACGTGAAATTTTCCTCATGCGTTCACGGGGTCGGCCGGTGGGCTGAAGCCCGCGCCGTGACCTGCCGACGGCCTTCGGGTGACGAACACGGTGGGCGGCCCGCCACCCGGCTGGGCCGCGATGGACGCGATGGTGGTCGGCGATGCCCTGGGCGGTATCCCGCGGGAGCACCAACTGCTGGTCCTGGGCCTGATGGTGGGGTCGGCGCTCTGGGCAGTGGTGCGTCCCAGTGGCCCGGCCCACCTGGCCTTCGTGGCCTGCGCGCTGATGTGGTCACGAGCGAATCAGGCGTTCGAGGTGGCGGTGTTGTGGACGATCTCCGCCGGTCATGGCCTCACCGTGGCCGACCTCTGGCCACCCCTGCTCGCCCTGGCGATCGTTGGGCGCCGGCTGGCGCCGTCCGGTGTCGGTCTGCACCGGGTGTCACCACCGCGGCCGGTGTCGGTTCGGGCTGCGGGGCAGGTCGCCGGCGCTGGCTCCCCGAGGCGCCGCCGGTCGAGCGCCGGGGGTGACCCGTCGGACGTCGGCCGCCGTGACCCAGTCGGTGCGCTCGGTGCCGCCGGACGGCGTCCATCGCACCTGGACGGCCTCGCGGGTCCACGCCAGGGCCTCGGCCCGGATGTCGGTCACCTCACCCGTTGACCAGTGCATGGCGACGATCACGGCGATCGGGGAGGACGCCGGAGTCACCGGGCCGTCGGGGATGGCACGAAAAATGCGAGGGGCGCTGCTCATCGGGTTGCCTTCCGGTACACCACCACGGACGCTCGACCCTGCTTCGACGATAACATCGGCAACCCGTTGACCCGAACGCCTGTTCGACTCCGTTCACCCGATCGGCCCACCCGCCGCCATCGTGGTGATCGGACTATCTGCGCACGCTGGCGGACACTGTGCACGGATTACATGATCACGGTGGATTTGTGCGCGGATTGCATGATCACGGCGGGGGATCACGGAGGGGTTTGTCGGCGGAGGCCCAGGCCGAGGTAGATGACGTCGTCGCCCTGCAGGAGCTCGCGATACCCGAGGCGGGCGTAGAAGCCGCGGGCTCGGGCATTGTCCGGGCTCACCCCGAGGTGCACCCCCCGGACGCCGCGCGCCTGCAGCGTGTCCGCCAGGTGGTCCATCAGGCGTCGTCCCCAACCCTGCCCCTGCGCGCGCGGCAGCAGGTCGATGTGCAGGTGGGCCGGATGGTCGGTGAGCAGCTCCGGCGGGCTGCACGGGGGGTGGTGCAGCAGCCCGGTCAGCTCGCCGTCCCGCGGGGTGCCCGAACCGATCGGGTACTGCGCCCGCAGCGCGGGGAGCCACTCGGCCTCACGCCAGCGCTCGAACCGTGTCGTGTCCGCGGTGGCCAGCAGGTAGCCGCAGACCCCCTCGGAGTCGACGACCACCAGGTTCAGGCCGTCGTCGGCGGCCAGGTACGGCCCGACGTAGGTGTGTCCCAGCAGATCGGGGTTGTCGTGCCGACCGGAGGCGTCCTCGCCGGCGTCGCCGGTGAGCAGACACACCCGATAGGCGCCGGGCATGTCGCACGGTTGTGCTGATCTGAACTGCCGCAACTGGTCTACCTCCACGGTGGTCACAAGTCGGTTACATCCCCTGTACCAGGGGCATCAATCACTGCGGTGATCGCCCAACTGGTCTATCAACGCCTTGTCGTCGACGCCCTGGCGGGCTCTAATCCTGCGTGATGACCACCGACTCGCTCCCGACGCCGCGCCAGATCGTGGCCACGTCGCTGCGCCATCTGGTCTCGCGGCTGGAGGCGGGCGGACGGTTGCCCGGCGAACGAGAACTGTGTACCCGCTACGGCGTCGCCCGCATGACGTTGCGCCGAGCGGTCGACGACCTGGTGCGTGAGGGGCTGGTCGAGCGCCGTCCCGGCTCGGGTGCCTACGCCCGGCCCCGCCCGGTGGTGCGCACCCTGGGCCTGACCTCGTTCAGCGAGGATATGCGCCGACGCGGGTTGACGCCGAGCTCGCGGTTGCTGGGACTGGAGCAGTCCGGCGCCACCCCGTCCCTGGCCGCCGGTCTGGGTATCGACGTGGATGCCCCGGTGACCCGGGTGCAGCGGCTGCGGCTGGGCAGCGGCACCCCGTTCGCGGTCGAGACGGTGTGGATACCGAGCCGCTCGGTGCCCGGTCTGAGCCCGCAGGACCTCGACGGTTCGCTCTACGAGGTGCTCGGCCGCCGCTACGGCATCGTCACCACCACCGCCCAGGTGACCGTCGAACCGGTGCTGCCGGACGCCGCGACAGCCGCCCTGCTCGACATCGCCGATCAGCAGCCCTGCCTGAGCATCCGCATGGTCGATCGCGACCCGGCGCACCGCACCGTGATGCTGGCCGACTGCATCTACCGCGGTGACCGCTACACCCTCACCGCTCAGGTGACCCGTGCCGACCGCACTGCTCGCGCCGATCGCGCCGATCGCGTCGGGCAGCACCGGGAGGTGGGTCGTGGGTGAGACCGACGCCCGGAACTCGCCGCTGGTCGGCGTGGACGGCGGCCAGTCACAGACCCGGGTGCAGCGGGCCGGCTCGCCGACGGTGTACGAGCTGCCCGGCATCAGCCGGCTGGAGGGCGACCCCGACGACACCCTGGTCGGGTTGCTGCACCGGGCCTGGACGGCCCACCGGCTGCCGCCGCAGGCGCGCGTCGTCCTCGGGCTCACCACGCTGCCGGCGAGCCCGGCGGCCCGGGATCGGCTGGCGACGCGGATCGCCACCGTGACGCAGGCCCGGCAGGTCTGGCTCACCGACGACCGGCTCACGGCACACCACGCAGCCCTGGGTGAGCGCGTCGGGGTCTCGCTGATCGCCGGCACCGGGGTGGCCTGCACCGCGCTGACCCGCTCCGGACGGGTCCGGTTCTTCGACGGCCACGGGTACCTCTTGGGTGACGAGGGGGCCGGGTTCTGGATCGGACGCGCCGGCCTGGCCGCCGTGCTGCACCATCGCGACGGCTACGGCCCGCCGACCGCCCTGACGGTGGCCGCCCGGGAGCGGTTCGGAGACCTGGCGGTGCTGCCCGAGGCGGTGCACGCGCAGCCGCGGGCGGTGGACGCCATCGCCCGGTTCGCGGTCGAGGTGCTGGCCGCGACCGCCGGTGGCGACGCGGTGGCCACCGCGGTGGTGGACGACGCCGCAGCCCGATTGGTGCGCACCGTTGCCGCGGCGGCGGCCTGGCTCGGCGCGGAGATCCGTTGCGGTGCCGAGGATCCGGGGTCTGCGAACTCAGGGTCGCCGATCCCGGTGGCCCTGGGTGGGCGGCTGCTCCGGCAGGGCGCGCTGCGCGCTCGGCTCGAGGTGGCGCTGCGGCGGCCGGCGCCCGAGGGGGCCGACCCCCTGACGGTGGTCGCGGCGTCCGGCACCCCGCTGGACGGCGCGCTGCGGCTGGGGGCCGAGCTGCGGCCGGAGCACTACGGCCACCTGGTACACGTCTGGAGCGCAGGGGAGCGGGGATGACCGTCGACGACACCGGCAGCACCAGCAGCGGACGGCCCGGGCTGTCCTATCTGGCCGACTGTCTCGACCGGCTGGAACGGTTGCGCGGCACCGAGTGGCCGGCCATTCAGGCGGCTGCTGCCGTGGTGGCCGAGACCTACCCACGCGGGGGTGAGGTGCACCTGTTCGGCACCGGGCACTCGCACCTGCTGGCCGAGGAGCCGTTCTACCGGGCCGGTGGCCTGGCCCGGATCCGCCCGATCCTGTTCGAGGGCCTGATGCTGCACGCCGACGCCCCGCTGAGCACCACGCTGGAGCGGCTGGACGGCCTGGCCGACGTGTTGCTCGCCCATCACCCGATCCGCTCCGGCGACGTGCTCTTCGCGATCTCCAACTCGGGGGGCAACGCGGTCACCTCGCAGCTGGCCCAGGCGGCCCGCCAGCGCGGTGCCACCGTGATCGCCGTGACCAGCCTGCGCCATGCCCGGTCGGACCAGGCGCGGCACACCAGCCACCCCCGGCTGCACGAGATCGCCGACATCGTGCTGGACAACCACGGCACGACCGGTGATGCCGCCATCGAGATCGCCGGCATGGCCTCCCGGGTCGGCCCGACCTCGACGGTGATCGGTGCCGCGCTGATCAACGCCGTGGTGGTCGAGGCCGTCGCGCTGATGGCCGAGCGCGGCACACCGCCCGAGGTCTACCTGAGCAGCAACCTCGCCGGCGGGGACGACGTGAACGAGCGACTGCTCGCCACCGCGCCGAGTGCTCGGGGTGGGCAGTGAGCCACCCGACCTCGACCTCCGGTCCGCTCCCCGCGCCGGGGCCGTTCGCCGTCCGAGGCGTTGTCGAGGGGTTCTACGGCACCCCCTGGACCCATGCCCAGCGCCTGGACATGATCGACTTTCTGGCCCGTCGCGGCCTGAACACGTTCGTCTACAGCCCCAAGGACGATCCGCTGATGCGCCACCGCTGGCGTGAGCCCTACCGGGGTGCCACCCGCGAGCGGTTGGCCGAGCTGATCGCTGCCTGCACCGCACGAGGAATGACCTTCGTGTTCTGCCTGTCCCCCGGATTGACCATGCGCTACAGCAGTGCGACCGATCGAGAGGCCCTGCTCGCCAAGTACGTCGACGTGGCCGCACTCGGCGTCGGTGAGTTCGGGCTGCTGGTCGACGACATTCCCACCACGCTGCAGCACCCCGAGGACGTCGCCGCCTTCGACGACCTGTTGCAGGCGCAGATCGAGCTGGCCAACAACGTCGCGGCCCGGCTGCGCGAGGTCGATCCAGCGGCCGGCCTGATCGTGTGCCCCACCGAGTACTGGGGCACCGGTGAGGAGACCTCGCTGCGCCGGCTCGGCGCCGGACTCGACCCGAGGATCGACCTGTTCTGGACCGGGCGGGCGATCTGCGCGCCGTCCATCTCGCTGGCGGACGCGGCGGCGGTGGCCCGCAGCATGAACCGGCCGCCCACGTACTGGGACAACTACCCGGTCAACGACGTCGCGATGACCCACGAGCTGCACCTCGGCCCGTACCTGGGCCGAGACCGTCATCTGTACCGGTTCGCGCGGGGCGTGGTGGCCAATCCGATGGAACTGGCCGAGTGCTCCAAGATCCCGCTGGCCACGATCGCCGACTACCTGGCCGATCCCGAGGGCTACGACCCCGAGGCGAGTTGGCACCGGGCGATCGAGGACGTCGCCGGCCCCGACCTGGCGGCCGACTTCACGATCTTCGCGGACGCCGTCCGCGGCTCGTGTCTGAACGCCGACGACGCCCCCGAGGTGACCCAGGCGTTGGGGGAGTTCGCGTTCCGACTCGGCCTGGGCGACGACGCCGGTGCGGCAACGGGGTTGGCCGTCACCGCCGACCGGGTCGGCTCGGCCGTCGAGCGGCTGCTCGCCGTGACCGGGCACCCGTTGATCGACGAGGCCCGGCCCTGGCTGCAGACCGCCGCCATCGGAGCCGCCGCGATGGCCGCGCTCGCTGCCGCCGTGGCGGCCGGGGCACACCCCACCCAGATCGCCGCAACCGCCGAGGAATACCTCGACGCCTTGCGCGCCAGCGGGAGACGCGTCTACGGCGACGCGTTGACCATGGCGCTGTCCGATGCCGTCGGATTCGCCCGGGACACCGGGGTCACCGAGGGCGGCAGCGGGCAGGACCTCTCGACGACAACGCCGCAAACTGCAGTGGAGGATCGATGAAGCTCACCTGGAAGCGTGCCCTCGGGGCCGGTGCGGTATTGGCGCTCGCCCTGACCGGGTGTTCCTCGGGCGGTGGCTCGGGGACGTCGTCCGGATCGGCGAAGGCCGAACCCCCGGTGCTCCGCGTGGCCATGGGCTCGCCCGGCGAGGCCCAGATCAAGGTCTGGGACGCGATCGCGCGTCAGTTCGAGACCGAGCACGCCGGCGTCAAGGTCGAGATGAACTACCAGGACGACGACCTGTACCAGACCATCGGCCTGCCGAACCTGCTCAACGGTCGCAACGCCCCGGACATCTACTTCGAGTGGGTGGGTCACCGGCTCGAGACGCGGGTGAAGGACGGCTTCGCCGCCGACCTGAGCGCTCAGGCCACCAAGGCCCCACTGTCGCAGACGTTCACGGCAGACCAGCTCGCACTGGGTCAGGTCGGCGGCAAGCAGTACCTGATCCCGCACACCTCCGACGTGACCAATGTGCTGTGGTTCAACAAGAGGCTGCTCGCCGACGCCGGCGTCACGCCCCCGAAGACCTGGGACGAGTTGCTGGCGGCCTGTGACACGTTGAACGGCAAGGGGATCACCCCGATCGCCTCCGGCAACAAGGACCTGTGGGCGGCCGGGAACTTCCTGGCACACCTGTCCTCGCGGATCGTCGGCGAACAGGCCTACGACGCCGCGCTGTCCGGCAGCGCCGGGTTCGACGCCGCCACCTGGAAGCCCGCCTTCGACGCCGTGGTGCAACTGAAGGACCACAAGTGCGTGAACCCCAGCGCCAACGCCATCACCGACAACGAGGGTGCGCAGCTGTTCTTCCGGGGCAAGGCCGCCATGCACCCGATCGGCTCGTGGTTGGTCAGCTGGGCGATCGACGAGGCGCCCGGGCTCGACTTCGACTACGTCAACCTGCCGACGGTCACCGGTGGCAAGGGCAACCAGGACAGCGTGATCGCGGTGACCACCGGGCACGTGGTGAACGCCAAGAGCGCCAACATCGACCTGGCGGTGGCGTTCCTGGCGATGGTCAACTCCTCGACCTTCGTCGACCAGTTCGTCAAGGCCGAGACCACCCCGATCGTCTCGATCGGCAAGGGCTCGCCGGTGGACGCCCGCAGTACCCGGCTCAGCGAGCTGACCGCCAAGGCCCCGGTCGTGGTCAACCCGCCGGACACGGGTTACGACCTGAAGCGGGCCGAGGCGCTCTATCGTGCAGTGGCCGAGGTCCTCGGCGGCAAGGCGACCCCCGATCAGGCGCTCGCCACGCTCGCCGCCCTGAAGTAGTCGAGGCAGGCCCGAGACGCCTGGCGCCGCCGTCCCCTCCGGCGGCGGCGCCAGGATCCCGGCTGCCCTCCCTCCAGACACGACCCAGGAGGTCGCGGTGAGGCCGACCCGAGGTTGGACCCCGTACCTGTTCGCGGCGCCGGCGCTGAGCGTCTTCGGCTTCGCGGTGCTGCTGCCCTTGACCCTGACTGCCTACTACAGCCTCACCGAGTGGGACGGTTTCGGCCCCCGGGTGTTCGTCGGCCTGCAGAACTACCGCGACATCGCCGCGGATGAGTTGTTCCGGGCCTCGTTCTGGCACGTCACGCTCTACATCCTGGCCACGTTGGTGCTCGAGGTGATGGTCGGGTTGTGCCTGGCCGGTCTGCTGGCCGCTCGGCGCGGTGGCACGGCCTGGTTCCGGGTGGCGCTGTTCACCCCGGTGATGCTGCCCATGGTGGTGGTCGCGGTGCTCTGGTCGTTCGTCTACAACCCGGACGTCGGGCTGGTGAACTCACTGCTCGGCTCACTGGGCCTCGAACAGCTGCAACGGGTCTGGCTGGGTGAGGAGTCGACCGCGCTCTGGGCGGTCTGCGTGGTCTCGGGCTGGGTCTTCGCCGGCTTCTACATGACGATCTTCTACGCCGCGCTCGCCCAGATTCCCCAGGAGGTCGTCGAGGCCGCCCGACTCGACGGGGCGGGCGAGTGGTCGATCTTCTGGAAGATCAAGGTGCCGTTGATCGCCAACGCCACCGGCGTCGCCGTCCTGCTCTGTGTCACCGGCGGCTTCCAGGGCTTCGACCTGTTCTACGTGATGACCAACGGCGGCCCGTACAACGCGACCGAGATCCCGACCACTTACCTGGTGCGGGCGGTGTTCCGCAACGGCGAGGTCGGCTACGGCTCGGCGATGGCCATGGTGCTCACCGTCGTGGTGATCGTGCTGGGAGCGGTCTTCAACCGATTGCGGACCCGGTGGACGGGAGAGCTGCGATGAGTGCGCACGAGGTCACGGTTCGGCACGTCCAGGGCCGGGTGCGGGCGATCGACCTGGTGGCCCGGGTCGGGTTCGTCGTGGTGGCGCTGATCTTCGCCTTCCCGATGCTGTGGTTGGTGATGAACAGCTTCAAGACCAACTCCGAGATCTTCAACAACCCGTTCTCGCTGCCCAGCCGGCTCGATCTCGGGCAGTGGGCCGAGGCCTGGCGGGTCGGCCGGATCGGCCGCTATGTCGTCAACAGCGCCATCGTCACCACGGTCTCGGTGGTGGCGATCCTGACCTGTGCGACGGCCGCGGGGTACGCGTTCAGCCGGTTCCGGTTCCGCGGCCGCTCGGTGCTGATGGGCGCCCTCGGCCTGGGCCTGCTGCTGCCGCTGCAGTCGTACTTCATCGCTCAGTCGACGCTGTTCACGCGGCTGCAGCTCACCGACACCCGGTGGGCGCTGATCATTCCCTACACCGCCATGGGGATCCCGCTGGCGACGTACCTGATCACGGTCTATCTGGACGCCATCCCCGAGGAGATCTTCGAAGCCGCCCGGATCGACGGGGCCGGTGACCTGCGCACTTTCGTGATGCTCGCCGTCCCGCTGGTGCGCCCGGGGCTGGCGACGGTCACGGTGTTCTCGGCGCTGAGCGCCTGGAACGAGTTCCTGCTGGCCCTGCTCTACATCCAGGACGACGCGCTGAAGACGATCCCGACCGGGTTGCTCGCCTTCTCGAGCCGCTACGTGACCGACTACGGGTTGCTGTTCGCCGCGCTGTCGATCGTGACGATCCCGATGATCGTGGTCTACGTGGTCTTCAACCGGCAGATCGTCTCGGGCCTGACCGCCGGCAGCCTGAAATAGCGCAGGCCGAGCTGGGCAGCACGGCGGCGTGCAGGACGTCGGGGTCAGTGCTGCCGTTCGAGGTCGGCGGTGAGCCGTCCGCCGCAGTCCTCCACTTGAGGCGCACTTCCTCGGCCCGACGCGATCGCGCGCCGGGAGCACGCGATTCCGCCCGATGGTCTGCCATTCGCGTATGACGGTGGCCGCGCTCCTGCACCTGCAGCGAGCCGTCGGGAACGCCGCCGTCACCCGGATCCTCCGCGTTGGCGTGTGACACGAGGATGATCGGCGCGGTGCCGCCGACCTGAAGCGGGACACTGGCACCGGCGACAGGAAGCGGCGCGCCCAATTCCGGGAGCTACGCGACGCCAACGCGTCGGGCGCTCTGCCCGCCGCCGACGTGACGAAGATCGACGCCGTCACGCGGGTCGAGATCCGAGGGTGCAGGCGGACGCGCTCATGGCGACGGCGATGGCCGACTCCGGCCGGCCGGACGCTGCCCTCTGGACGGTGGAGGACAGGGTGAGGGGTCGGACCCTCAGCCGGGCCGTCTTCGCGGAGCGCACCCTGCAATCCGTTGCACATTGTCGGACAGTGTGCACGGATTGCATGATCACGGCGGATTTGTGCATGGATTGCATGATCACGGGGGGTGTGAAGCTGGCTCAGCTCGGGCAGATGTCGGCGTCCGCGCTGCGCACCTTCACGCCGTCCAGGACGACGCCCGACGGGCTCGGCGAGGCCGAGGCACCCGACGAGGTGCCCGGGGTGGCGCCACGGGACGGTGAGCGGGTCGGGGACGGCGTGCCGTCCTGGTCTGTGTCTCGGTCTGCGGCGGTCTCGAGTGGGCGGTCCTCCCGCAGCGCCGTCCACACCTGCTCGGCCTGGTCGGTCCAGACCAGCCGGTTGACGTCGTCCGGGGCCGGGCCGGTCGGCACCGTCAGGAACCGGATCTTCTTCAGGCCGACGTGCTGGATGGCCTGGGCGAAGCCGGCCAGCCGGGTCAGGCTGGACAACTCCGGGTTCATGGTCAGGGCGCCGGTCACGGCTCTCAGCACGGCGTAGGTCTTGGCGGGATTGCTCAGGGTGCCCGTGCTGGTGGCCTTCTGGAGCACCGAGGCGATGAACGCCTGCTGGCGATCGATGCGGCCCAGGTCGCTGCCGTCCCCGATCTTGTAGCGCTCGCGGACGTACTTCAGAGCCGTCTCACCGTCGACCTCGCTGCGCCCGGCCGGTAGGTGGATGTTGTGCTGGTCGTCGTTGACGGGTTGGGCCAGGCAGATCGGCACGGTACCGAGCGCGTCGACCACGTTCTTGAAGCCGTTGAACTCGACCACGACCCAGTGGTCGATCCGGATCCCGGTGAGCGATTCGACGGTGCGCAGGGTGCAGGCGGGGCCACCGGTCTCGAATGCGTTGTTGAACATGCGCCGCGAGCCCGGGGTGGTCTGGCGCGTGACCGGGTCGGTGCAGGACGGGACGTCGACCAGGGAGTCCCGGGGGATGCTCACGGCCACGGCGCGGCTGCGGTCGGCCGCCAGGTGCACGAGCAGCGTGGTGTCCGACTTCGGGGCGTCGATCGCACCCCCCACGAAGCCGTTGTCGCCGGCCCGCGAGTCCGAGCCCATGACGAGGAAGTTCACCGCTCGCCCGCCGTCCGGGTCGATGGGGGCGGCCGAGGGGCGGTCGGTGCCGAGAGCCGGGGTGAGGTCGACGGTGGTGATGTTGCGTTTCAGGACGGTGGCCGCCACGACGGTGCCACCCCCGATGAGCAACACCAGGACGCCCACGCCCGCCAGGATGCGTCGTGCCCACCGAGGCCGGGACGGGGCGGCGTGCGACCCCCGTCGGGCGGGCACGTCGTGGCTCGCCCGGCGTCGGTCCATGCACCCGATCGTGCCACGCGGGACTCATCGACGTGAGGAGCGGGATAACCTCGCGAACATGACTATTCCTACGACCGTGGAATCTCCGTTCCAGATCATGGAGATACAGACCGGTCCCTGGGCACCGATCACCGAGAACCCGGTGCTCGAGCTGAAGGGGAACGAGGTCGTCGTCAGCTGTCCCCAGATCACCGCGCGACTGAGCTACACGCCACTGCCGGGCTTCGAGCAGGAGCTGCCGCACGGTCGCTGGGACAGTGTCGAACGCACCTTGGACGGCGTCCCGGGCCACAAGGACGCGGGCCCCGGTTTGCGGCGGTTCGCCTTCCTGGGCGCGCCGGTGCACGGAGCGCTGCACCAGATCGTCGACACCACGCAGTTGGTGGCGGACTACTGCGTGATCCACCACCACGACGATGCGGCCGAGCTCAACGTCCTGTTGCCGGGGGATCCTGACCGGCCACTCGAGTTCGACCTCTACAACGAGGGGTCCCTCGTCGGCCATGCTCCGCTGTCGCTGTGGATCCCGGTCAACGCCGGGCACTGCGCCATGGCCACGGCGGGTACCGGCTTCTTCTTCGTGTTGCGCATGCCGCTGGTCTGAGGCGCTCGCCTCACCTCACGGTGACCGCGCTGGTGGTCGCGGCCAGCGTGCGATCGGTCGCGGGGATGCTGGCCCGGTAGACCCCGCCGCTGACCAGCCCGGTCACGGTGAGCACGCCGCTGGTGGGTATCACCTTGGTGGTGACCCCGACCCAGGTCGACCCACTGCGGCGCTGGATCCCGATCCGCTCGTTCGGGGCCACCGGCCTGAGGGTCAGGACGAACGACTTCGTGCCGGCCCGTACCGTGGCGGACGGCAGGGCCTGGATCGTCCGGGGCGCCGACATCGCGGGCCCGATCCGCGTCGTCCCGGCGTACTGCACCCACAGGCTCAGGTGGCCGGTGAGCACCACGCTGCGCGTCACCAGGCCCGAGGCGGTGCTGGTGGCCGCGACACACGTCGCCTTGGTGGCCGGGGCCATGGCCTGACAGATCGAGACGCGCGCGGACGCCAGCGGGGCACCGCCCGCGGCGATGCGGAACGTCGCGGTCACCGTGCTGGCGTAGCCGGCCCGGGCCGGGGCGCTGGTCACCGCGATGACCGCCGGGGTCGGCGTCGTGGGGGTCGCCGGCGGTACGGCGGCGCCCCGGGCGATCGCCTTGGCCTGGGTCACGGCGACCAGCGGCCGGACCAGGCCACTGCCGCTGAGGTTGTCGCGGCCGGTGGTCTCGACGTCCTGGGCGGTCGAGGTCAGCAGGGAGGCCACCTGGATGTTGCTCAACCCGGGCGCCGCCGCGCGCACCAGAGCGGCGGTGGCCGAGACCAACGGAGCCGAGGCGGAGGTGCCGGCCAGTGCGGAGTAGCCGCGTCGATAGGTGGAGACGATCCCCGTCCCCGGGGCGGCCAGGTCGACGTAGCTGCCCGAACTGGAGAAGGACAGGGTGCGGTTGTCGGTCCCGGTGGCGGCGACACCGATCACCGACGGGAACGCGGCGGGGTACATCACCGGATTGCCCTTGGCCCGCTCGTTGCCCGCCGAGGCGATCACGACCGCGCCCTTCTGGACGGCGTAGGCGACCGCTGCGGCCTCGGCGGGGGAGTAGTCCGGCGACCCGACCGACAGGTTGATCACGCGGGCGCCGTGGTCGACGGCCCAGACGATGCCGTTGGCCAGGTCGGCGTCGCTGCCGTTGCCCGCGGCGTCCAGCACCCGAACCGGCAGGATGCGGGCGCCTGGCGCGAGGCCGGCGATGCCCAGGGCATTGCCTCGGACGGCGGCGATCACGCCGGCCACGTGGGTGCCGTGACCGTACGGGTCGCTCTGGCCGTTGCCGGCTGTCACCAGATCCGTGCCGGGCAACACCACCCCGGCCAGGTCGGGGTGGCCGGCGTCGACGCCGCTGTCGACCACCGCAACGGTCACTCCGGTGGCGTTCTGTAACGCCCATACCTGGTCGGCCTGCAGTCGGTCGAGCGCCCACTGTTGCCCGCGCAGTGGATCGGGTCCGGTGGCCTCGGCGTGGACCTCCTCGGCCAGGCTGATCGCCAGCACCGTGGGGTCACTCAGAGCACGGGCCACGGCGGCGGTGGCCTGCGCCCGGTTGGGAGCTGTCGAGTCGGTCGCCACCGGGCGGCCGTTCTGCTCGCGGACGGTGACCAGGCGGACCGTGCCGAACACCGGCGCCTGGCGCAGGACCTCGCTGGTCACGGGGCGGGGGCGCTGACGCAAGGGCGGCGACCAGGCGGACACGGTAGGAGTAGCAGCCGGAGTAGCCGGAGTAGCGGCTGGAGCCGGGGCCGGCGCGGTGACGGGTGCACCGCCCGGCGCCGTGGCCGGTGGCGACGGGGGTTCGGCGAGTGCTCCGCCAGCTGCTGGCGCCGTGTCGGGGGCTGGTGCCGAGGTCTCGGCGGGGGCGGTGGCGGCGTCCGAGGGTGCAGTGGCCAGGACCGGCGCCGAGGCGGGCAGGGGATCCACGCTCAGCGGCAGCGACGGCAACCCCAGCGCAGCCGGCAGCACCAGCAGGGGGATCATCGGGGTGCGCCGGAGGGAGCGGAGGGTGTGCGTTCCGCAACGTCGACGCCCAGAGGACCACGGAGAGTGCCAGATCACGCACATACAGTGACACGGCTGGACGGGGCAGGCGAGCTGAACGGCAAGTCTCGCGTGTCTGCGCCTCCACCGGGCGGCCGATGGCTACGCTCGCCCGGTGGGTGGATTGATCAAAGACTTCAAGGGCTTCGCCCTGTCCGGCAACGTCGTGGACCTTGCCATCGGTGTGATCCTCGGTGTGGCGTTCGGTGCGGTGGTGGAGTCCTTCGCCAACGACGTGCTGATGCAGCTGGTCGCGGCGATCTTCGGGGAGCCGGACTTCTCGGGCATCTCCATAGCCGTCGGCAAGGGCTCGATCCAGATCGGCAAGTTCCTCACCGCCTTGGTGAACTTCCTGCTGATCGCCAGCGTGCTGCTCCTGATGGTCAAGCTGCTGATGCGCGTCGGCATGAACTTCCGCGCCCAGGGCAACCGTGAGTGCGACTTCTGCAAGTCGTTCGTGCCGGTCGATGCCACCAGGTGCATGTTCTGCACCAGCGAGATCGAACCCGTGATGCCCGACTGACGCTCCTGTCGGAGCAAGATCACCGTTAGATCGCAGTTCACCACCGCCAAGGCGGTGCAGAGTGCGATCTAACAGTGATCATGGGCGCCCGGGTGGGTGGTCGGCGCACCCCTGGTCAGCCGCGCGGGGGTGGGTATCGGGCCGCCGTGAGTGTGGAGCGCGCGTCGGCTCGCTGCATGTCAGAGTGGGAAGCATGGTGGCAGTCACGGCTACGGACGACCTGCGTCGGGCGCAGCTGCGCCGGATGAAACTGGTCGCCACCTCACTCCTGGCCCTGGCAGCGCTGATCTACCTGGTGAGCCTGCCCGGACGGGACGCGGGCTGGGTGGGCTTCGTCAACACGATGGCCGAGGCCGCCATGGTCGGCGCGGTCGCCGACTGGTTCGCCGTCACGGCGCTGTTCCGCCACCCGCTGGGGCTGAAGATCCCGCACACGGCGATCATCCCCACCCGCAAGGACGCCCTCGGGCACAACCTCGAGGATTTCGTCGGGACCCACTTCATGGCCGAGGACGTGGTGCGTGAGCGGGTCTCACGCGCCCAGATCGCGCGGCGGGTGGGGGTCTGGCTGAGCCGGCGGGCCGGGGCCGAGCGAGCCACCAGCGAGCTGGCCAGCCTGGCGCGCGGCGCCATGACCGTGATGAAGGACGAGACGGTGCTCGCCGTCCTGGACGAGATCTTCGTCCGTAAGGTGCTCAACCGGCCGTGGGGGCCACCGTCCGGCCGGCTGCTGGCCCGCATCGTCGAGGACGGCGCCCACCACCGGCTGGTCGACGTCGGCGTCGACCACCTGCACGACTGGCTGGCCGAGCACGAGGACGTCATCGTGCGGCTGGTGCTCGAGCGGGCACCCGCCTGGACGCCGACCTGGCTCGACCACAAGGTCGCCCAGCGGGCCTACCTCGAGGCGGTGACGTTCGCCGGCGACGTCCGGGCCGATCCGCACCACCGCGCCCGCAAGGCGCTGGACAACCTGCTCGCCGAGTTCGCCCGTGACCTGCAGCATGATCCCGCGGCGCAGGCCAAGGCCGATGCCTTCCGTGATCGGCTGCTGTCCCATCCCGACGTGCGAGGTGCCGTCGAGCAGCTCTGGACGACGGTGCGCCGTTCGCTCGAGCAGGCGGTCGACGATCCGGGGAGCGACCTGCGGGTGCGGGCCACCGACGCCGTCCAGACCTTCGGCGAGCGGCTGGCGGGTGACGCCGTGTTGCAGCAGCGCCTCGACGGCTACGCCGAGGACGCCGCGGCGCACCTGGTCACCAGCTATCGCGACGAGGTGGTCACCGTGATCTCCGAGACCGTGCAGCGCTGGGACGGCGAGGAGGCCTCGCGGCGCATCGAACTGCACGTCGGGCGGGACCTGCAGTTCATCCGCATCAACGGCACCGTGGTCGGCGGTCTGGTCGGGTTGCTCATCCACACCCTGACCGTGCTGATCGACTGAGCCGGCTCGACGCCCGTGGGTGATCAGGGGTGATCAGGGCGATCACTGTGGGCGGAGGTGGTTCACCGCCTGCCACGCGGCGTCCGGTTCGTCGCGCACCGAGGCGCCCCCGCCGGCGTAGGCCCGCAACATGCCCTGGATCACCGGGGTCACGGACGCCGTGCAGTCGTCGTACAGGTGCAGCAGCCGCTCGCCGGCGCTGGTCTCGTGGCCCACCAACAGCGCCGTCTCGCCCAGGCGTCCGATCACGGTCTCCTGGAAGGCCCGCAGGTCACCCAGCGCCCGTTCACCCGGCAACCCGTCGGACAGCTGATCGCGATAGGGCAGGCGGATCTCGACGTGCTCGTCGAACAGCGGGCGGTCCACCCGGTGCAGGGGGTGGCGGATCGCCACCTGCAGGCGCCGTTCGCCGTGCCACCCCTCCATCAGAGCCCAGCGTTCGCCACCCCAGGTCTGCGCGGCACGGCGCACGACCTCCGGCAGGTCGGCGACCGGGATGGGGTCGATCGGCGCCACGGTGACCGCCTCGACCGCGCCGACCCAGCGTTCGACGTCGTCCTCACCCAGCGCCCAGTCGAGCACCAGGAAGCTCAGGTGCGCCCGGGCCTGCTCGGTCATCTGGAAGAACCGCGGGTGGTAGATGGACACGTCCAGGCGGCACCGCTGGTCGTCGGCGAGGGCCTGCACCACGACGGTCGACAGGTCGATCTCGGCGCTACCGGCCTCGACGACGTTGCCGCGACGGAAGGCGGTCGGGTCGGGCAGGCGGGCGGGCCGGAACTGCCACACCGCGTCGTCCGGCGGCGCGGCGCGATGCCAGCGTTCAGCCAGGGTGCGCAGCTCGGGGTGTCCATCGCTGGAGATCGCGAACAGGAACGTGGACCCGCTGCCGGGGCACAGCTCCCAGGTCAGGTGGGGATGGATCCGGGCCACCTCGGGGCCGACCATCGACTCGACCGTGTAGGTGTGCCCGGCGGTCACCGCGGTCGTCACGTCGTCGGCGTTGCGCGCCCACCAGGCCCAGAATCCGTCGATGGCCTGCGAGGTGGGCGACACCACGATGGGCGGGTGTCGACGCCGGAACAGAGCCATGGGCTCATCACATCACCCGGCACCCCCAACCCGAGTGCGAATGGTGACGAGGTGACCCGGATGTAGCGCGAGAAGGTCACGTATCGGCATCGGGGGCCGGACATCAAGAGATCTCGGGCGAGGACTCCACTTTCGGCCTAGAGCTGCCGATGAGTCTGCGTGCCTCTGGACGCCCTGATCTACACAGCCCCCGCGCTCACCTCTGTGCCCGCGGTGACCGGCGCGCGGGAGGCAGCCCTCGCCTCACTGGGGCTGTTCACCGCCGCCGTCGGTTACCGGTTGGCCAAGCCCGTGATGCGTCGTCGCCATGCGCGCCTGGTCGGCGCCGCCCCCGCGGATGCCCTGCTGCTGGCAGGTCTCGGTGAGGTGGTGCGTCCGGCCTCGTTCATCGCCGAACCCGTGGTGGCGATCACCGTGCTGCCCTCGCGGACGCCGCCCGCGAGCGAACGCCCAGCGCCGCGGGTCCTGAGCACCCAGGACGCCGAGCTGGCCGCGAGGCTGGGCACGACGCACCCGATGAACGCCCCCGGACGGCACCGCACGGTGCCTGCCTGGGCCGCTGGATTGAGCCGCACCTGCCCGCCGCCGTCCGCTGCGGTGCTGCTCGAGGTGAGCCCGGAGGAGGAGATCTTGGAGGTCATCCACCTCGCTGGTGCGGAGTCGTCGGTCGAATCGTCGATCGAGCCGGCAGCGGGGTCGGAGACGGAGGTCGTCGCGGTCTCGGCCGAGACCTCGGCCGGGTCCTCCGGCTCGACGGCTGACGCGGAGCCCAGCCGGGCTCAGGCCCGTTACGCGATCGATTGGGGCGAGGACCTCGACTGGGGAGATGTGGACGGCGTCCACCACCCCGACGGCTGGGCCGAGGGCTGGGTCGCGGCGGCGACCTCGGCCGGCACGACGCCACCCGGCACGACCCCACCCGACACTGCGCCGGCCGACACGACGCCGGCCGAGCCGCCGTCCACGCTCTCGCTCTGGCGCAGCTCGATCGAGGAGGCGGACATCGCCTTCGGTCGTGCCGCCGAGGTGCCGGTCGCGCGTGTCGTCACCCCGCCGCCCGCCCGGATGCCCGTGATCGCGATGCCGGACGTCGCGGTGGCTCCGGCGACGACGCAGGCCCTGCCGGAACCGGCCCCGGACTGGGTTGCCGAACCGGCGACCGAGTGGGTCGAGTCGGCCCATGAGTGGGTCGAGCCGGCGACCGAGTGGACCGAGCCGGAGACCGACGTGATCGACGAGCCCGTCGACCATCCGGCCTGGACCGCTCCCTGGGCCGAGGCGGAAGCCGGGACGGAGATCGAAGCAGACCCGGTCGCGGAGCCGGTGGTGTGGGTGCCGACGCAGCGGGCCGCCGAGCTGCCGGCGGTGCACGACGCCCTGGCCGCCATCCGGGTGCGACTGGCCGCGCAGACGACCCGGCTCGGCATCGCCGAGGTCGTCACGCAGGAGGCCCGCGCCCTGATCGAGGCCGACCAGGCCGTGCTCGTCGTCCGCTCCATCGAAGGCCCGCAGGTGCTGGGGCTCGACCCGAGCGCCACCGAGATCTGGGGACCGCAGACCCTGGCGGCGTTGCTGACCGGTGTGGCCATGCGCGAGGTGCTCGCCGGCGACCCGTTGGCCGATGGTGGCAGTTCGGCGCTGCTGGTCGTGCCGGTCGCCGGAGCCGGCGCCTTCATCGGTGCGGTGATCGCCCGGCGTGAGGGCGAACGGCCGTTCGAGATCGCCGACCAGGACCTGCTCGATCGGCTGGCACGGATCGCCGGGTCCTCGCTCGATGCGCTGACCCGTCGTGGCGTGTTGCGCAGCGAGGGGCAGGAGCGCGACTCGGTCACCGGCCTGGCCCCGGCATCGTGTCTGACGCACGATCTGAAGGCCGCCCTGAACAGCCGTGACGATCACGGCATGGTGGTCACGCTGGTGATGGCCGAGATCGACGGCCTCGCCCGGATGCGCACCGAGCACGGCGACGAGACAGCCGACGAGGCGCTGCACCTGATCGCCCACACCCTGCACACGGGGCTGCGGGTCGGCGACGTGGCCTACCGCCTGGATACCGAGGAACTGGCCGTGATGCTCGCGGCCACGGATGTCGAGTCCGGCGAGCGGGTGGCGATTCGGCTGGTGGACGAGGTCGACACGGCGCTGGCCGAGTCCTATGGCCTCGACCAGCCGTTGCGGCTGCGTCCGGTGGTCGTTCCGGTGCAGGGCAGCCCCGACGAGGTGCTCGCCGAGGGAGCGCGAGCCCTCGCCGCCCAGCGGGTCCAGGCGCGCTGGGAGCACACCACGTTCTGACCTCGCCCGGGGCGCCGGGTCAGACCACTCCACTGTCGACGATCAGCCAGGGCTCGGAGTCGTCGTTGCGCACCACCAGGTATCCGAATTCCGTGGGGCCGTCGGTCTGGGACGTGTCACCACCGTGCAGGTGGAACGAGACCGGCACCCGGGCGGCCTGGGCGAAGGCGTCGGCACTCGACTGTCCGTCGGTCGGATCGCCCGGCTTCAGGTTCTGCGCCGGGCCCACGCGCAGCTCGAGGTAGCGCGGGGCGCGGTCGAGGCGTGAGTACCTGAACCGGTCGCCGAGGGTGAGCCGGTTCGCGGTGGCGAAGTCCCGCGCCGTGACCGCGGTCAGGTAGACCTCCACCACCTGCTCGGGCGACGCCGAGGGCGCGGGGTCGGCGATGTCGATCCGGGCGGGTGCCCAGTTCACCACCGCGACGACCACCAGGGTGAGCCCGGCCGCCACGACGGACACGGGCGCTGTCGGCATGCGCCGAGCCGTTGCGAGGCCCATCGATCAGACGGGCAGGTGCAGGTCGGGCGGCTCGCTGTCCGACTCCAACCCGAGCACGATCGTGCGCAACGCCGAGACCAGGGCGCCCAGTTCGCTCTCACTCAGGGCGCCGACCACCGCCACCTCCTGCGCGTTGAGCTTCGGGAACAGCTCGACCATCAGGTCGGTGGCCTGCGGGGTGAGCGACAGGATCACCCGTCGTCCATCGCCCGGATGGGTCCGCCGCCGCATCAGCCCACGCGCCTCGAGGGTCTTGACCACCCCGGTCAACGTGGACTTGGTGATCCCCGCCTCGGACGCCGCGTGCCGGGTCTCGATGTCCTGCCAGACCCAGACGACCCACAGCACGACCCACCCGGTCCAGGTGAGGTCGTACCCGGCGAGGACGGCGCGTTCGAAGTGATTGCGGACGGCTCCGGCGGCACGATAGAGCCCCCCGATGGCCGCCATGGCCTGGTGATCGACCGGGAGCCCGCTCAGGCGTTCGGACACGGCATGTTCGGTCTGATCCAAGGTGTACTGGCCGGTCATGTTCCCCTCCTGATGTGTCGACCGCGTGCCGACTCACCACGTCCGGCGAGACCCCTAGATCCTAGGCAGGTCGCCGCCTCGGACCCATACTGGTGGGCGTGCTGCCCCGATTCGTCCTGGTGCTGACCGAGAACTGGACCATGCTCGCCGGCGGCGCGCCCCGCGACATGCTCACCACGGTGGTGCGGTGGGCCCGAGAGGCCGAGGACGCCGGGTTCGACGGTGTGATGACCAGCGAGCACGTCGTCCTCGGGCTGAGTGCGGGCAGCGCCGGTCGCATGGCCAACCCCCGCGAGTACGCCCTGCCCGGCAACCAGGACCCGGCGACGCCGTGGCCGTCGTCGTTGCTGATGCTGGCCGGGGTCGCCGCCTGCACCGAGCGGATCCGGTTGATCGCCTCCGCTGTGATCTCGCCGCTGCGTCACCCGTTGCTGCTGGCCAAGGACTTCGCCACACTCGACCGGCTGAGCGGCGGCCGGCTGGTGGTGCAACCCACAGTGAGCTGGCATCGCGACGAGTACGCCGCACTCGGGGTGCCCTTCGCCGAACGCGGCGCCCGGCTCGACGAGCAGCTCGACATCTGGGACGCCGTGTGGCGGTCGTGCGTCAAGGACGAACCGGTGAGCTATCGCGGCCGGTTCTACGCCTTCGACGACGTGTGGATCTCGCCGGGGCCGGCCCGATCCGAGGGCCCGCCGCTGTGGTTCGGGGGCGAGACCCTGCACCCGGCCCTGGTGCGGCGCCTGGTGCGCCACGGTTCGGGCTACAACCCGCTGGGCCGGCCGACCCCGGCCATGCTGGTGCACCTGGCCGATGCGATGCAGGCCGCCGGACGCACCGCGGCCTCGCTGGAGATGATCGGCAGTACCCGGGCACGCTTTCCCGACGACACCTCGTGCGCCGACATCGGCGAGGCGCTGGAATCGGTCCCCGATCAGCTGGCCCAGGGCTTCGGCACGTTCTGCATCAAGCCGAGCCAGTTCATCGACGACCCGGCTCTGGTGGGCGACTTCTGCCGCGAGGTGGTCGCCCGCACCGAACGCCTGCTGTCGTGAGCGCGGCGGCACCGAAGTCCGGACCACCCGGGCCGGTGGCGCTGATCACCGGGGCCGGCACCGGCATCGGCGCGGCGACCGCCCGGGCGTGGGTGGGTCACGGTGGTCGGGTGGTGCTGACCGGGCGCCGTCCGGAGCCGCTGGCCGAGGTGGCTGGCGAGCTCGGTGAGGCGGCGCTGGCCCTGCCCGCCGATGCCGCCGATGTCGCCGCGATGCGGGCCGTGGTGGACGCCGCGACGTCCCGGTTCGGTGGGTTGGACGCCCTGGTCGCCAATGCGGGCGGTGAGGGCACCGGCAGCGTGCTCGATGTCGAGGACGCCGACTGGCAGCAGGCGTTGCAGGTGAACCTGATGACGGCGGTCGCCTCGGCGCGGGCCTGCTTGCCGGCTCTGATCGCCCGACGCGGCGCCATCGTGGTGGTCAGTTCGCTGGCGGGGCTGGCGGCCCCACCGGAGTTGGCGCCGTACACCGTGGCCAAGCACGCCCTGGTCGGCCTGACCCGCTCGCTGGCCCGGGACTTCGGCGCGTCCGGGGTGCGGGCCAACGCGGTCTGCCCGGGCTGGGTGCGCACGCCGATGGCCGACGGCGAGATGGATGCGCTCGCCGTCCAGCAGGGTCTGGCGGACCGTGAGGCGGCCTACGTGCTGGCGACGCGTCACACGCCGTTGGGCCGGGCGATCACCGCCGACGAGGTGGCCGAGGTGATCTGCTTCCTGGCCGGAACGGCGTCCTCGGCGGTCAGTGGCGCCGTGATCCCGGTGGACGGCGGTGCCACCGCCGTCGACCTGCCCACCATCGCCTTCACCGACCCCCCCTCGCCGTGATCATGCAATCCGTGCACGAAACGTGCACGGATTGCATGATCACGGCGAGAGGGGCTCGCCCCACCCGTGACCGGGTCGGACGAGCCCCTCTCGTGCTCGTGATCGAGGCGTCGATCAGAGCTTCTGCGGGCCGTGGTCGGCCTCGGCCAGGGGCTCCCACTGGTCGCCGACGTGGTCCTCACCGGGGAAGACCACGGTGAGGATGCCGCCGACGATCAACACGCCGAGTGCGGTGTAGGCGGCGTAGATCAGCGGCGCCGGCACCTTGTAGACGGCGCCGAACAGGGCGGCTCCGGTGACCAGCGTGCCGACGGTGGCGGCCAGGTAGACCCCAGTTCGGCTCGGGTGGTCGGCCAGCCCCCGGTAGGCGCCGATCGACATCACCAGGTAGATCGTGGCCAGGCTGACGCTGCCCAGGGTCGAGAACCAGTAGAAGACGGCCACGTAGTGCGGCAGCGGACCGTCCGGGGTCGACTGGGCCACGAAGCTCGGCACGAACAGGGTGACCAGCACCAGCACCGCGTACAACGCCACGACCAGGGCGGTGGCGTTGAGCGGGGTGCTGCGCGAGGAGACGGTGGCCAGACCGTGCGGCAGGCGCTTGTCGCGGGCCAGGGCGAAGATGCCGCGCGAGGCGGCCACCGAGACACCGATCAGCACGGCCAGCATGTCGAGGATGACCATGATCTCGATCAGGATGCGGATGCCGGTCGAGCCGAACCCGCCGTCGGCGACCGGGCCGGTCAAACCGAACAGCGGGGCACCGGCGTTCGCGCCGAGGTTGTCCATGTTGAAGCCGTAGCCGGCGACCTGGGCGTAGGTGACCAGGACGTAGAACCCGGCGATGGTGATGACCGAGATCAGCACGGCCCGGGGGATGTCGCGCTTGGGGTGAGCGGTCTCCTCGCCGAGGTTGGCGGCGGTCTCGAATCCGGTGAACAGCAATACGCCGTAGAGCACGCCGAAGAAGATGCCGTTGAATCCGCCGGTGGTCGAGGCCGAGGGGTTGAACGCGGTCACCAGGTCGTTGTCGCCGCCGACCTTGATGATCACGTACAGGGCGAACAGCAGCACCGCGGCGATCGAGACCATCGCCAGCACCAGCTGGGTGCGGGTCGACAGGGCCACGCCCAGGTAGAGCACCACCCCGACGATGATCAGCAGCAGGATGTCCCAGACGCCCTCGGGCAGCAGCGCGTGCTCGAACTCGCCCAGCAGGGTGTCGTGAATGGTGCCGCCGATCAGCACCAGTAGTCCGGCGCCCAGGCCCAGGATGCCGCCGTAGTAGAGGAAGCCGAACGCGGCGCCCACCCGTGAGCCGAAGCCGTCGCTGATGTAGTCGTACAGCGAACCGGCCGCAGCGATCCGGCGGGCGTACTCGGAGACGATCCACCCCAGGCCGAGTACCCCGACGGCGGCGAGCAACACCGCCAGGGGCGCCGCCATGCCGGCGCCCTTCTCCGAGGCGTTCATGCCGACCAACAGCGGCACGAGGAACGCCATCGAGAACACCGGGCCCATGAAGCCGATGGACTGAGCTGTTGCATCGATCAGGGTGAGCTTGCCTTCAAGCCGGTTCGGCGCTGCCTTTTGCTGGGCCACCGGGATCCCTTTCCTCAGGTCAGGTGTGACTCGGAGCACACCCGTGCGGGCGCGAGTCTAGATTGCGCTCCGTCACATTCGCCAGCACCGTCCCGATCCATGTGATCACTCGGGTGGGCCGGGGTTGGTGATCATGTCGGATATGCCGGTCGTCAGTGCGCGATCCGCTCGAGGAAGGATTCAATCAGAGTCACGGTACGTGACCGTGCGGATGCGGCGGAGTGCTCGGCCTGGCGACGCACCGTCTCGACGTCCAGCCCCTCGGCCTGCAGTACCTGAGTGGCGCCATTGGCCAGCCACAGATCGAGGATCTCCAGGGTGAGCTCGGGGTGGAACTGCACGGCGAGGGTGCGCCCGGCCCGCCAGGCCTGCGAACACACCGCATTGCGCGCGATCTCGACGGCTCCCGGTGGCAGCACCATCGCGTCCTTGTGGAACTGGAACCACGGCCCCGGCCCGACCAGCGCCGCGTCGTCCGTCTCGATCTCACCCCAGCCGATCTCCCACTGACCGGCCCGCTGGACGCCGCCACCGAGGGCCACCGACATCGCCTGCCCGCCGAAGCAGATGCCGAGCACCGGCACCCCCTCGGCGTGGGCGGTGGCCAGCATCTCGAGCTCGTCGCGAATCCAGCTGCCGATGGTGGCGTGATCGTCGACCGACCAGGGGGCGCCCATGGGCACGATCAGGTCCCAGGCGCGCGGATCGGGAAAGTCGTGCTCGACATCCGGGGTGTGAAACCGATCCTCGGGGACGACGAGTCGCCGGACGACGTCGTACCCGTGGCGCTCGAGCGCCTCGCCGACCAGGGCGGGACGGGTGTAGGCGTCGTGCTCGATGAGCAGGGCGGTGCGGGTCATGATCCCTCCGGCGATGGGTCGTGGCGCGGCCGGGTCATCATGCCCGCGGTCGGTACCCGGACGGTCCCCCGGGCAACTCGCCGGGCGTGCCGTCCGGGAGCTGACCAGTCTGCGGGACGGGGTGGACCCTTGCCCGTCGTCCGGTCAGCCCTTACCGTTTGCATCCGAACGAATCGGCTGGTCGACCTGCCGTGACCGGGAGAGCGAACGGATGGTGCGATGACGATCACCCAGACGCACGTCAGGGAACACGAGGCCGACCTCGTGGTGCGTGACCGGCGTGAGGTGGCCGACGGCGTCGTCGCGCTCACCCTGGCCGCACCGGACGCCACCGCCCTGCCGGACTGGACGCCCGGGGCGCACATCGACCTGGTCCTCACCGACGAGCTGACCCGGCAGTACTCCCTGTGCGGCAGCCCGTCGGACGCCACCACCTGGCGCGTCGCCGTGCTGCGCGACCCCGCCGGTCAGGGTGGGTCGATCCACGTCCACGATCATCTCGCGCAGGGCGCGACGGTGCGGGTGAGGGGACCACGCAACCACTTCGCGTTGGCCGCCGCGCCGCGGTACATCTTCATCGCCGGCGGCATCGGCATCACCCCGATGCTGCCCATGCTGGAAGCCGCCCAGGCGGCCGGTGCCGACTGGCACCTCTTTTACGGCGGTCGCAGCCGGGCCTCGATGGCGTTCGTCGACGAGCTCGCCGCTCACCCGGGCGGTGCCGACCGGGTCACCCTGGTGCCCCAGGACGAAGCCGGGCTGCTCGACCTGGCCACCATCCTGGGCACCCCGGCGCCCGACACGCTGGTCTACTGCTGCGGTCCCGAACCGCTGCTCGCCGCGGTCGAGGATCGGTGCGCCGCGTGGCCGGCCGGGGCGCTTCACCTCGAGCGGTTCGGCGCCAAGCCGGTCGTGGCGGCCGAGGGCGGCGACAGCGCATTCGAGGTGGTGCTGCAGCGCTCGGGGATCACCGTGCCGGTGGCGGCCGACACCTCGATCTTCGACGCCGTCCGGGCGGCCGGGGTGAGCGTGCTCGGCTCGTGCCTGAAAGGCGTCTGCGGCACCTGCGAGACCGGCGTCCTGGATGGGGCGGTCGACCACCGCGACTCGGTGCTCAGCGCCGAGGAGCAGGAGGAGAACGAGTACATGATGATCTGCGTCTCGCGCTGTCGCGGCGAGCGCCTGACGCTGGACCTGTGATGGCACCGGACGTGGGAAGACGTGGGAAAGGGACCGCGATGACTGCTCCTCGCCAGGCCTGGTACGCCGCCGCCTCGTCGGACGATGTCAGCCGGGTGCCGATCGGACGCCGCGTGCTCGGCGAGTCCGTGGTGTTGTTCCGCACCACGACGGGCTCGGTCGTGGCACTCGAGGACCGCTGCGCCCACCGCCCGTACCCGCTGAGTCTGGGCCGGCTGGACGGCGACCTGATCGTCTCGGGTTATACCGGCTTCGCCTACGCCCCGGACGGCGCGTGCGTGCGCGTGCCGACGCAGCAGCACGTGCCGGTGGGGGCGCGGGTGCGTGCCTTCCCGGTCCACGACGACGGCGCGTTCGTCTGGGTCTGGGTCGGCACGCCCGAGTCGGCGGCGTTGCGTCCGGCACCGCAGGCGCCGTGGCTGACCTCGCCGGAGTGGGCCAGCTTCGGGCAGGAGTGGCAGACCGCCGCGGGCATCGAGGTGTTGCAGGACAACTTCGCCGACATCAGCCACGTTGCCGTGGTCGACGAGTACATCGCCCCGCCGGTGCTGTCCGCGGCCACCCCGCCGCCACTCGAGGTCGAGGTCAGTGAGACCTCGGTGCGGTTCTGGCGCAGCTTCGACCCGGCGCCGCTGGCGGCCTGGCACGCCCGGGCGTTGGGCCTGCCGGTCGAGGCCCGTCACGAGCAGCGCGAGGAGGGACGGTTCGTCTCGCCGGGGTTGTGGGTCGACCGCTGGGACGTGCTGCCCGACGGCGGCTCGGGGCAGGCACTGACCTTCGTGTTCACCCATGCGCTGACCCCGGTCGACGACCGAACGACACGCCACGCCTGGCGGGTGAGCCGCAATGCCGCCCTCGACGAGGCCACCAGCGCCACCCTGCTGCCGATCTTCGAGCGGTACTACCGCAGTGTGCAGTTGATCCTCGAGACCCTGCAGCAGGTGGTCGACCGGGACGGCGCCCGGCCGGACGTCAACGTCACGGCCGATGCCGCGGGCATGGCGGTCCGCAAGATCATGCGCCGGCTGGTGGCCGACGAGGCACTGCGCGGCTGAGTCCGCACCACACGACAGCGGGTGGTCCACCGAACTCGGTGGGCCACCCGCCGTGGGTTCTGGCTTCGGTGATCAGTCCAGCGGGGCGTCGGAGAAGATCTCCTCGCCGCGGTGGCGTCCCATCGAGGCGTAGCGCTCCGGCGACAGGCTGCGCAAGCGCAGCGCCAGCAACAGGCCGACCGCGGCAGCCGCCGGGATCAGTGCGGGCAGCTGCCAGCGCAACGGGCTCGCCGGATCACCGATCAGGTTGCCGAACTCGGACGCCGCGTACCCGGCCACCCAGACCAGGGCCAGGCCGGACACCAGCGGCGCCACCAGGGTGCGGGCGAGGTTGGTGTCCAGTTCGCGGTGCCGGCGGAAGAAGGCCACCACGGCGAACGAGGCCAGGGCCATCAGCACCAGGATCGCCAGGGTGCCCAGCTGGGTCAGCCAGGTGAACAGGGCCAGGACCGGGTTCTTGTCGGTGATCACGAACAGCAGGACGACGACCAGCGCCAGCGCGCTCTGACTCACCGAGCCCTTGTGTGGGCTGAGGTGGATCTTGTGCGTGTGCCCCAGCGGAGTGGGCAGGATGCCCTCGCGACCGAGCGCGTACAGGTAGCGGGCCACCGCGTTGTGAAACGCGAGCAGGGCCGCGAACACGCTGGTCGCGAACAGCAGTGTCATCGCGGTGGTGGCAGCCGAGCCCAGGTAGGTGCCCGAGATCTCGAAGAGGAACGCCGTGGGGTCCGGCTTCAGGCCGCCGATGTGGTCGACCAGGCCGTCGGCCCCCTGGGCGTTGACCATCAGCCAGGTGGTCACGGTGTAGAAGAGCCCGATGGTCAGCACCGCCACGTAGGTGGCCCGGGGCACGGTGCGCTGCGGTTCGCGGGCCTCCTCGCTGTAGATCGTGGTGGCCTCGAATCCGATGAACGAGGCGCTGTTGAACAGCAGGGCGATGGCCAGGGAGCCCGAGGTGAGGGCGCTGGGGCTGAAGGCGCTCAGGCTGAGCCCGGTCGAACCGCCCTGCCCGCCGTTGATGACGATGGCGAGGTCGAGCAGCAGCACGATCAGGAACTCGGCGGCCACCAGGACGCCGAGCACCTTGAGCGACAGGTCGACCTGCCGATAGCCCAGGACGGCGATCACGGCAATGGCGGTCAGCACGTAGACCCACCAGGCGAGGTCGACGCCGAACTGGTCCGACATGAATCCGGCCGTGGCCGCCCCGAACAGTCCGTAGAGGCCGATCTGCATGGCGTTGTAGCCGAGGACGGCGATGATCGCCGAGGCGCCCCCGAGTGGCTGGCGTAGACCCCTGGTGACGTAGCTGTAGAACGCCCCGGTGCTGGTGTGATGACGCGCCATCGTGGTGTAGCCGACCGCGAAGAGCAGCAGCAGCAGGCTCACGATGACGTAGGCGAACGGCACGCCGGCGCCGTTGCCGAGCAGCATCGCCACCGGCGCGCCGCCGGCCATGGCGGTCAGCGGTGCCGCCGCAGAGATCACGAAGAAGGCGATGCCGACCACCCCCAGCGATCCGCGGCGGAGTTGGTGCTCGGCGGTCGAGGCGCCGGTGGCCTCGGGGCGTTCAGCACTCACAGGTATCTCCTGTCACGAGGAATATCGTTTGGAAGCGAACGATATGACGAAGTGACCCAGGACACAAGGGGAAGCCCATCGCGCGGATCGAGCCCTTGACCCCACCGACGCATGGGACATACCGTTTGGCCCCGAACGATTTGCCGGATGGTCCCGGCCAGACCCACCATGCAGCACTGGTTGGGTCGGTAGATCCCAGAGTCGAGGCGGTGACCCGTTTGCAGCACCCGGTGGATGGCACGGTGGATGGCACGGTCGATGTTCCTGGCGCCTTCACGGTCGAGGTCGAGGGCGTGCCGGTCGACGTCCGGCACTGGATCGGCGGACGGCGCGTGGCCACCGAGGCCACCTTCGCCGACATCTCCCCGATCGACGAGGCCGAGATCGCGCAGGTCTGCGCCGGCGGTCAGGCCGAGGTGGACGCCGCGGTCGCCGCGGCTCGTGAAGCCTTCCCGGCCTGGGCAGCGCTGCCGGTGGCCGAGCGCTCGGCCATCCTGCGCCGGGTGGCCGAGGGCGTCGAGGCCCGGGTGGAGGACTTGTCCCGGGTGGAGACCCGAGACAACGGGTCGCTGATCCGCAGCCACCGCCGCGGCGTCATGCCACGGGTGGCGATGAACTTCCGCTACTTCGCCGACTTCGCCGAGCACGAGCTGGCCCACCCCGAGATGGAGGTGCGCGGCCACCGCGAGCGGATCAGCTACGACCCGGCCGGCGTCGTCGCGATCATCACGCCGTGGAACGCCCCGCTGATGCTGGCCACCTGGCGCATCGGTCCGGCGCTCGCTGCCGGCAACACCGTCGTGCTCAAGCCCCCGGAGTGGGCGCCGCTGACCGCCAGCCTGCTCGCCGACATCATGGCCGAGGCCGGTGTGCCGGCCGGGGTGTTCAACGTCGTCCAGGGCACCGGAGCGCAGGCCGGAGCACCACTGACCCGCCACCCCGGCATCAACCGGCTGAGCTTCACCGGCTCGGTGCCGACCGCGGGTGTGATCGCCGCCGCGGCGGCGCCGAACATCGTGCCGCTGTCGTTCGAGCTGGGCGGCAAGTCGCCGCTGGTGGTCTTCGAGGACAGTGACCTCGATCTGGCGGTCGACCTGGCGGTCGAGCAGTTCGACAACGCCGGCCAGGTCTGCTTGGGCGCGTTCCGGATCCTGGTGCACGAATCGATCCACGACACCTTCCTCGAGAAGGTGGTCGCCAAGGCGCGCACCATCACCCAGGGCGATCCGCGCGACGAGGCGACCGACATCTCGGCCCTGGTCTCGCGCCCGCACT
Organism: Kineosporiaceae bacterium; assembly: GCA_016713225.1. Classification (NCBI taxonomy): domain Bacteria; kingdom Bacillati; phylum Actinomycetota; class Actinomycetes; order Kineosporiales; family Kineosporiaceae; species Kineosporiaceae bacterium. Next base: position 112,782 of record JADJPO010000002.1, read on the forward strand.
TCGAGAAGGTGTGCGGCTTCGTCGAACGCGCGGTCGCGGACGGCGCGCGCGTCGTCCTGGGGGTGGGCCGAACACCGAACTGGGCGGGCTCTACTTCAGCCCGACGATCCTGACCGGGGCTACGCCCGGGTGCGAGATCCTCACCGAGGAGGTCTTCGGGCCGGTGCTGACGGTGCAGACCTTCAGCGATGAGGCCGAGGCCATCGCGCTGGCCAACAACACCCGGTTCGGGCTGGCGGCCACCATGGTCACCGGTGATCCCGAACGCGCCGAGCGGGTTTCGGCCCAGCTCAATGCGGGCACGGTCTGGGTGAACTGCTTCTTCGTCCGTGATCTCGGGGCGCCGTTCGGCGGCAATGGCACGTCCGGTATCGGACGTGAGGGTGGCATCTGGTCGTTCGACTTCTACACCGACATCAAGAACACCGTGTTCGCCCCGCGCGGGTGGACTGCGTCCGTTGAGACAGGTCAGGAGAGCTGAGATGGGTGAAGTGGTGGGGGCGGGCCTGCTGGCCCACGTCCCGACGATCATGTTGCCCGAGGCGGTTCGGCACGAGCTGTACGGGCCGGGGGACACCACGCTGGTGCAGGGGCTGTACGACCTGCGCCGCGAGGTCTTCGAGACCCTCGACTACGACACCGTCGTGGTGCTCGACTCGCACTGGTTCACCACGGTCGAGTTCGTGGTCACCGCGCAGGACCGGCGGGCGGGCCTGTTCACCGCCGAGGAACTGCCGCGCGGCATGTGCCGGGTGCCCTACGACTGGCGCGGTGACCCCGAGCTGGCGCACGCCCATGCCGCCGCGGCCGATGCCCACGGCACCTGGATCACGGCGAACGACGACCCGTACCTGCCGATGTACTACCCGATGCTGAACATGTGGAAGTTCCTCGGTGAGGGAGTGGGCGCTTCCGGATCGGGCCTGGGCGAGGGGCTGGACCCGGGCCGCGACAAGCGCTGGATCGCCGTCTCGGTGGCCCAGACCGGCGACCGGGAGGACTTCCTGCGCGCCGGCCGGGCGCTCGGCGATGCCATCGCCGCCACCGACCGCAAGGTCATCCTGATCGCCTCCGGCGCGCTGTCGCACACGTTCTGGAAGCTGCGTCAGTTGCGCGATCACGAGGCCGCCGCGCCGGAACACATCCACACCCCCGAGGCCTACCAGGCCGACCTGCAGCGCCTGGAGTGGTTCGCCGCCGGCGACCACGCCCGGGTGCTGGCCACCATGGACGAGTTCATGCCCTACCGGCCCGAGGCGATGTTCGCCCACTACCTGATGATGGCCGGAGCGCTCGGTGAGTCCGACCTGACCGCGCCCTCGCGGCAGTACGGCGAGTACGAGAACTCGATCGGCACCGGGCAGGTGCACCTGTGGTTCGACCGGCCCGAGGGCGGCTTCCCCCGTCCACACCGCACCGAGATCGACGCCGACACCCTGCGCCAGAAGGCTGCACTGTCCGGCACCGACCCGGCCGCCCCCACCGTCGACCTCCCCGCCGCCGGCTGATCCCCCCACCCTCGGTGATCATGCAATCCGTGCACAATTGGCCCGTGATCATGCAATCGCTGCACACTCGCAGCCGGGCTTGGGCACGGATTGCCTGATCACGAAGGCCTTGTCGATCCAAAGGAGTTCGTCCGTTGAGTCAGCTGCGTGAGTACCGCCGGATCCTGCTGGACGGCAATGCCGTGGACGTCGTCCGGGACGGCGAGTCGCTGCGGGCCGGTGACGGTCGCGAGGTGGCGATCGCGGACGCCGTCCACCTGCCGCCGGTGACGCCGTCCAAGATCGTCTGTGTGCACCTGAACTACATCTCCCGGGTGACCGAGATGATGACGTCGCTGCCGCCGGCGCCGACCTACTTCCACAAGCCGGTCTCGGCGCTCAACGCGCACGAGAGCGCCGTCGTCCGGCCCGAGGGCTGCACGTGGCTCAACTACGAGGGCGAGATCGTCATCGTGATCGGGCGCACCTGCCGCAACATCTCCCCGGCCGAGGCGGGCGACTACATCCGCGGCTACACGGTCGGCAACGACTACGGCCTGCACGACTTCCGCGACACCGACTCCGGCTCGATGCTGCGGGTCAAGGGCGCCGACACCCTGGCGCCGGTCGGCCCCGGCATCGTCGAGGGCTGGGACTTCCGCGGCAAGGGCATCCAGACCCGGGTCAACGGGGTGGTGAAGCAGGACGGCACCACCGACGAGATGGAGTGGGACATGCACTACCTCGTCGCCGACATCGCCCGCACCATCACGCTGCAGCCCGGCGACCTGCTGTTCAGCGGCACCCCGGCGATCTCGCGCACGGTCTACCCCGGCGACGTGGTCGAGGTGGAGGTCGAGGGCCTGGGCACCCTGCGCAACCACATCATCACCGGCCCGACGCCGATCCGCACCGACGTCGGCGCCCAGCCGACCGAGAGCGAAGAGGTGCTCTCGACCGCGCAGGGCGGCGACTGGGAGTTCCGCGGCATCCGCAAGCCCAAGCCCCCGGCGCACTGAGTGCTCCGGCTGCGCCGGGCGGTGCTGGACGACGTCCCGCTGCTCACCGACTGGAACCGCCAACCGCACGTGCTCGCCGCGCTGAACAACGACGAGCCCTATGACTGGACGGTGGAGCTCACCGAGGCCGATGCGTTCACCGAGCACGTGATCGCCGAGGACGACGGCCGCCCGGTCGGTTACCTGGCGATCATCGACCCGGCGCGTGAGCACACCCACTACTGGGGTGAGGTCGAGCCCGACCAACGGGCGCTCGACATCTGGATCGGCGAACCGGCGGACCTGGGCCGAGGGCTGGGCACACAGATGATGCGCTCGGCGCTGGCGCGGTGCTTCGCCGCGCCCGAGGTGACCGGGGTGCTGCTGGATCCGCTGACCGTCAATGTCGACGCCCGCCGGTTCTACGCCCGGCTCGGCTTCGTCGAGATCGGACCGCGCCGGTTCGGCGAGGATGACTGCACGGTGTACCGAATCGACCGGACGACCTGGGAGCATCGCGCGGACGCCGCCAAGGTCGAGGCCGGCGCCTGGTCGGGTGCGCGCCGTCCGGTGATCGCCATTCCGGCTCGGTTCTCGCAGTCGGCCGCGGCACTGCGTTACCGCGCGGAGGTCGGCGCCGAGGCGCTGATCACGGCGGTGTTCGCGGCCGGGGGAGAACCGGTACTGATCCATCCGCATGCCCCGGGCGGCCGGGTCGACCACGGCGCGGTGCGCGAGCGGATCGCGAGGGCGGACGGCGTCCTGCTACCCGGTGGTGGGGACCTGTCGGCCCGGTGGTACGGCGCCGGCGAGCACGATCGGCTCTACGACGTCGACGAGGAACAGGACGCCTTCGACCTGGCGCTGGCCCGGGTCTGCCTGAACGACGGCATCCCGCTGCTGGCGATCTGCCGTGGTCTGCAGGTGGTCACCGTGGCCCTCGGTGGCACGCTGGTACAACACCTGGGAGATCTTCCGGACGCGGCCAGGGCCGATCACCGTCACCACGTGCACACGGTGGACGTCGAGGCGGATTCCGTTCTGGCCGAAGTGGTCCCGAATCAGCGGATCGAGATCTCGTGCTACCACCACCAGTGTGTCGACGCCCCCGGCGAGGGCATGGTGGTGATCGCCCGGGCCGAGGACGGCATCCCCGAGGCGTACGCGCTGCCCGCGGCGTCCGGCTGGTTCCTGGGCGTCCAGTGGCACCCCGAGGACACCGCACGCGAGAACCCTGACCAGGCGGCGATCTTCGCCGCGCACGTGCGCGCCGCAGCGGCCCGCGGCGTCCGGGCGTGATGCGCCGCGGCCACTCTCGTCGTCCGGCTCGGCCCGGTCGGCGCACCGCCGCACAATTCGTTGGACGCGGCTGAGAGACTGCACCTCATGCGCCGCATCATTCAGAGCAAGAAGCTGCAGCATGTTCGCTACGACGTCCGTGGTCCGATCCTGGTCGAGGCGCAGCGACTCGAGGCCGAGGGCCACAAGATCCTCAAGCTGAACATCGGCAACACGGCACCGTTCGGGTTCCAGGCGCCCGAGGCGATCGTGGCCGACATGATCCACCACCTGCCCGACGCGCAGGGTTACGTCGATTCCCGCGGCATCTACTCGGCGCGCACCGCGGTGGCGCAGTACTACCAGTCGCACGGGCTCACCGAGACCTCGGTGGACGACGTCTTCGTCGGCAACGGGGTCAGCGAGCTGATCACCATGGTGCTGCAGGCGTTCCTGGACGACGGCAACGAGATCCTGGTGCCGGCACCGGATTACCCCCTGTGGACCGGGGCGGTCTCGCTGTCCGGCGGGACACCGGTGCACTACCGGTGTGACGAGACGAACGGCTGGAATCCCGACCTGGCCGACATCGAATCGAAGATCACCGAGAACACGCATGCCCTGGTGATCATCAATCCGAACAACCCGACCGGCGCGGTGTACAGCGAGGCCACGGTGCGGGCGCTGGTCGACATCGCCCGCCGCCACGACCTGGTGATCATGGCCGACGAGATCTACGAGAAGATCCTGTTCGACGACGCGGTGCACCACCATGCGGCGACCTTCGCCGGCGATGACGTCCTCTGCCTGACCTTCTCGGGGCTGTCGAAGGCCTACCGGGTCTGCGGCTATCGCTCCGGCTGGGTGATGATCTCGGGGCCGAAGCACCTGGCCGAGGACTTCCTCGAGGGTCTGACCCTGCTGTCCAACATGCGGATGTGCTCCAACGTGCCGGCGCAGCACGCGATCCAGACCGCGCTCGGCGGCTACCAGTCGATCAACGAGCTGATCGTGCCGGGCGGGCGGTTCTACGAGCAGTCGAAGCTGGCCTCGCGGATGCTCAACGAGATCCCCGGGGTCTCGTGCGTCGAGCCGATGGGCGCGCTGTACTGCTTCCCGCGGCTCGACCCGGACGTGTACCCGATCAAGGACGACGAGGCGTTCGTCATCGACCTGCTGCGGGCCAAGAAGCTGCTGGTCACCCACGGCACCGGCTTCAACTGGTTCGACCCCGACCACTTCCGCCTGGTGACCCTGCCGGACGTGACGGTGCTCACCGAGGCCATCGAGCGGATCGCCGACTATCTCGAGACACTGCGCGCCTGACCGTCTCGACCGAGTGCCCGCCCCTCAGGTCCGCCGCTGCAGTCCGCGATAGACCTCGACCGGGACGCCGTACTGCCAGGCGGCAGCCTCCACCGGGTCGGTGATCGAGGCCGGAACCAGTTCGGCGTAGTGGCGCGGGGCGCCCGAGCGGTCGGGGCTGCCGTTGCGCATCACGAGCAGGTGCCCGTCGACGTCCGGGATCGCGTACAGCCGCAGTGTGGCCGAGGGGTTGCCCGGGTCGGGTGCCTCGGCGATCGGGGTGAAGCCACCGCGCGTGAGGTAGTTCTGCCAGCCCAGGCGTTCGATCGCGAAGCGTCGGATCTCACTGTTGCCCAGGGCATGGATCTCGCGAACCGAGAGTTCACCGCGCACGAGCTCGCCCGAGACCTCGGTGCCGTGGAAGAAGTACTGGGCATCACCGGTGGGCCACACGATCGCCGGCCCATCCTCACCATGCAGGATGAGCTCTTCCCGCCAATCCGTCCCCCGTTCGAACCGCATCGTGGTGGGCGGTTCGAGCACGAGCGTGAGGTAGCGGAACACGGCGACGACGTAGGTCTTGCGCAGCGCATGCGCCGCCTCGAGCAGGCGTCGGGTCGGCTCGTTCGGCACCAGGTCACCGCAGGCCACGAACCAGGCCAGCTCGGTCATCGCCATGGTCCGATCGACGCCGGCTCGGTGATCCCCGTCGGGAGGCACGATGGTCACGTACCGCACACCGTTCCTGAAGTGCGACCCGTGGTGCGTCAGTGTTCCCCTCGGCACGAGCACCCGTGCGTCCAGGTCGATGCGCCACGTCGGAACATAGGAGCCGAGGTTCGGGTGGACGAACCCGACGCGGGTCAAGGGAGCGCCGTTCGCGAACGTCGCCGTTGCCGTGGCGGTCAGACCCGACGCGGGGCCGACCACATCACTGCCGGCCTCTGGCGCCTGCTCCAGAGCCGCCCACCAGATCGAACCGACGACGACGGCGACGGCGAGGACGAGGATGCGTAACCCCGCGCCGCGGCGCTCGTCGATCAGGATCCCCACGGCCAGCAGAGCGGAGGCGAAGAACAGCACCACGCTGAGGAGCTGGCGTCCGCCGCGCAGGATCCGCCGTCGCCGTGACGCCCGGCTCATCCGGGGTAGGCGCTGCCGGATATCGGCGAACCCGCGGAGCTCGTCCGGTGAGCGAACCCAGACGAGGGGTTCGCCCGGTCGCAGCCGATGGCACGTCCGGAACTGCCGGACGCCGCGCTCGATCTCGGCCCGGTCGGCGTCCGTCAGGGGATGAGGACCGTCGGCGGGCAGGCCCCAGGCCTCGACCACGACGAGCGCCTGGGCGCGGCGGAGCGCCTCACGATCGGGGTCAGGGTCGACGGGCTCATCCGACATGCGCGTCAGTCGGCGACATAGTCGACGTACGGGGCGTCGTCTGCGGTGGTCTCGGTCTGGATCAGCTCGAATCGCTGCTCGCGCTTGCGCCGGATCACGAAGCGGCCCGGGCCGATGCCGTTGGCGCCGTGCTCGTCGGTGTGGATGAGCAACGCCGACTGTCCTGCCGGCACCTGCAGCTGGGCAACCACCAAGGTGTCGTCGTCCGCCGCGGCGCCCGTCGTGGACGGCGCGTGGCGCTGCCATGTGACGTCCGGACTGTCGAATCCCCGGTGCAGCCAATGCGTGTTGCCGGTGGCCTCGCCGCGGATCAGCTGGACGCCGTCCTCGGGCAGCGGCTGCCACCCCTGCTCGGGAGCGTTCTCGATCGGCACCACCATGAGATCCCCTTGGGCCTGCGGCCCGGTCAGGATGGGGACGGTGGCGTCCGCGACAAGGTGGTCGGGCACGGTGACACCGATCAGGTCCAGTGCGCTGGCGTAGGTGTGCATGGCACCACTTTCTCGACGAGAGCCCGGGGCGTGTCCGGATGATGATGAACTGTCCCGGCAGGCGCGGGCAACCGGCCCACCCGGACGTCCTCGAGGTGCCGGTGGGACGTCGAGGGGTCAGGAGTCCGACAGGTCCTGGACCCGGGTGGTGACCCGGCGAAGGTGGGCGGTCAGCTCCGCCAGCGCGCCGTCGTCCAGTGCGGTGACCGTCTCGGCCTCGGCGGCGTTGAAGGCGGGGTAGAGCCGCTCCAGCAGCTCGCGTCCGGCATCGGTGAGGTCGAGGAACACCAAGCGCCGATCCCCCTCGACCGGACGACGCTGCAGCAGCCCATCCCGCTCCAGGGTCTTGACCACCCCGGTCAGCGTGGCCTTGGAGATGCTGGCGAGTTCGGCGACCTCACGGGTCTCGAGACCGTGCCAGAGCCACACCGTCCACAGCACCGTGAATCCGCTCCAGGTCAGGCCGGCGGGCCGTAACACGGTGCGGGTCAAGTGATTTCGGACGGCGTTGGCCGCCCGATGCAGGTTCGAGACCGCCAGCGCCACCGGGAAGTCCAGCGCCAGGTGTTGCACCTGCTCCGTCATGGCCTGTTCGATCTCGGCCAGGGAGTGCCGTCGGATCATTGCTCACCATCCGGTGCCGAACTGCCGGTGCTGTCGCTGGCTAGGGCGAAGGGGTCAATCGCTCCAGTGAGGTGCCGCCGTCCCAGACCACCCCGACCTGGCAGTAGTAGCCGCCGATGATCTCGTCGACGCTCAGCCGGTCGAGTTCCTCGGTGGGGGAGGGGAACAGCCGCACGTCGACGTCCCCGGTCCAGGCCTGGCCCCGCTCGAACGCGGCCCCGGACGACGAGATCAGCTCGGCGAACGCGTCCGGCTCACCGCGACCGATGCCCGGGTAGATCCGGTGGTGGGCCATCGGGTGGCCGTTGACGAACCCGTTGGTCTGGCTCGGCTCGCGCAGCGTCACCACGGCTTCGGCCAGGCGTCGGTCGCCGGCAGCCAGGGTGGCCCCGAACATCCCACCCGGGCCGATCTGCGGCGCGCCCTGGGCGAACGGGTGCGGCCGTGTCTGCCACATCGAGCCCAGCTTCTTGGGATAGCCCTGGTGGATGCCGCGGGCGATGGCGAAGTCCTTGTCGACCCAGATGTAGACGCATCGCGAGTACGTCGTCCCGCGGTAGGAGCAGCGGACGACGACGAACGCCTCCTTGTACTGGGCGCGCACCGGGTCGAGCAGTTCGGCGCGCGAGGTCGAACACGACTGCCAGTCGGCCCAGATCAGCGCGACCGCGCCGGGGTCCTCCTCGGCGAGCTCGAGCGGGGCCGGCAGCAACTCGGCGACCCGCGCCGGGTCGGTGCGGTACTCCACGGTGAGCAGGTCGCCGGAGTAGAACCAGGGTGGCGAGGGGATGACGCCGGAATTGCCCTGGGCTGTGCGAGGGTAGAAGAACCCCTTCACATCGGTCATCGGTCCTCCGGGTGTCCAGGCTCTGCGAGTCGTTAGGTTCCGTACGATAATCGCTCGGTCGGTCACAGGGGAACCTCTTGTCGCCGTCGTGAGGGACGGATATTGTTCGTGCCCAAACGAATGGAGGTGTGGCGTGGCTCACGTCGATGAAAGTGCTCTGCAGGCCGCTGCGGACCGGTGTGCCGAACAGGGCATCGACGTCATCCGGCTCGGATATGCCGACCTGATCGGCACCGACCGTGGCCGTGACCTGTTGGTCAACCGCTTCGCGCGGACGGCCGGGCACGGCGTGGCGTTCTGCCGCTCGGTCTACGGCACCACGCCGATGGGTGACGTCGTCGACATCGAGGGCGGTCTGGCCGCCGGTCTGCCCGACATCGTGGCCGTGCCGGATGTCACGACGATGCAGCCGATCCCGTGGGAGCAGGGCGTCGCGCACTGCATCGCCGACCTGTACAACCCCGACGGGTCCCCGTCCGACGAATCACCGCGGCAGGTGCTGCGCCGGGTGGTGGGCAAGTTCGCCGAGCTCGGCATGAAGCCCGTCGCCGGCCCGGAGCTGGAGTTCTACCTGCTGCAGGAATCGACCCGTACCCCCACCGGCTGGGAGCGCTACGGCGAGTCCCCGGGCAACGTGTACGTCTCCGGCCTGAAGGGCGACCCGGAGAATGTCCTGCTGAACGCGCTGCGCCAGCTCGGGGCCTACGGCATCGACGTCGTCGCCGCCAACCACGAGTTCTCCTCCGGCCAGTTCGAGATCAACCTGTGGCACTCCGAGGCGCTCGATGCCGCCGACCGGGCGCACCGGTTCAAGGCCGCCGTCAAGGAGCTCGCCCGTTCGGTGGGCAAGCTGGCCACGTTCATGCCCAAGCCGTTCAACGACGAAGGTGGCTCGGGCTTCCACATCCACTTCTCCACCTGGTCGGACGACGGCACCCCGCTGTTCGACGACCCGAAGGGCGAGCACGGCCTGTCCGACGTCGCCCGGTGGGCCATCGGTGGCGTGCTGCAGCACGCAGCTGCCCTGGCGGCGGTGAGCAACCCGACCATCAACTCCTACAAGCGGTTCGGGCCCGACACCCTGGCGCCCTGGCTGATCGACTGGGGTCTGGACAACCGCTCCGCGATGGTGCGCATCCCGCCCGAGCGCGGCAGCGCCGCCCGGCTGGAGCTTCGTCTGGGCGACTCCAGCGCCAATCCCTACCTGGCCATCGGTGCGTTGCTGGCCGGGGCCTACGTCGGCATCCGCGACAAGATCGAGCCGCCGGCGCCGCTGGAGGGGTACGGCTACAACCCCGAGATCTCGCCCAAGCTGCCGAGCGACCTGGGTCAGGCCCTGGATGCCCTCGAGGCGGATGCCGAGATCACCGAGGTGCTGGGCGAGGCGTTCGTGAAGACCTTCCTGGCCTACAAGCGCAACGAGATCGAGCGTTTCTCCCAGTGGATCACCGACTGGGAGTTCCGCGAGTACACGTACCACATCTGAGTTCGACCGCCCCGCGAGCGAAGGAGCTGCAGTGATCGCCCCGACCCCCGTCCCCCTGGACCAGATCGACCTGAACAACCTGGACTCGTTCCGGGACAATCTGGGTTGGGGGCAGTTCGATACCTTGCGCCGCGAGGACCCGCTGCACTGGAGTGACGAGCCCGCGCCCAACAAGGGGTTCTGGTCGGTCACCCGGTACGAGGACATCGCCGCCGTCGACGGCGACCCGGACACGTTCACGTCGTCCAAGTTCGTCAACATCGAAGAGGTGGACGACGATCTGATGGACGCCCGTCGCTCGATCCTCGAGACGGACGGCGTGCGTCACGCGGCGCTGCGCAAGCTGGTGCAGCGCGAGTTCTCACCGCGCAACCTGCGTCAGTACGAGGACTTCCTGCGCCAGCTCACCCGGGTCACCGTCGACGAGGCGCTGAGCACGCCCGAGTTCGACTTTGTGAAGAAGATCAGCGCCGACTTCCCGATCCAGGTGCTGGCGCGGCTGCTCGACGTCCCCAAGGAGCACACCGGCCAGCTCATCGCCTGGGGCAACGAGTTCGTCGGCAACACCGACCCCGACTACACCAAGTTCCGCGCCGACCTGCCCGAGAGCGACAAGTACAAGCACCTGCCGTTCCGCTCACCGACGGTGCAGGAGGTTTGGGACTACGGCAACAACCTCAAGGCCGAGCGCACCGGGGGCGACGGCACCGATCTGATCTCGATCCTGGCCAACCGCATGCCCGAGGACGGCATTCCGTTGAGCCAGAAGGACTTCGAGAACTACTTCACGCTGCTGGTGATCGCCGGCAACGAGACCACCCGGCACTCGATCAGTCACGCCATGCTCGCGCTGATCAACCACCCCGAGCAGTTGCGGTACCTGCAGGAGGACCCCTCGCGGATCGGAGGGGCGCTCGAGGAGCTGCTGCGCTGGGCCTCGCCGGTCTATCACTTCCGCCGGACGGCGACCCGCGACATCGAGCTGCACGGCAAGACCATCAAGGAGGGCGACAAGGTCGTCATGTGGTTCGCCTCGGGCAACCGCGACGAGGACGTCTTCCCCGAGCCGTACACCCTCGACCTGACCCGCACGAACGTCGACCACATGACGTTCGGCAAGTCCAGCCCCCACCTGTGCCTGGGCAACAACCTGGCCCGGCTGGAGATCCGGCTGATGTTCGAGGAGCTGCTGCCGCGCATCGGCTCGATCGAACTGGCCGGCGAGGTGACCCGGGTGCGGTCGAACTTCGTCAACGGGATCAAGAAGTTCCCGGTGCGCGTCACGCCTGCCTGAGGCTCGACACCCGGTTCACGACGCCGATCGGGCTGCTCACCATCACGGTGAGCAGCCCGATCGCCGTTTCGGTGCGGCCGCTGCAGTTCCGCCGGCGCTGTCCAGGGGGCAGCGTCAGCACACGGCGTTGATGTCCTGGGCCTGCTTGGTGTCCGCCGGTCCGGACTTGCTCGGGGACGGGGTGGGCTTGCCGTTGCCGGGGGTCGCTGCCGGTGACGGCTCGACGGACGGGGTGGGCTCGGCGGTCGGGTTGATGGCCTCTTGCACCAGGCGGTGGACCGCGGCGATGTCCGGGTCGGCGGTGTTGATCACCGAGGAGGTGAACGGCAGCGAGCGCACCGTGGCCTTCTGCACCTTCTGGGTCAGGCTCACCCAGGCGCTCAGATCGGCCAGCGGGATGCCGGTGGTGATGTTGGACTTGGCCGCAGCCGCGATCTGCGGGAAGGCCAGGGCCAGTTTGGCCGGATCGGCCTCCTTGATGACGGCACCGATGACGCAGCGCTGGCGGCGCATCCGGTCGAAGTCATCGGTCGACCAGCGCGAACGCGCGTACCAGAGGGCGTGGTAGCCGTCGAGGTGCTGGTTCGGGCCGGCCTCGATCCAGCCGCCGGTGGCGGTGTGGTTCTCGGAGCTGCCACCGATCGGCAGGCGCTGCCGGACGTTGACCGTGATGCCGCCGATGGCGTCGACGAACTGCATGAACCCACGCAGGTTGAGCATGGAGTACTGGTGCACCGGCAGGCCGGTGACCTGTTCCACCGCATCGGACGTCGCGCGCAGGCCGGCGTCGTAGGCCGAGGGCTGATCGGCGTAGTACTGCTTCCAGTTCTCCTCGCCGAAGGTCCACATGGCGTTGAGCAGGCACTGGGGCACGCCGGCGGCGTCCTGGCACTCGAAGTAGCCCCCGACGTTGTCGGCGGCCTGCCGGCTGCCCGGGGGGAAGGGCACCTTCTGCAGGTTGCGGGGCAGTGAGAACAACACGGTGTCGCCGGTGCGGGTGTTGATACTGGCCAGGATCAGGGTGTCGGGGCGGATGCCGATCCGGTCGGCCCCGGCGTCCGAACCGATGAGCAACACGTTCACCCGGGGCAGGCTGGCCCAGGGGTCGCCGCCGTTGGCCTTGTTGGGCCGGGCGCCCCCGGCAGTCGTGGTACCCGTGCCGCTGCCGAAGATGCCCGTCACGGTGTCGCGCAGGATGAGGGCGTAGCTACCGGCCTTGGCCGTGGGCAGCGCCACCAGGGTGACCAGCGCCGCGACCAGCAGCGAGCTCACCAGCCGCTGCCCGGTGCCCAGGTGGGCGTATCGCCGCAGCGAGGCGTGGGTGCCGAGCACCACGGCGACCCAGAGCAGCAGGATCGTGAGCAGACCGACCGCGAGCACGATCAGCCGGTTGGGGTTGCTCACCATCGAGCCGACCAGGCCCACCGGATCGCCCACCAGGGCGAAGGTGACCGCGGCGGAGAACACCAGTGAGGCGATGGCGATGGCGATGGTGCCGCTGATCCGGCGCCCGGCGGCGATCAGCCCGGCACCGGGCAGGAGGGTGCCCAGCAACGTCCAGCCGACGACCCGGGGGTAGTTCTGCCCGTAACTCGTGGCGTGTCGTCCGCGTGCCGGATCGGGGTCACGTTGCAGGCTGGTGACGGCCTCCGGGCCGTACCCTCGGGGCGCGCCCGATGAGGGCATGGAGGGCCCGGACGCGTCGGTGTAGCCATCGGGTGGTGGTGCGGACGAGGTGTGTTGAGCTTGGCCGTGGTGACCACGCTGGGCCTCTCGGGCGTCGCGACGACGCATCGGAGCCTCTGAGTCGCGCCAGGAATGCCGACCGGAGTGCGGCGCGACCTGGGTCACAGCAGGCACCTCCGAGGAATGGTGCACGGGAGCCCATCCGATGGTCGCGCGGTCGACGGCCAGGTCATCGGATCGTGCCGTGCATGTTCGGTAGGCATCATCGTCGCATACGGTCGGTCTGTCGAGGGCATCGATGGCCGTCGAAACCCTGCCGCCGCAACGCACTCCAAGGCGTTCAGTAATCGCCATCACTGCAGGTCAGGGGCTCGGCTGTGGTCTCGGGCACAGACCGGGAACGGAGGGCCGTGGCACTAGGGTTGTGTCACAACAGGGTGACTCTGTGTGGTCGTTCCGGAGGGCACCGAGCCCTGCCGGGGGATGCCGAGGAATCGCTCGATCGGCCGATCGGTCACCGGGGCTACCGCTTTGCCCGCTGTCGGCTGCGACCGCTACCCTGGCGCAGTCAGGAGGAGGTGTCGCCTAGTCCGGTCTATGGCGCCCGCCTGCTAAGCGGGTTTGGGGCTAAAACCCCATCGCGGGTTCAAATCCCGCCGCCTCCGCCAACGAGAAGCCCCGGGCGTCAGCCCGGGGCTTTCTCGTGGCCGGAGGCGGCGGTGGTGCCGGGAGTGGCAAGGAGGCGCGCGGAGCGGGCCTCCTTCCCGCGGTTCCCGCCGCCTCCGCAGGAGAAGTTCCCCCTTGCGGCCATGATCACCGTTAGATCGCAGTTTGCACCGGTCCAGGCGGAGCAAACTGCGATCCAACGGTGATCATGGGGCTGGGGGCTGGGGCTGGGGGCTGGGGGCTGGGGGCTGGGGGCTGAGGGGCTGAGGGCTGAGGGGCTGAGGGCTGAGGGCTCAAACAGAGGAGTGGCCGGTCGCCCACCACGGAGACCGGCCACCCACACTCTGTTGCCCAGGATGACCCGGGGGTTGGAGTCAGGAACGGAGTGCTGAGATCACTGCATGCCGAGACGGGTCTTCAGAGAGTCCAGCTCGTCGAGCAGCGTGGACGGCGTCTTCGGACCGATCTTGGCGAACCACTCCTCGATCAGCGGGACCTCGTTGCGCCAGGCCTCGGCGTCCACCGAGGTGACCTCGTCGACGTCGGCCTCCGAGATGTCCAGGCCGGACACGTCGAGCGAGCCGTGCGCCGGCACCATGCCGATCGGGGTCTCGACCGCGTCGGCCGTGCCCTCGATGCGACCGATGATCCACTCGAGCACGCGGCTGTTGTCGCCGAATCCGGGCCACAGGAAGCGGCCCTCCTCGCTCTTGCGGAACCAGTTGACGAAGAAGATCTTCGGCAGCTTGGTCTCGTCGGCGGTCTTGCCGATCGACAGCCAGTGCTTGAAGTAGTCGCCCGCGTGGTAGCCGATGAACGGCAGCATCGCCATCGGGTCACGTCGCACGACGCCGACGGCGCCGGTGGCGGCAGCGGTGGTCTCGCTGCTCGTGGTGGCGCCGATGAACACGCCGTGCGCCCAGTCGCGGGCCTCGGTCACCAGCGGGACGACGGCGCGACGGCGGCCGCCGAACAGGATCGCCGAGATCGGCACGCCCTGCGGGTCGTCGTACTCCTCGGCCAGGATGGTGCAGTTCTTGATCGGGGTGCAGAACCGGCTGTTCGGGTGGCTGCTGAGCTCGCCGCCGTCCGGCGTCCAGGAACGCTTCTTCCAGTCGGTCAGGTGCGCCGGGGGCTCCTTGGTGGCGCCCTCCCACCAGACGTCGCCGTCGTCGGTCAGGGCGACGTTGGTGAAGATCGAGCCACCGGCGGCGGCGGCGCGCATCGCGTTGGCGTTGGTGTCCCAGCCGGTGCCGGGGGCGACGCCGAACAGACCCGCCTCGGGGTTCTGCGCGTAGAGCCGGCCGTCGGGGCCGAACCGGATCCAGGCGATGTCGTCACCGATCATCTCGGCCTTCCAGCCGGGAACGGTGGGTTCGAGCATGGCCAGGTTGGTCTTGCCACACGCGCTCGGGAACGCTGCGGCGATGTAGTAGGACTTCTCGGCCGGGCTGGTCAGCTTGAGGATCAGCATGTGCTCGGCCATCCAGCCCTCGTCCCGGGCCATGACCGAGGCGATGCGCAGGGCGTAGCACTTCTTGCCCAGCAGGGCGTTGCCGCCGTAACCGGAGCCGTAGGACCAGATCTCGCGGCTCTCGGGGAAGTGGCTGATGTACTTGGTGTCGTTGCACGGCCACGGCACGTCCTGCTCGTGGTCGGCGAGCGGGGCGCCCACACTGTGCAGGCACTTCACGAACGGGGCGTCGGTGCCCATGGCGTCGAGCACGTCCTGGCCCATGCGGGTCATGATGCGCATCGAGACGACCACGTAGGGGCTGTCGGTGATCTCGACACCCAGCACGGGCTTCTCGGCATTGAGCCGACCCATCACGAACGGGATCACGTACATGGTGCGGCCGCGCATCGCCCCGTCGAACAGCGGGGTGAGGGTGGCCTTCATCGCGTCCGGGGCCATCCAGTGGTTGGTGGGGCCGGCGTCCTCGGGGTCGACCGAACAGATGAACGTGCGGTCCTCGACCCGGGCGACGTCGCTGGGGTCGGAGGCGCACCAGTAGCTGTCGGGCTTCTTGTCGAGCTTGGTGAACGTGCCGCCGGCGATCAGGCTGGCCATCATCTGCTCGTTCTCGGCCTCGGAGCCGTCACACCAGTACACGGCGTCCGGCTTGGTCAGGGCGGCGATCTCGTCCACCCACGCCTTGAGGGCGTCATGGTTGGTGGGGGCGTCAGTGGTGGTGGATGTGGTCACGTGGCTGCCTTCCTCGAGCTCGGACCCGTTTGGGGAAACGCTCGGGGGCACGCCCCAGAGCGGCGTCGTCTCAACCCACGTTTGCCGGCCGGACGGCAGCTCACGTGGACGGCTGTTTCGACCCTACGGGGTCGCCTTTCGGCGTCCCCCGGACAGAGGTCCCCATGAACTGTACGGGTCACTCGGGCCGATCACCTCTGGAGGTCAAAGCCGCAGGTGAAGCCGCATGTTGCCCTGGTTGCGGACGGCGTGTTGGATATCACGCCAGGGTTGCCTGCCGGAGGGTCCGACCCGCCCGCGAGTCGACCCTGCACCTGCCCACGACGAGTGGGGGACGAGTGGGGGACGATGGGGGGACGGGTAGGTGAATCCTGCGGGTCGAAGAGGTGAGGACCGGTGCCACGCCGAGCTGGGCAGAACACCCCGACGGCGGCCGTCGCCGGGGTGCTGACCGCCGTGGCGCTGGCCCTGGCGATCGGCGGCCCGACCGGTGCGCACCGGGCTGGGGTGTCGGTGGCCGACCCGGGACGGTGCGCGGCGTCGTCCGGGCAGGTCGCCTACCCGCCGCGCGCCGATCGCGACCGGACGGTGCTTCCCGTGGGCTACCGGGCCTTGGCCCCGGTGACCGCGGTGTGGTGCCGATACGGTCCGGACGGCGCGCTGACCGCCGCCTTCGATCTGGACGCCGCGCGCAGCGCGCGGCTCGCGGCGGTGCTGGCCACCCCGGTTGGCGGTTGGCCGCTCGATGCCCTGGCGGCCAAGACGATCCCCCCGATGACAGCCGCCCAGGTGGCCGCTGCCTCGGCGCCGAGGTGCGCGGCGCCGGCGGCAGCCGAGTGGGTCCGGTTCACCTACGGCCAGGGTCCGGACGCCGCGGTACTGGTGCGTCCGGCGCCGTGTCGCGACGCCGCCAACGGAGTGCTGCGGCTGCGGGCCTCGGCCGAGCTGCTGGCCGAGTTCGCCGCGCTGGCGCCTCGGTGATCCGGCCGGGGTAGCGTGAAGGTCATGGCAGATCACGGATCAGACCCGTATGTCGTGAACATCGAGGCGGCCACGCTGGAGAACACGGCCTTCCGGACCACGATCTGGACCGGGACGACGCTGCAGCTCACCGTCATGAGCATCCCGGTGGGCGGTGAGATCGGGCTCGAGGTGCACGGCGACATCGACCAGTTTCTGCGGATCGAATCCGGGCGAGGTCGGGTGCAGATGGGTCCGGCGTCCGACCAGCTGACGTTCGAGCGCGAGGTGGCCGACGACGATGCGGTCCTGGTGCCGGCGGGGTCCTGGCACAACATCACCAACATCGGGGACGACGCGCTGAAGGTCTACTCGATCTACGGCCCGCCGGAGCACCCGCACGGCACCGTCCACGCCACCAAGGCCGAGTCGGACGCCGCCGAGCATCACCACTGACGCGGCGCGGGACACACCCCCGAATCCGATTCGGCCAGTCGGGGGGCCGTCCGCTAACATCGTCTCCTGCTGCTGTCCCTGCGGTCAGCAGCGCCAGCGCCCGTAGCTCAACGGATAGAGCATTTGACTACGGATCAAAAGGTTAGGGGTTCGAATCCCTTCGGGCGCGCAGCGCATTTCCTCAGTAAACAGCCTCTGACCAGCGGTGACGTGGTCAGGGGCTGTTCTCGTCCTGTCCGGTCGTGGTCGGGTCGGAGTGGTCTTCGGTGTCCTTCCGCCCCACCGGCGCCCCACCGTTTGGTGTCGTTGCCTCGCCGATGGTGGCCTGGATCCGGGTGAGGTGGGCGTCGACGCCGCCGTCGATGCACTTGGCGTAGACGCGCAACAGGACCTCGACGCTGTGTCCGGCCCATTCGGCGACTTGGGGCGCGGGGACGCCGGCGCTGAGCCAGGTGGAGACGGCGGCGTGGCGCAGGTCGTAGGGGCGGGCGGCGAGGGGGGAAGCGGCCTGGGCGGCGGTGAGTGCCCGATCTCGGGCACGTCGCCAGATGGTGCGGTAGGTGAGGCTGGACAGGGCCTCGCCGCGCTCGCCGCGGAAGATCGGGTCGGTCTCGCCGCAGGGCCAGGTGGCGAGGTGGTGGCGCAGCAGGGCGACGAGGGCCGGCGGTGCGGGGGTGCGGCGGGACTCGCCACGGCTGCGGTGCTTGAGCTGGCGGGTGCTGCGCCGGGTGTTGTCGTCGGTCCACTGGCGTTCGATCTCGGGGGCGGCGCGGCAGGCGGTGATCCATCCCCAGCCGTCGCCGTCGGGCAGGTCGAGGTCGAAGGGTCGAAGGGCGACGGCCTCCTCCGGGCGCAGCGCGGCGTAGTACAGGCAGCCGAAGAACGCGACCAGATGTGGTCCGCTGCGCGGGGTGTTCCGGACCGCGTCGAGCAGGGCGCGGACCTGGTCGGGGTTGGCCACGGCGCGGCGGTCGACGGTGCCTGCTGTGCGCGGGGTCTTCCAGCTGAGCGTGGTGAGCGGGTTGTGGTCGAGGACCCCGAGCTCGACGGCGTAGGAGAAGGCATTGGAGAGGATCCGGCGTTTGAGTGTCGTGGACCGTCCCGCGGCGCGCTGGCCGTCCAGCCGGGTGGAGATCCGCTCGACGACCAAGCGCAGGACGTCGGGTTGCTGGAGGTCGCCCAGTGGACGGGCGTGCCGCTGAAGGCTGTCCAGGAGGGCCGTGACGTCTTCAGGCTGTTCGGGGGTGCCGCGTCGTCTGGTGTTGAACGCCCAGTTGTAGAGCGCGGAGCGCGCCGCCTGGGCCTCGTCCGTGGAGACCTCGATGGTGAGCAGCACCGGGGTGATCGAGGCGAGCGCCTCGGCGATGGACTTGCGGTGGTTCGGCGATGCGTCGGGCCACTTCATGTCGATGTACCGGCAGGCGAAGTCGTACCAGGTGAGTCTCGAGACCGAGCCGCGGATGGTGCTCACCGGGCGACCGCTCTCGATATCGAAGGCCTCGCCCTTGCGTTGGGCCGCGACGAGTTCGGACCGGAAGCTGTCGGCAGCTGCGGCCGTCCGGAAGACCGACTTCCATCGGCGTCCGGCGACGAACCAGGTGACCCGATAGCTGGTGGCGCGCTTGCCGACGTACCTCTCGACCGACCAGACGCGGACGTCGAAGGTGGTCTGCCTCAAGCCGCTTCCTCGCGGCCGCGCAGCCACCGGTCGAGTTCGGAGCGCCGCACCCGGATCGCGCCGTTCGGCAGCTTGATGCACCGAGGAGCGCGGCCCTTGGCCCGCCAGTCGTAGAACGTCGATCGCGAGATCTGCAGCTCCGCGCAGACCTGGGGGAGCGTCAGGCTGGTGCGTGATTCGCCGGCGAGGCGGGTGAGCGTGCCCATGTGGCACCTCCAGGTGAGTTGATGCAGTCGGGCTGAGCCGAGATCGCTCGGTCGCAACAAAGTAGCACGGACCGTAGGGACGTACCAGGCGTTGCAGGTACGCGACTGTCGCTGAGTCGCGCCGCTTCAGGTGGTTGTGCCAGTGGGTTCGACCGCGCCCGGTCGACGTGGTGGGGCGGCCCCGCCGGGCCGCGCCCAGCGGGCGTGCAGCTCGCGTAGTGACGTCACTACCTCTAGCTCGCTCCCGCCTGAACCAGAGGGGGTCTCGTCGCCACAAGGGCGGGCGAAGGCGCCCCGGGCGCAGGGCCTGAGCGGCCCTCGGAAGGACTCCCGCCGTGGTCATCGCAGACTGGAAGGGCATGCCGTCCAGGGGCGCCGGGTCTGACGCCGACGGTGTCCAGAGGCTGTCGCAGGCGTCCGCCCGGTGCCCGTGGCCAGATCGGTGCCCTTGGCGACGGGGGGCCCGCGCCTGGCGTTCGCGGCATCGCCAGGAGGGTGATGACGGATGACGGATCAGAGCCTTTTCCACATTTTCCCGCGTACGTATACGCGTACGCGGGTAATAGCGGCTGACCCCCAAATCCGTCATCCGTCATCACCCCGGCCCGCGGGTCGGCCACGGGTGTCACCCCTGAGGCGATCCCGTTCTCCCGGCCCGTCACCCGGATGCGGAGACAGGGGGTAACACGGGCGCTGACCTGCACCGTCATCCGATCTGGGGCGGAAAGGCCGGTGGGGGTACTCACCTTCGTCAGCGGACCGTTACCCCACCGCGTGGCCTCGTCACCTATCCGTCATCGGCCCGATGGGTGACGGGTCGACGAACGTCCGTTGGCAACGGTTCACGGCGTGAAGAAGCCCACCGATGACCAAGAACGCACCGCGTCGATCGAACCGAGCGAGTCTGTGACGGCCCTTGACCGTCATTCCGTGAACCCCCGTCGTCACCGTGCCCGTCATCCCCGACCACGCGTCGAAGAGGGGCACGTCATCGGAGTCAACGGTGAAGCGCCGCGTGCTGCGGTCGACATCGGCCCAGAGGACGACGCCACGCCCGTCACGGAGGAAGACATCGCCACTGTCGCGTGCTGGCGGTGCGGCGTCGACATCCAGCCGATTCCCGCCAGCGCGGTGAGCGTGGACGGGTCCTGCCCAGACTGCGCCCTGCAACAGGCTTGCCAAGGACTCGGCCATGTCTGGGCGCCCTGGACGGAGATGGGTCCGTCACTCAGCGGCCGCTGGCCGAGCGGACGAGCGCGCTACTGCCGTGTCTGCACCCACGGCGAATACGATCCGCCTGCCGCCTGAGCCCTCGACGCAGTGGCGGCCACCGGGGCAGCTGGTAGGACCGCGCAGCCCCTACCCCCGTAGGGTGGCGGAGTGCGCAGCCGCAGGACACGCCCAGCAACGCCGGTGCAACCCGCGCCGGACGTCGAGTGGCTCACCCCCGCTCCGGACGGCAGTCACGTGGAACTGGCCTGGCCAGAGGCCGACGGCCCGTACACGTTGACCTGTCACCTGGCCAGGGTGGACGGGCGCACGATGCTGGTCGGCCTGGACATCCGCAGCTTCACCCTCGATGCCGACGGCGAACCGGTGCCGGGCACGGGCGGGCTGGTCGAGGTGAACCACCCCGCGCTGCGCTCGCTCAGAGCGGGCGAGATCGCCGAGGCCGCCCGCGCCACCCTTGCGGTTCTGCTGGCCACCAAGGCCACGTCCCGTGCCTTGAGTAAGGACGCCCGCCAAGCCGCCGCCCGAACCCTGGAGACCCTCACCGCGCCGAGCCGGCCGGGCGCCCGGTCACGCCCCGCCGGCAGCCAACTGGAGAAGGTCGCCGGACTCTTCAATCAGGCCGTCGCAGCCGGCGGCGACTCAGCCCGCCGACCCTCGATCTACGTCCACCAAGCCCTCGTCGAAGAGGGCCAAGACGTCAGCCTGAACACCGTCCGCGGCCAGATACACCGCGCCCGCGTCAAAGGCCTCATCCCACTCGCACCCTGACCGACGCTATGCGGGATGCATGGCAGCGGACGACTCCTCACTCTCGCGCAAGGCTCAGTGGCGCAGAAGATGTCCGTCACGCCAGCCGACGTCCTGGCCACCGTCATCCACCGCATCCGGCAACCCTCCGGTTCGGTCGCCTGCGTGGCGTCCTACGACCCGCACGAACGGGTCTGGAACCCGCCGATGCCGCTGCTGTTCCAACGCCAGATCGGTATGGACACCCGCGCCATCCCCGCCGGCACGATCAGGGACTGGATCTGCCGGTCACTGCCTGACACCGGGCCGGCTGACACCGGCCGCGAGGGCGCCGGGCAGACGAGCTCGGCGGGACCCGACTTGGCTCACGTTTGGTGATCTTGGTGTGTTGCGGGGCTGTGACCTGCGGCGACGTTGATTGATCATGGGTTTGGTGTGCACTAGCCGGGGGGTGTGGGTCGTAGGCTCGGTGGGTGTCTCCTTACGTTCGGACGGTGCGGACGTCTTCGGGTGCGCGGGCGGTGCAGATCGTGCACTCGTCGCGGCGGGGGTCGCGGGAGATCACTCATGTCGGGTCGGCGCACACCGATGCCGAGTGGGAGGTGTTGAAGGCCGCGGCGTGGCAGCAGGTGGCGGCCGGGCAGGGTGAGCTCGACCTCGGCCTGGAGGGTGGGTCGGGTGGGTCTGCTGGTCGGGGTGCTCCGTTGCCGATCACGGCCTCGCGGATGGGGTACCTGTGGGAGGCGTTGAGTCGTGCCTACCAGGTCCTGGGGTTCGATGCCGCGGCCGGTGGGGACGGGGTGTTCCGGGATCTGGTGCTGGCCCGGATCATCGAGCCGACCAGCAAGCTCGACGCGGCCCGGGTGTTGGAGGAGGCGGGTGTGCCGGCCGCGTCGTATGCGACGTTGAAGCGGCGACTTCCGATGTATGCCAAGGCGTCCTGGCAGCAGAAGCTGTCCGCGGCATGCGCCGCCCATGCCGGGCTGGGTCCGGCCAGCCTGGTCCTGTTCGACGTGTCCACCCTGTATTTCGAGACCGATCAGGGAGACGGGTTCCGGGAGAGCGGATTCTCCAAGGAACGCCGCCTGGAACCACAGATCACGATCGGCCTGCTCACCGACGCATCGGGATTCCCGTTGGCGGTCAACGCGTTCGAGGGCAACAAGGCGGAGAAGGCCACCATGCTCCCGGTCATCGAGGCCTTCATGCGCGCTCACCAACTCAGAGACGTGACGGTGGTCGCCGACGCCGGGATGATCTCCGCGGCCAACCAGGAGGCGATCGAGGAAGCGGGCCTGTCGTTCATCCTCGCCGTGAAGATCCCCGAACTGCCCTACTGCGTGCGGACCTGGCAGGCCAAGAACCCCGGTGAGCCGTTCACCGACGGGCAGATCTTCACCCAACCCTGGCCCGCCGGCGCCAAGGACACCCGCCGCGACCAGGTCATCTACTACCAGTACCGCGCTGATCGTGGCCGGCGCACGCTACGCGGCATCGACGAACAGGTCGCCAAGGCCGAGAAGGCCGTCGCCGGCAAGACCGCCATCAAACGGAACCGGTTCGTCAAACTCACCGGCGCCGACAAGAGCGTCAACCGCGCCCTGGAAACCAAGGCCCGGTCCCTGGCCGGGATCAAGGGCTACGTCACCAACCTGGCCGCCTGCCCCGACGGCACCGCGATCACCGCCGACTTCGTGATCGGCGCCTACCACCGGCTCTACCTGATCGAGAAGGCCTTCCGCATGTCCAAGCACGACCTGGCAGCCCGACCGATCTACCACCACAAGAAGGAATCGATCGAAGCCCACCTGACCATCGTGTTCGCCGCCCTGGCCATCTCCCACTGGATCGAGACCACCACCGACTGGTCGATCAAGAAGTTCGTGCGGACCCTGCGGCGCTACCGCACCATCACCATCCAGGCCGGCGCCCACACCATCACCGCCGAAGACCCCCTACCGCACGAGATCCGCGACATCATCACCAAGATCAACTCAACCGGACGACACTAGCCTGAGCCAAGTCGGGTCCAACGCCAGATCGGTATGGACACCCGCGCCATCCCCGCCGGCACGATCAGGGACTGGATCTGCCGGTCACTGCCTGACACCGGGCCGGCTGACACCGGCCGCGAGGGCGCCGGGCAGACGAGCTCGGCGGGAGGGCCGCTACGGTTCACCCCGCATGACTTTCGAAGGATCTTCATCACCGACGCCGTGCTGCACGGCATGCCACCCCACATCGCTCAACTCGTCGCCGGGCACCGGGACATCAACACCACCATGGGTTACAAGGCCGTCTATCCCGAGGAAGCGATCAACGGCCACCACGCGTTCATCGCCCGTCGACGAGCCCTGCGACCCAGCGAGGAGTACCGCGCCCCGACTGATGCCGAGTGGCAGGAGTTCCTCGGCCACTTCGAGCACCGCAAGGTCTCCCTGGGCACCTGCGGGCGCTCCTACGCCACCGCCTGCATCCACGAACACTCCTGCCTGCGCTGCCCGCTGCTGCGCCCCGATCCCGCTCAACGCCACCGCCTCGTCGACGTCCGAGACAACCTCATCGCCCGGATCGACGAGGCTCGCCGTGTCGGGTCTGTAGGGCCAACGGTGTAACCGGCCTGACGGGTAGACCAGCGTGTCTGCCAGGAAGGTCCAGTGATGGCCGACAAGATGCAGGGCATGAATGCTCTGGCTAAGAGAATCGAGATGTCTGAGCTCAAGCCTGGTGATGCTGAGCGGGCCGCGATCCGGGAGATGGTGAAATCTGCCAAGGATCGTGGTCTTGCTTTGACCGGGCCGGATGGCTTGTTGAAGATCCTCACCAAGACGGTGCTGGAAACAGCGCTGGATGAGGAAATGACCGGTCACCTCGGTTATGAGAAGCACGCCGTGGAAGGCCGCGACGGCGGGAATTCCCGTAACGGGATCCGGTCGAAGACGGTGTTGACTGATTCGGTCGGGCCGATCGAGATCGATGTCCCGCGGGACCGGGATGGAAGTTTCGATCCGGTCATTGTGAAGAAACGTCAGCGCCGGATGGGTGATGTCGATGCGATCGTCTTGTCGCTGTATGCGCGCGGGTTGACCACCGGTGAGATCAGCGCACATTTCGCGGAGGTCTACGGCGCGAGTGTGTCGAAGAATGTGGTCTCGGCGATCACCGATCAGGTGATCGAGGAAATGACGGAATGGTCGACCCGGCCGTTGGCCTCGCACTACGTGGCCGTGTTCGTCGACGCGGTGCATGTGAAGGTCCGGGACGGGCAGGTCGCCAACCGGCCCTTCTACGCGGCCATCGGCGTGGACCTGCAGGGCCGCAGGGACGTGCTGGGCCTGTGGGCCGGCACCGCCGGGATGGGTGAGTCGTCCAAGTATTGGATCTCTATCTTAACCGAGTTGAAGAATCGTGGGGTGATCGACATCTTCTACCTGGTCTGTGACGGCTTGAAAGGCATGCCCGATTCAGTGAACACGATCTATCCCGACACGATCGTGCAGACCTGTGTCGTGCATCTGATCCGGAACACGTTCCGGTATTCCTCGAAGAGGTATTGGGGTGAGCTCGCCCGGGACGTGAAAGCGATCTATACGGCGGTGGACGCCACGGCGGCGTGGGCGGCGTTCGAATCGTTGGAGGAGAAATGGGGGAAGCAGTATCCCGCGATCAGTAACCTGTGGCGGAATGCCTGGGAGAACTTCATCCCATTCTTGGACTACGACATCGAGATCCGCAGACTGCTCTGCTCGACGAACGCGATTGAATCGATGAATGCCCGGTATCGGCGGTCCGTGGACGCGAAAGGTCATTTCCCCACCGAGCAGGCAGCCATGAAAACCCTGTACTTGACCACCCGTAGCCTCGACCCGAAAGGAACCGGACAGAAACGATGGATCACCCGCTGGAAACCCGTCCTGAACGTCCTGGCGGTCGTTTTCGCCGACCGCATGCCCACCCCTGCTAGCCTCTAAAACACCAACCGCCGGTTACACCGTTGCGCCCACAGTCTCGCCGTGTCGCTTGCCAGCGTGATGGGACCACCCGTTCTGCCACGAGGATGGGACCACTGTGGGGCGGCTTGATCATGGGGTTCGGTCGCTGTCGGGGTCAAGCCGGGCAGGTGCTGGGGCGTGGGGGCGTTGCCGGTAGGAGGGTCCGTCGAGGATCAGGGTGTGGGCGTGGCCGGTGAGCCGGTCCACGGCTGCTTGGGCCAGGAGCTGGTCGCTCGTCATTGCGAGCCACTCAGACGGGTCCCGGTTGCTGGTCACGATCGTCGACGCGGCTCTCGCGTGGCGTTCGACGGCGAGTTCGTAGAAGTCGTTCGTGGTGACCGGATCCAGGGCCTTCAGCGCGAAGTCGTCGATGATCAGTAGGTCGAGGCGGGCGAGCCGGCGGAACTCGGTCTCCAGGGTTTGGTCGAGGCGCGCGGCGCGCAGGCGGGTGAACAGCTTCTCCGCGCGGACCATGTGCACGGTGTGCCGGCGACGGACCGCGATGTGGCCCAGGGCATTCGCGCAGTGACTCTTCCCGACGCCGACCGGGCCCAGGACGAGCAGATTGTGGCCGGCGTCCAGGAACCGCAACGAGATCAGGTCAGCGAACGCGGCCCGGTCGTAGATCAGGTCGGCGGGTTCGGTCCAGGTCTCGATCCGCATCCGAGGGATCAGCCCCGCCCGGGTGGCCCGGGTCGCCGCGGAGCGGTTCTCCCGGCGGGCGACCTCGTCGCCCAGGATCTGCTCCAGGAACTGGTGATGAGACAGCTGCCGACTCTTGGCCAGCAGGAGCCGCTCGGGGAGGGTGTCCTTCAGCCCGGACAGCTTCAACGCCCGCAGCAGCGCCAACAGATCGCTGCCCAGCGGATCCACCGGCATCGTCGTATTCGGCGGGATGGTCGGGGTGGTCAGGGTCATGGGGTGAGGTCCTCCTCGATGGGGTCGGGCACGACGGTCAGACGCCGCCGCGGATTGTTGAGCGAGGTCGTGAACTCGGCGGGGTCGCGGGCGAACCGGCCCGAGATCCCCGCGCTGGTGGGCAGCTGCGGTGGGGTGGTCTCCAGGGCCCGAGCGAGCATCGCGGCGATCTTCGCCACGGAGACCACGTCGAGGTCCAACGCTGTGCGGCAGGCGTCCTCGACGGGGCCGGGACCGTAGCGGCGGACCAGGCCGAGCAGGCGGTAGACGCTGCGCATCCGGGTCCAGGGCAACGGCTCGTCCAACAGCCGCTGGACGTAGATCCCGATGTGGTGGCCGTGGCGCTGCGCGGTGGCGTGGAGGCGGTCCAGGTCGCGCATCGCATACCCGACCCGCTCCACCGGCAGGTCGCTCGGGTCGGTGGAGCGGCCGCCGGGCGGTTGGCGGGGGTGGGTCTTGATCAGGCGGCCGCGGTGGAACAGCTTCACCAGATCACGGTCGGCGCGGGCGTCCAGGTGGGTGCCGATCCAGTCGGTGGGGACCGAGTACAACGCCTTGGCGATCTCCACGTGGTGGTCGCGGTGCACCTTCACCACCCGCAGCACCGGCACGTCATAGGCCGCCGGGACCGGCAGCAGGACCGGCGCCTCTAGGTCGGTGAACACCTCCAGCGGCCGCGCAGCCAGGGTGCCGTGCATCCGCATCCCGGCGACCTCGCGGCACCACCGCGTGGCGGCGGCCTGCGCGGTGGCGAGGTCGGTGAAGGCTTCGCCGGCCCAGAAGTTGCCGCGGACGTACTGCACGACCCGCTCGACCCGGGGTTTGTCCTGCGGCGCCCGGACCCGGGCGGGGTCGGTGGCGAACCCGGCGTGCTGGGCATAGTCCAACCACCCGATCGACAACCTCGGTGTCACCGCGTCAGCCTGGGTGACAACGGGTTTGAGGGCTCTTCGTAGTTCCGCGTGATGTCCTGTGTTGATCAAGGTGTTCACGCTGCCGTCCGGGCGGCGCTGGCCAGGAGGATACGGGCCTTGTAGTGGCTCTCGTTCCGAAATCCTCGGCCGGTCCGCTTGATGTGCTTGATCCCGGTGTTCGCGGCTTCGGTGCGGGCGTTGGTGACGCCGGTGATGATGGCGACCTCGATGTGCGGCCACCAGGTGCAGATCGTCGCCCACAGCCGGTCGGTCTCCGGCATGCGTGCGGTCAGGACGTAGGCGCCCAGGCGCATCTTCTCCTCCTGGGCGGTGGCCAGGCTGGAGCAGGCCAGCAGGCGGCGGAGCTGTTCCTTCACGGCCCAGGCCGCGCCGAGCTCGTCGGTCGGGTCATCGGCGGTGAACGTGCGCCGCAGCCGGGCCAACGCCTTCGGGGACAGGGTGTCACCGGCGCGCAGCAGCAGCCGCCGGTTCGCCCACGCCGCGTCCCGGCGCCGGCCCCGGCGACCGAACCGTTCCCGGATCACCCGTTGCCGGACCTGGGTCAACGCGTCGCCTGCGAGCTTGACCAGATGGAACACATCGACCGCGACCGCGGCCTCGGGCAGGTGCTCGCTGATCGCCTTGCGGTAGGCCGCGGACGGGTCGATCGCGACCACCTCGATGCCTGCTCGCCAGGTGTCGGTGCGTCCGGCCAGCCAGTCCCCGGCCCCCCGTCGAGGTGCGCCCGTCGACCACGGCGAGGACCTGCCCGGTGTCCAGGTCGACCAGGGTGGTCATCCACGGCTCCCTGCGCTTCCACGCGCCGTGCTCGTCGCGGAAGAACCGGACCGACCGGTAACGGTGCTCATCGATCCCGAGCCGGCGCACCATCGTGGCGTCGACAGCCGGCAGCACCAGGACGGCCGCGTTCACCGATGCCTGCACGGTCCACCAAGCGATGCCGTACGCGGCGGCGACCTCGACCACGGCCCGCCCCGAGCAGATCACCGCGTCCAGCACCGCCCCCCGAAGCCGGGTCGTGGCCTTCGCCCGCAACGGGACCTCATCGGTGACCTCGGCGAACGTCCGCTTCCCGCACAGGGTTTCGGCGCAGACGAACCTGCGCCGGCGCAGGACCACCTCCACCCGGCCGGCGACCGGGATGTCCCGCAGCCGCGAGGCACGGACCTGATGCACCCGGTCCGACAGCACCCCACAGGCCGGGCACGCCGCCTCTGCGGCCTCCGAGGCGATCGTGACCACCCGCACCGGGCAGCCGTCGTCGTCGACATCGTCGACCGCCTGCACGACGCGGTAGCCGGGCAGGTCGAACAGCACACTCGCCGCATCCCGCGGCAAGCCCGTAGGCTCGAACATGGCTCGTGGTCCCTCGACTGGATGAGTGCCTCGCAACACCCATCCCAGCGCAGGACCACGAGCCCCCTACATCACCGGCCAGCCACCAACCCGCCGTGTCGTGATCATGAAACTCCACGCTCAACTACCAAGAGCCGGTTTGAGGTTGTCCGGGACGAGGACCTTGAACACGCCGCCGAAGAACGCCCACGCCGCCTCACAGCCGGCGATCACATCGCTCAACGTCTGGCCGTGGGACAGGTGGACGTACATGTACCGGGACACCACCGCAGTGAAGATCAACGCGTGGACCTTGCGGCGCCGGCCCGGTGAGGCCTCTCCGGGCGGGTCGGGCTCGGCGAGGTAGCCCATCTGGGCGAAGTCGATCTGACACTCCACCCCCGGATCCCCATCGACCACCCGCACCGTCACCCGGCGGGCGCCGCGACCTTGGAAGCCGCACTGCGCGACCGCGAACCGGTGCAGCGTCCGATACGGCACCACCGTCCCGGACCGGGTCAACAGCTCACCGATCTTCACGATCGACAAGCCCTGCCCCACCCAATCGGTGACGTCCTGGCGACGGCCCAGCAGGACCTCCCACGCGGTCCCGTGCCCGTTCGGCCGGGCCGGGCGGACCACGTCGATCACCGCGCCGATCAGCGCATCATCCACCGCGCCCAGGTCGGCGTCGCGGGCCAGACCGGCTGCCTGCGCGGCCTCGACATAGCGGCGGGCGGTCTTGCGGTCCACGCCCGCTCGCTCGGCGATCGTGCGCAGCCCACCCCCGCCCAGCCAACCCCGCAGCACCTCACGGACCTCGACCACATCGACCTCCCGGAACGCCACCACGACTCCTCACGCCCACCAGTACGACGTGACGATCGAAAGCGCCCCAGACCCAGCCCGTCCGTGGACGCGCCGAGTGGTCCCATAACTGGCAGAACCAGTGGTCCCATGACCGTGGCAGAACTCAACTCACGGCGGTCCCATCACCGTGGCAGGCGACACGCCGGGAGGGATGGCTCGGTGAAGTGGAAGGGCTGCAGATCAGCCTGGCCGGGGCCCGCGCCAAGCTCATCCAGCTCGACCAGATCACCAACCCCCGAGCGCCCGTCGGCCTCGGCCTACCGACCCGCTAACACCCCCTGAAGATCAAGTTCAGTCAACAGGAGGACCTGGGGGCATCACCCGTTGACAGCCTGGTGCGACAACACCGGCGAGAACCTCGCACTGAAGCTGCGCACCGGGTCGGCGGGCAGCAACACCGTCACCGACCACCTCGAGGTCCTCACCGCCGCGATCGCCCAGATCCCTGCGAGCTTCCGCCGAGACCTGCTGATCACCTGCGACGGCGCCGGTGCCACCAAGGACCTCCTGACGCACATCACCACGCTGAACGCTGCGCCCGGGCGGCGGGTGCGCTACTCGGTCGGGTTCGACCTCGACCACCGGTGCCGGAGCGCGATCGACAAGGTCCCGGAAGCGTGTGGGAGAACGTCATCAACGCCGACGGTAGCGCACGTGACCCGGAGTACGCCGGCGTCGTCGAGCTGACCGGCCTGCTGCGGGAATCCGCCGGCCCCGACGGCAAGGTCGTCGACCAGCTGAAGACCTGGCCGAAGGCCATGCGTGTCATCGTCCGCCGCGAACGCCCGCACCCCGGCGCGCAGCTGTCCCTGTTCGAGGAGGCCGACGGCTGGCGCTACCAGGTCTTCGCCACCAACACCCCCACCCGCATCGGCGGCAAGCTCGGGCAACTGGCCTACCTGGAGGCCCGCCACCGCGCCCACGCCCGAGTCGAGGACAGCATCCGCAACGCGAAGAGCACCGGGCTCGGCCATCTGCCCAGCAAGCACTACTCGCTCAATCAGGCCTGGTGCATCGCCGCCGCGATCGCCGTGGACCTGCTGGCCTGGCTACGGCTGCTGTGCCTGTCCGGCGACCTGGCCAAAGCCGAACCCAAGACGCTGCGCTACCGGCTGCTGCACACCGCCGCCCGCATCATCCGCGGCCAACGCCGACGCAGAATCCGCATCCCCCAGACCTGGCCCTGGGCCCGCGAACTGGCCAGCGCGCTCACCACGGCGCTCACGCTGCCGATGACGACCTGAACCAGCGGCGCCCTGTCCGATTCGACCGAGGAACCCGCCCGGCCCGTGGAACCGGCGACCACCGACACGACAGCCGGGCCACCGCCACAACCTGAACCGCGATACAGGAGGTGAAGATCCACACAACTCGCTCCTGAAGGCCGGCTCACCTCACCCGCGAATGATCAAGGCTAGAGATCGTTGTCCGCCTGGCCCTTCACAAGCCACGTCTCCAGCGAAATAAGGAATTCATGATCGTCTGGCCCGATGCTTCGCCCATGCGCAAGATCATTGCGTAGAGAGTTCAGTCTCTGAAGCCAAGAGGGACGCGCCTTCCAACCCCCAGGCTTCTTTTCATCACCGGGTCGCGTGTATTGCTTCTCGAACTGTCGGCCCCAGAGTCCACTGTCCTGCGTGAGAATCGCGTGGTAGTCAACGATGTACAGGCAATCCCACGGTTCGACCTGCTCGTCGACGGACGCGGCATCCGCATTCTTCTCGGCAGCGAGCGTTCCGGCGCTCTTCTTGACACCCTTCGGAACTCCAGACTGGAACCAGTTCGATCCGAACTCGTTCTCCAGGCGCCTACGAACGTCGTTCTTGAGGAATAGCTCGATAAGCCTGACGCGTTCCTGAGAGTCGGCATCGTCCTGGCGGGCCTGCCCCGCAAGGTATTCCTCAAGGCCGGGAGGGTCAAATTCGGGAATCTGTGAGCGAACAGCTTCCTGGAGCCGACGCCAGTACTTCGTAGCACCGCCGGACCCATACTGGCTTCTATAACCTGCAGCTTCATCGCCGGATACGCCAGAGAGATGCCTAACGAGCGCATCCAGATATGGCAAGCATGCGTGAAAGAGTTCATCCGCATCCTCGCTGTCATGAGCAATCTGACCGCGATTCAGAAGGTGATCAACAATATCACTGAACATTCGAAGGAGCGACTCAATACCGTTGTTAATGAATACGAACCCACCCTCCGCAGCACCCAATGACCATTGGGTGGAGAGGCCTCCCCGAATGTGCCCGAAACACAGAGTAAGGAATTCGCTGAGTAGGTCGTAGGTGGCGTCATTGCTTCCCCGCACTAGGTTCCCGCGGTCTCGGACTTCCGTGCGCGTGTAGGAGCCCAGCAAAGTGCCGCGGTCGAGGCCGCGACTGATGGCGTCAATCGTGACGCACCGCGTCAACGTCCTCTTGTCTTCGCCGATGATGACCCTGCCGAAGAGGGGAGAGCCCCTGCTCTCGCCAAGTTGCTGTGCCACACGTAGCTTGAGCGCCCTCGCTTGCTCACGTAGGTCCGTGGAACTCCACAGCAAGTCTGCGTTAAGCGTGTTGCGAAGGTTCTTTGGAACCGCCTGCTGATTCTCGTTGATCTCCATGAAGATTCGCACCTGCTCCGAGCGGGGGAGATCAACGAACGCAACCACAGGAATTAGATCCGTCTCAGAGCGTGGCGAGTCGGCGTATCCGTATAGACGATGCTGCCCATCGATGATGTACGCGGCGCGATAGGTCTGAGGCAAATGAAGAATCCCCATTCGCGGGGAACCTTCTCCCTTGCTAACGGGGTCGAACCTAAGCGGCCGGCGTCCTGGGTCCACGCTGATGATGAGAGAATTGGGAAAGAACCCCCCGGCTTCAATGAACTGAGAGACTTGCTTCAGGCGCGTCTTCTTGATCAGTCGCTGATAGGTCGGCATCAAGCTGCTGTTGGCCTTGTTTCTGTGCAAGATGTATCCGAGCTTGAGGAGTCGATCCGGCTCGATAACGAACGAGTAGTACTTGTGTCCGCCCATGTTGCACTGTATGGCAGCTACCCTTGGTTCGAGGCCCGGAATTTTCATACCCGCAAACAGACTTCCGAGCAACTGGTAGCGAGCGGCCCTTCCGAGGTGTTCGGCAAGGTCGAGGTAGTAGTCGATAACGTCCTCGTCCATGTGAACGACGTCTGATTCTATGAACTTGTCAGCGGTCGATCGGGAGATGATGCAATTGCTAGAGGCGACTACGAACTTCACCTTACGCTCAGGGAAACTTCTACGCAGGGAGGCCATGACCTGAGAGCGAGTCTCCTGAATGGCTGCTAGTTCATCGCGGAAGGTGTAAGCGCGCAAAGTATCCATCGAAACGCAATCCACAACAAGAACAACCTCATCGTCAGCAGCGATAAGGAAACATTCCTGTCGCTCGACGCTCCACCGGCGAGCGGAATGGAAATCGACGACCCTCTGCTAATCGTTGGGAAGTACAGCCGTGCCAGCGCCGCCCAAGTACGGTCCAAGAACGCGGCGTCGTGAGCCTTTGGCACGCGCATTCTCACGGATGACTTTAGGCGACGGTCTACAACCCATCCCTCGTCTTCAAGCGCAGGCACCATCGAGGGCCGCACCGTCCGGAAAAGGGAAGGGTTCAGTCGCTTCCTGGTCTCGGGCCGGACCCCTCGAGGCGGCACCCACGAATCGGAGGTGAATGCGTCGGGAACGCGGGCTGTGCTCATCGGCAGTCCGGTAGGTTAGTGAAGATGTACTCGGATGCGTTTCCTCGGACCGAGCCGGTTCCACCAACATTGTTGCGCCGCGTCAGCTCGATGCGTGTGTCTCCCTTGTCGAAGAGCTGCGCGATAGAGGAGTGGGCGGCGTTGGTGAGAATGTAGAACGCACCCCGCTCCTTGATTGCATCCACCAGGTCGCTGAGGCGATGCTGATCTTCAAAGGAAAAGAGCTTCTGATTGTACTTTACGAAGCCATTATTGTTGTGGGCAACCGTGTATGGAGGATCCAAGAAGACAAGGTCTCCATCCGTAACGTTGTCGATGCATTCCGCGAAGTCTGCAACGCGTAGTTCTGTTCCCTGGAGTGGCGCGGAGACCGCGCGGAGCCATTTACGATTCGGGATGTGTTCCTTCTCGCGACTACCATAGGGGACGTTGTATATCCCTTTGAGGTTGACTCGATAAATTCCATTAAAGGACGTAGCGTTCAGGAAAATGAATCGGGCCGCTCGACCCTTCGCTGTGCGCGGCTTGGAGTCGCGGAGATGGTAGTAATACTCGGGAGTGTTTCGATGCGTGCGCAAAATGTCGGCAACACCCTCTGGATCGTCGCGAATCTGCTGGTAGGTCTCGACAAGTTCCGCGTTGAGGTCCGCAAGGTATGACTTTCCTGAGGGGAGTATTCCGAGAAACACCGAGGCGCCACCAAGAAACGGCTCGTGGTAATTCTTAAATGAAGTCGAGTTCAACATTTGTCGCAACGTGGGGACAAGCCAGCGCTTCCCGCCCGCCCATCGCAGTACCGGCTGCGCTCCTGAGCCGAGGGGAACACCGTTGCCGGTCATTCGGCGATGCTAGCCGATCCCGTTGATCGAGTCAGGACGATGGAGACTGATGTCGCATGACCGTCAGCGGCGCGAAGCGCCATATCCTGCCGGTCGGCCAAACGCCATCCGAGCTGCCAGCCTCGCTGGTCCGGCTCTGACGGATTGCCTGAAAGGACCGGCCGGCAGCCACTCCTGCAGCGCCACTCGTAGAGCCGCTCGGCCGACGGTGGCTTCGTGTAGTTGCTGTCGCGGCTCACGCGTCGGCCATCTCGGCGGCGCTGCTGCACGCTGACGAGTCCGAAGCGGTCGTCACCGCGGCGTGGCTGCACGACATAGGTATGACCTCGGAAAGGACGCAGACTCGGACAAGGGTTGTGCCGCAGAGCGCTTGCGAGCTGACCCGACACCCATGCAGTGAATCGGTTCGGTTGAGTGGTCTATGCATTGGGTGCTCGGCCAACGCAGGTTTGCGAGCTCTGCGACTTTGAGCGGGTGTCGTGAGGGCGTAGGGGCTCGTGGCCCCGTCATGCTGACCGCGGCCGAGCGCCGCGAGGTCGCCGAGCCGCTTCGGCGGGGCCCGAAAGCAGGCTGAGCTGTCACCGAAACACCCACCGCCGCCCAGGCGACTGAGCGGGTTGCGATCCCGGTACTCCTCCCTCCCCAGCTCCGAGGCTATTCTCGGGCGCTTGCGGCGACGGTGAGGCCATGATGGTTACTCTCCGTAGCAGAGCTACGGATCAAGAGGCCGGTTCAGCCGGAGACCGACTGTTGTTCATTGCTAACCCCTGTTCATGCATAATGAACGAGTGCCTTTATTGAACGATGTGGATGTGGTGGATCGCGCGCTGGCTGGCCTGGCCGACGTGGGACTCCGAGCGGTCCGGCGAGGTGAGGGAGTGGTGGTCCACGCCGGGGATGGCGCGCACCGCAGGTACCGGCTCGTGGTTCGTGATCGGATGACGGCGCCGGTGGCGGGGGCGATCGAGGCACCTGGTGAGGCGTCGGGTGCGGCGACGTTGGTGGTGGCACCGTTCGTTCCGGAGCCGGCGGCTGTGGTGTTGCGTGGGCGGGGTGTGGACTATGTGGATGCCGCCGGGAACGTGTCGTTGCGCTGGGGCGGCGTCTGGATCGACGTTCGTGGACGGCGCCGGGTCATGGCCGATGTCCCGGTGACCGCGCCGAGCGCGCGGCGTCCGTTCACGCGTTCGGGGGCGCAGGTGACCTTCTGTCTGTTGTCCTGGCCGCAGCTGTGCGCGACGAGTGTGCGCGAGATCGCCGCGGCCAGTGGGACGGCGGTGGGCACGGCACAGGCTGTACTGCAGGACCTGATCACGGGTGGCTACCTGGTCGGGGCCGGCGCCGGGCGGCGCTTGGTGCGTGGCGGGGAATTGCTGACCCGGTGGGCGGAGGCCTATGCCCTGTCGCTCTACGCCTCGCTCGAGTTGGGCACGTACCACGCCGAGGACCCGCGCTGGTGGACCGATGCCGGCGAGGAGTTGCTCGACGCGGGGGTCGATCTGGGGGGTGAGGCGGCCGCGTCGCGGATGGATGCGCATCTGCGCCCCAGCGGGGCGATCCTCTACGCCGAGACAGTCCCGGCGGGCGTGCTGGCCGCCCATCGGTGCCGCCGCGTCCAGCGACCTGACGAGGCAAACGTGGTGGTGCGCAGGCGGTTCTGGACCGTCCCGCAGGAGTCGGATCCGACGGAACCGCAGGGGTTGGCGCCCTCGGTGTTGGTCTACGCCGATCTGCTGGTCTCGGGAGATCCCCGTCAGCGCGAACACGCTCTGCGAGTGAGGAGTGGTGATGCTCGACTGCGTCGGCTCGACGGAAGCTGACCTCCTGCTGGAGGCGCAGGCCCTCGGCCGACTCACCGCTGCCCTGGGCGCCCCAGCATCTGGCCTCATGGTCATCGGCGCCACGGCTCGAAACATCCTGTCCGTCGGCCTGTTCGGCCGCTTGCCCCGACGAGGTACCCGCGATGTCGACATCGCGGTCGCCGTCGCGTCGTGGTCCGCCTACGAGCGAGCCACGGCGACGTTGCGGCGCCGGGCTGGTGTGCACGCCTTCACCGTCGACGTCGACGGCGTGCACGTGCCGGTCGATGTCGTCCCCTACGGCGGTATCGAAGCGGTCGACCGCACGGTCGACCTACCCGATGACCACAGGCTCAATGTCCTCGGACTCCGTGAGGCCTTCGCCACCGCCCAGACCGCGCGGCTGCCCGGCGACGTCCAGGTGAGGGTGCCCACCGTGCCCGGACTGACCCTGCTGAAGCTGGTCGCCTGGTCTGAGCGCCACCTGCTGCATCGACGCGATGCCGTGGACCTCGACGAGATCATCGGCTGGTACGCCCAGGGCCGCTTCCTCGACGCGTTGTACGCGGACGTCGCGCTGCTCGAGCTCTACGACTTCGACATCGAACTGGCCGCCGCGCATCGCCTCGGATCCGACGTCAGCGCGCTCCTGTCGCCCGCTGCCCACGTCGCGATCGAGGCCCTCCTCGGTCAAGATCGCCGCGCTCGACTCGCCGGCGACATGCTGCGATCGGCCACCCGGCATCCTCACCGCCTCGACGCACTCGCCAACGGTTTCGGTGCGGAGGTCGCCTCCTGACCACACGGCCCGAGTCGACCATCGTGACGCCCTTCGGACCTCTCGCCCCACGAACGCCCCACCATCAGCGTCCTGCCGCGAATGCAGCCCGCGTTGTCACAGGTCAGCGGCCCGCGGCGCATCGATTGTGCGGCGGTCTACGGATCAAAAGGTTAGGGGTTCGAATCCCTTCGGGCGCGCAGTGCATTCCTCAGTAAACAGCCTCTGACCAGTGGTGACGTGGTCAGGGGCTGTTCTGGTTGTGTCCGGTCGTGGTCGGGTCGGGAATGGTCTTCGGTGCCCTTCCGCCCCATGGGCGGGCTGGTCGAGGTGAACCACCCCGCGCTGCGCTCGCTCCGGGCGGGGGAGATCGCCGAGGCGGCGCGCGCTACCCTTGCGGTGCTGCTCGCCACCCAAGGCCACCTCCCGTGCTTTGAGCAAGGACGCCCGCCGAGCCGCCGCCCGAACCTCGAGACCCTCACCGCGCCGAGCCGGCCGTGTGCCCGGTCACGCCCCGCCGGCAGCCAACTGGGAAGGTCGCCGGGCTCTTCAACCAGGCCGTGGCCGCCGGCGGCGACTCAGCCCGCCGGCCGTCGATCTACGTCCACCAAGCCCTGGTCGAAGAGAGCCAGGGCATCAGCCTGAACACCGTGCGCGGCCAGATCCACCGCGCCGCGTCAAGGGCCTGAGCCCGCAGGTACCCTGAGCGACGCCACGAGGGATTCGCGGCAGAGGATGACTCGTTACTTCGCGAAAGGCTCAGCTGGCGCAGAAGATGTCCGTCACGCCGCGGAGCGACAACGCGCACAATGCCGACGAGCGGGAGGCTTAGCCTCACTGCAAACTCACGTCAGAGGCCTTGCCGCTGGGCAGTCGTGTTGGTCGTGTGTGTCAGCGCGGGAGAACAGGTGCACGACCTCGCACCTGCTCCTGGATGCAAGACCAGTTGCCAAGCCTCGGGATCTTCGTCTTTGGCGGTAACTCCGAGGACGGTGCCCCTGCGTCGCCTCTCGCACCCTGTGTGCTGAGGACCTTGGCCCAGGGGCCAGCAGCGCGCCAGGGCTAGCGTCGAAGAAGCAGGTGTCGGCGTGCGTCGGCATCGGTGCGTTCACCCCTCGGGCAGACCGAAGTCGTTGCGGAGCAGACAGCGCGCCTAGCGGGATCGTGCTCGATGAAGGAGTCGACCCATGGCCGCAATTATGCGTGAAGGGTATGACCGACGCAGCACGCCTGCGGCGGTCCTCTTGCTGACTCACCCGGTAGCCGCGTTCTTCGTGCTGGCCTACCTCCTCAGCTGGGTGTACTGGCTGTTTGTGCTCGGGATCATGGGACGAGACACGCTTGCCTGGTTCATTCCTGGCGCCTTCGGGCCTCCACTCGCCGCGCTGATCGTGACGGGGCTGCTTGAGGGCCGGGCCGGTACTCGAGCGTTCCTGCGGCGCTGGGTCCAGTGGCGGGTCGGGGCGCGGTGGTACGTGCTGGCGCTGGTCGGCCTTCCGGCGCTGGGACTGCTTGTCGGGCTGCTGTCCCGGGACTGGAGCGAGCGGTTCGCCGGGTCGGGCCCATCGGTGGCCGTGACGTACCTCGCGACGTTGTCCCTCGTGGCGGTCTTGGGGGGTGGGCAGGAAGAGCCCGGATGGCGCGGATTCGCACTACCTCGCATGCAGGAGCGCATGGGGCCTCTCGCGGCGTCGGTGGTCTTGGGGGTGCTGTGGGGCCTGTGGCACCTACCGGTGTTCATCCTCGTGCCTGGGTACAACTTCGCCGGCGCTGGCGTGGCCAGCATCGCCGGGAGCGTAGTGGTCTTCACGGCCGCCGGCACGGTCGGGCAGTCCCTGCTGCTGACGTGGCTGTTCAACCACACCGGTGGCAGCGTGCTCCTCGCTGTGCTGGCCCACGCATCGCTCAACGCCGGCACAGCGTTGGTCGCCGGTCGGACCGCGTCGATGGCCGTCGATGTGTTGTTTGGGGTCGTCGGTGTGGTTCTCGTGCTCGCGACACGGGGGACGCTCTCCTATCAGTCCGCTGGACACTCAGGCGGCACCGGAGCTGCCGACTCTCGACCGGGGGCAGGCGTCCGCTTGAGGACCACGGCCCAGCGGTGAACGCCGGGTCACGTCGCGCCCACGGTCGTGCATGAGGACCTCGTCGGTCATCGGCTCTCGTCGAAGCAGGGGCTCGGCGCCGCGGACACCGTCCTGGTCGCCCGGCCACCCACGTCCGACTTCGAGCGCCGCCCGGACGCCGCTGGGCGCGCGTTCATTCTTGACCCCTGTTCATGCATAATGAACGAGTGCCCCTATTGAACGATGTGGATGTGGTGGATCGCGCGCTGGCTGGCCTGGCCGACGTGGGACTCCGAGCGGTCCGGCGAGGTGAGGGGGTGGTGGTCCACGCCGGGGATGGCGCGCACCGCAGGTACCGGCTCGTGGTTCGTGATCGGATGACGGCGCCGGTGGCGGGGGCGATCGAGGCACCTGGTGAGGCGGCGGGTGCGGCGACGTTGGTGGTGGCACCGTTCGTTCCGGAGCCGGCGGCTGTGGTGTTGCGTGGGCGGGGTGTGGACTATGTGGATGCCGCCGGGAACGTGTCGTTGCGCTGGGGCGGCGTCTGGATCGACGTTCGTGGACGGCGCCGGGTCGTGGCCGATGTCCCGGTGACCGCGCCGAGCGCGCGGCGTCCGTTCACGCGTTCGGGGGCGCAGGTGACCTTCTGTCTGTTGTCCTGGCCGCAGCTGTGCGCGACGAGTGTGCGCGAGATCGCCGCGGCCAGTGGGACGGCGGTGGGCACGGCACAGGCTGTACTGCAGGACCTGATCACGGGTGGCTACCTGGTCGGGGCCGGCGCCGGGCGGCGCTTGGTGCGTGGCGGGGAATTGCTGACCCGGTGGGCGGAGGCCTATGCCCTGTCGCTCTACGCCTCGCTCGAGTTGGGCACGTACCACGTCGAGGACCCGCGCTGGTGGACCGATGCCGGCGAGGAGTTGCTCGACGCGGGGGTCGATCTGGGGGGTGAGGCGGCCGCGTCGCGGATGGATGCGCATCTGCGCCCCAGCGGGGCGATCCTCTACGCCGAGACAGTCCCGGCGGGCGTGCTGGCCGCCCATCGGTGCCGCCGCGTCCAGCGACCTG
This sequence comes from Kineosporiaceae bacterium, assembly GCA_016713225.1. Taxonomy (NCBI): domain Bacteria; kingdom Bacillati; phylum Actinomycetota; class Actinomycetes; order Kineosporiales; family Kineosporiaceae; species Kineosporiaceae bacterium. Next base: position 152,145 of record JADJPO010000002.1, read on the forward strand.
ACGAGGCAAACGTGGTGGTGCGCAGGCGGTTCTGGACCGTCCCGCAGGAGTCGGATCGGACGGAACCGCAGGGGTTGGCGCCCTCGGTGTTGGTCTATGCCGATCTGCTGGTCTCGGGAGATCCCCGTCAGCGCGAACACGCTCTGCGAGTGAGGAGTGGTGATGCTCGACTGCGTCGGCTCGACGGAAGCTGACCTCCTGGCAGGCCCTCGGCCGACTCACCGCTGCCCTCGGCGCCCCAGCATCTGGCCTCATGGTCATCGGCGCCACAGCTCGAAACATCCTGTCCATCGGCCTGTTCGGCCGCTTGCCTCAACGAGGTACCCGCGATGTCGACATCGCGGTCGCCGTCGCGTCGTGGCCCGCCTACGACCACAGGCTCAATGTCCTCGGACTCCACTCGCCAACGGTTTCGGTGCGGAGGTCGCCTCCTGACCATGCGGCCCGAGTCGACCATCGTGACGCCCTTCGGACCTCTCGCCCCACGAACGCCCCACCATCAGCGTCCTGCCGCGAATGCGGCCCGCGGCGCATCGACCGTGTGGCGGTTTCGGATCAAGAGGTCAGGGGTTCGAATCCCTTCCGGCGCGCAGCGTGAGTTCCCGATGAACAGCCCTTCCGAGAGCGGTGCGGCGTGGTCATCGCGTCCACCGGACGCCGGCTGCGCGGACGTAGCGCCGCCAGACGTACGGCCACGGGACGACCGCGAGGATGACCACGACGAGTGAGTTCTTGACCAGCATGTCGGTGGTGGCCGAGTCGAGGCCGTCGCCGAGGGCCTGCGGCAGCGCGACCAGCCCGAGCCACAGCAGCTTCCAGGCGGACTCGAACAGCAGTACCGGCAGCATCATCAGCGGGTGTCGCAGGCCCAGGAGTGCCCCGAGGGACATGGCGACCAACATGGTCAGGGTGACGCCCTCGTAGAGCGGCATGGAGGAGGCGTCCCGGAGCAGCGGCCACTTGACGAGGGCGAGTCCGAGGCCCATGAACAGGTAGCCCGCCACGCATCAGGTTCAACCGGATGAGTGACAGCTCGGCGGTGACGGTGGGGGCAGAGGTGGCAGAGGTGGCGGTGGACATGGTGCTACTCCTTCGCGGTGGAGGTTTGTGGTAGCCCGGCGATGCCGAAGCGGCGACCGCCGAGCGAGTGGCCGATGTCGATGACGCTAGGAACCGACGTGGTGAGGTCACATCACCACGTCATGTGACCGGGCTGGTGATTCGGTTCGAAGGGCAGGGATCCGTGAGGTGGCTTTGACGTGCCCGAGCGGCGGGGTGCAGCCGGCACCTTCCACGCAGACCCGTCGCTGACCTCCCGCCCACGGACGGAGGCGCCGCGTGGAATGTGCAGTCCGCAGTGCGTGAAAGGTGGACTCACCGCCGGTTGCTCAGCTCGTCGACGGGTCGAGCGTCGGCCATCGATCCACCGCCCAGGCGAGCCAGGTCGACCACTCGCTCGGTGGGCCGGGGATCTCCTCTCCCGCGAGTTCGGCGGCGTCCGGCGCCTGGAACTGGCCACGCCAGGAGACAACATCTGACTCGGGCATCGGGAAGCTCTCGTGTGGCCTCTCCGCTTGACGGTGCGCGATACGGGCGAGTTGGACGTCCAGCTCGACGGGCAGGTACACCACCCGACACGCCACGTCGGCCTCGTCGGCCAGCCAACGCAGAGCCGACCGCTCGTCTCGACCCCAGAGCCCGAAATCGAGGACCACGCTGGTCCCCAGCCGCAGGGCCTGCAGCGCCAGAGTGATCATTCGGCCCTCCAGGATGTCGCGCTTGCCGTCGGCGGTCAGTGACTCGCCGAACAAGGGGAGGTGCCACTCGTCGGGGGTGAGCCGCAGTGCGCGATGCGACCCGGCCAGCTCGCGGGCGAGGGTCGTCTTACCGGCGGCAGGCAGCCCGACCATCAAGAACAGTGTGGCGTCGGGGGATCCGACGCGTGGATCGGATGGCTCGTGCTGCGGTGCGCGCATGCATGGCTCCTGGTCGAAGGCGGGGCCAGACAACGCGGAACGGCCGTCTGGCGGGAAGCCTGACGGCGCGGAACCGAGGAAGGACCGGCGAGGTGCCCGCGCCGTCAGTGAGAACGGCGGGGGCGCGTCACGCAGGCGAAAGCGCACATGTATGCGACGTTACCGAGTCTGCCCTGAGGCCGGAACGCGGTGATGCGTCAGAGTGCACTGATCGTGCAATGTGGCGTTGGATCACGCCATTCCCGCGCCAAGGCGGGCACCGTTCTGCCGGCTCCAGGCACCAGCGCGTGACTCGAGCTACGGGGTGTCGTCCGGGGTGTCCCCGGGCTCGCGCTCCATCGACTGCGATCGAGCATGTTGCTGTTCCCGAAGGCCCTCGTCCTCCAGGGAAGGGTTACCGCTGGATCGGCCCATGGCCTCCTTCGCCCTCCCCTCGAGATCCTCCACCTGGTGAGGATCGAGCTCCGAACTGCGCCCGGAGTGTGGGTTCCGGTTCTGGTTCTGGTCGCTCATACCCTGACGGCTACGTCGCTTGCTCGTCAGAGCTGCCCATCGATGTCGGCGCATGAGACGGGTCATACCCCGATAGGGGCTTCCTATACCCCGGCCATGCTGGGTGAGGCGCTCGATCGTGCGCACGTGAACCGTGCTGTTCATGGTCATGTGCAGGCCGCGTGAACGCGGCTTCACCCCAAGCGTTCGGGTCGATGACGCTCAGACCAGCTCACGGGTCCGCTGCGAGTCCCCACCGCAGCTCGGGCGAGTCGGCTGACCGCCGCCACCAAGCCACCCCAGCCCGATCGTAGATCCACATTGGGCACCCTCAGCCACACGGCGCGCCGGGTCGCGAAGGCCCGGGCCAGCCGCGCATCCTGGCGCAGTTGCGCCTCGATGTCGTGGAGCAGCATCAACTCGCGCTCGGTGAGTCGATCCCGATCCTGGTTGTCTTCCATCTGCGGCCTCCCGCTCCCGTCCCGAGTCACGTTCGGCGTCTGGGTTCTTCGTGCCGCAGGATGCGTGCCAGGAAGAGCAGGAACACTCCCAGGACGAGCCACCCGGCAGTGAGCAGGACGATGCCTCCGGTCATGGCGAGGGAGGTACCCCGGGAGGCCGATCTCATGCAGCGCCGCGGACGGACTCTGCCGTCGTCGGCCACGTGCACCTCAGCGACCGAGCTGTGGTTACCCGGGCGCCCGTGGGGTAGATGCACCGTGCCCGTACACGACGGGTCTGCGAGAGAGGGCAACGCTATGGGTATCGACGACACGATCGGCAACACGGCCGAGGAACTGCGCGGCAAGGCCAAGGAAGGCGCTGGAAAGGCCACGGACGACGAGGAGCTCGAGGCCGAGGGCCGCACCGACCAGGCGAAGGCGAATCTGAAGCAGGCCGGCCAGAAGGTCAAGAAGGCCTTCGGATCCTGAGGCGAACGATGAACGGGCACGGGGCGCCGTGCGAGCCAATGGCCCGCACGGCGCCCCGGGTTCGTGACCCGACCTCAGCGGTGCGCGTCGAAGCGGTCGAGCATCATCACCTTGTCCCACGCGCCGACGAAGTCGCGGACGAACTTCTCCCCCGCGTCGTCGGCTGCGTACACCTCGGCGATGGCCCGCAGCACCGAGTTCGACCCGAAGACCAGGTCATTGCGGGTGGCGGTCCAACGCACCTGACCGGAGGCGGCGTCCCGGCCCTCGAAGGTCTCCTCGCCCTCAGAGGTCGGCGACCAGGTCGTCGACAGGTCGAGGATGTTGACCAGGAAGTCGGCCGTCAGTGCACCCGGCCGCTGCGTGAACACCCCGTGCGACGAACCCTGCGCGTTCGCGCCCAGCACGCGCAGCCCGGCCACCAGCACGGTCAGCTCCGGCGCGCTCAGCGTCAGCAGCTGCGCCCGGTCGATCAGCCGGGCCTCGGTCGGACGCTCGCTGCCCTTGCCGAGGTAGTTGCGGAACCCGTCGCTGGTCGGCTCGAGCACCGCGAAGGACTCGACGTCCGTCTGCTCCTGCGTGGCGTCGGTACGGCCCGGCGTGAACGGGACGACGAGGCTCACCCCGGCGTCCCCGGCGGCCTTCTCGACCGCGGCGCAGCCGCCGAGCACGATCAGGTCGGCCAGCGAAACCTGCTTGCCACCAGCGGATTGCGCGGCGTTGAAGCCCTGCTGGATGCCTTCCAGGGTGCGCAGCACCTTGGCCAGCTGCGCCGGATCGTTGACCTCCCACTGATTCTGGGGCGCCAACCGGATGCGGGCGCCGTTCGCGCCGCCCCGCTTGTCGGTGCCGCGGAACGTCGAGGCCGAGGCCCAGGCGGTCGAGACCAGTTCGGCCACCGTCAGATCCGAGCCGAGAATGGTCTGCTTCAGGGTTGCGACGTCGTCCGGGCCGATGAGCTCGTGCGTGACCGCCGGCACCGGGTCTTGCCAGATGAGCTGCTCGGACGGCACCTCGGGGCCGAGGTAGCGCTGGATCGGACCCATGTCGCGGTGGGTCAGCTTGAACCATGCCCGGGCGAACGCGTCGGCGAACTGGTCCGGGTTCTCGTAGAAGCGCCGGGAGATCGGCCCGTAGATCGGGTCGAGCCGCAGCGCGAGGTCGGTGGTCAGCATCACCGGAGGGTTGCGCTTGGTCGGGTCGTGCGCATCGGGCACGGCATCTGCCGCCGCGGGGTCGGTCGGCACCCACTGCCAGGCGCCCGCCGGGCTCTTGACCAGGTCCCAGTCGTAGCGGAACAGCGTCTCGAAGAAGCTGTTGTCCCACGTGGTGGGGGTCGGCGTCCAGGCGCCCTCGAGACCACTGGTGATGGTGTCGCCGCCCTTGCCCGATCCGTTGCTGTTCTGCCAGCCCAGGCCCATCGCCTGGATCGGGGCAGCCTCGGGCTCGGGGCCGACGTGCGTCGCCGGCGCGGCGCCGTGGGTCTTGCCGAAGGAGTGCCCACCGGCGATCAGCGCCACGGTCTCCTCGTCGTTCATCGCCATGCGCGCGAACGTCTCGCGAATGTCGTGGGCGGCGGCCAGCGCGCTCGGCTGTCCGTTCGGACCCTCGGGGTTGACGTAGATCAGGCCCATCTGGACGGCGGCCAGCGGGTTGGCGAGCTTGCGATCACCGTTGTAGCGCTGATCGCCCAGCCACTCGCCCTCGTTGCCCCAGTCGACGTGCTCGGGCTCCCAGACGTCCTGGCGCCCACCGCCGAAGCCGAAGGTGCGAAAGCCCATGGACTCCAGGGCACAGTTGCCGGCCAGCACCATCAGGTCGGCCCACGACAGTTTGCGGCCGTACTTCTGCTTGACCGGCCACAGCAGCCGGCGGGCCTTGTCGAGGTTGGCGTTGTCCGGCCAGCTGTTCAGCGGCGCGAACCGCTGCTGCCCGGCACCGGCGCCACCGCGACCGTCCTGGATCCGGTAGGTGCCGGCGCTGTGCCAGGCCATGCGGATGAACAGCGGCCCGTAGTGGCCCCAGTCGGCCGGCCACCAGTCCTGCGAGGTGGTCATGACGGTCTCGATGTCCGCCTTCACGGCCGCCAGGTCGAGGCTGGAGAACTCTGCGGCGTAGTCGAAATCGGCGCCCATCGGGTCACCCGAGGCCGGCCGCTGATGCAGCACGCTGACGTCGAGTTGATTGGGCCACCAGTCGTTGTTGGACCGGGCACGCGTGGTGCGTCCCTCGGCGGCCACCAGGGCAGGGTTGGTCTCGTCGGCCACAGTGCTCTCCTTCATTGGGGACATCTGTCACATATCGGGTCGTGAACGGTGCATCGATCCGGGTGCATCGATCGAACGGTGGGCGAGGTGCCCGGGCGGTGGTGGACGGCGGTTGGTCAGGTGGCGGCGGGGGAGCAGGTGGGGCAGGTGCCCCAGTAGACGACCTCGGCCTCGTCGATGACGTAGCCGTGATCGTCGGAGGCGGTCAGGCAGGGCGTGTAGTCGACCGCGCAGTCGACGTCCGCGATGGCGCCGCAACGGCGGCAGATGATGTGGTGGTGGTTGTCGCCGACCCGCGCCTCGTAGCGGGGAACCGAGCCGGCTGGTTCGATGCGCCGTAGCAGTCCTGCCGTGGTCAGGGCGCGCAGGACGTCGTAGACGGCCTGGGTCGACACCTCGCCGAGTTCGTCGCGGACGATCCGGATGATCGAGTCGGTGTCGGCGTGGGAGTGCGTGTGGACGGCGCGCAACACGGCGACCCGGGGGCGGGTCACACGCAGTCCCGCCTCGCGGAGCAGGGCTTCGGCCTCGGGCGTCGTCCTCACGGGCCGTAGTCTGCCGCGTTTTCTGGAACTAGTCCAGAACTAATCTGGATCAATTCCAAAGGTGCAGCGCCTGCCCGTCCCATCGCGGTCGTCGCTCACGGGCTGCGTCGGGCGGGCTGCGGCGGGTCAGTGTCGGTCAGCGGCGGCGGTGGCGCGCGGTCCAACAGGCACGGTGCCAGTGTCGCCGGTCCTCCACGCCGCCGAAGGCACCGATCGGCTCCTCGGCGGGCCAGGCGACCAGATGCGCGACGCGTGGCGGGATCTGCTGGCGACAACCCGGGCACAGGTAGGCCTTGCCCGCGGCGGCCGCACTCACCGGCCGGACCAGCCACTCGCCGTCCGGGTGCTGCTCGAGTCGGCCGGTGCCGTACAGCGCTCGGTCGCGATCGATCACCGGCTCCGGGGAAGGCTCGCCCCTGGCGCGGCGACGGGGACGGTTGCTGCGCGGCACCCGATCAGGGTGACAGACCCGTCGCAGACCGGCCCCGGCCCCGAGCCGGCCGGGTCAGATGGTGCGATGCTCCACATCGGTCTCGATCGAGGTCCGCGGCGCCGGCAGAGCCGCTCGGCGGCGCTCCTTGGCCCCTCGCTTGGCGAGGTACATGCTCTGATCTGCCTCGTGCAGCAGGTCCTCGAGCGATGAATGGTCGTCCATCAGGACCAGCCCGACACTGACCTCGGGAACCACCTCGGCGCCGTCCACGACGATCGGAACGCCACAGCGCTCGCCGAGCCGCTCGCGGATCGACTCGGCCTCCGCGCGATGGTCGATCCCCGGGCACAGGATGGCGAACTCGTCACCACCCAGTCGGGCCACCATGTCGGTCGGTCTCACCGCCGACACGAGACGCTGGGCGGTCACTCGCAGCACCTCGTCGCCGACGTGGTGCCCGTACGTGTCGTTGATCGCCTTGAACCCGTCGAGGTCGCAGTACAGCACGGCCACGATGGTCCCCTCCCGAGGCCTCCGGGCCAGGATGCCCTCGGCATGTTCGGTGAACCAGCGACGATTCGGCAACCCGGTCAAGGGGTCTTGCAGAGCCAGCATCCGCGCCACGCGTTCTCGCTCGGCCACCGCGGTGGCCGTGGCCAGCGCCGTGAAGCCGATGACCACCGAGAAGGCCTGGGCCGAGAGCAGGTTGACCACGCTGTGCGCCGGGACGCCGAACGGTCCCCGGCCGTGGATCCCGGCGACCGAGGCACTGACGGCGACCGTGGTGGCGTTCAGGGCGGTCCAGCTGATCCCCAGCCGCTGCGCCGACCACACCAGTGCCGGCAGGCTGAGCCAGGCGATGGGGATCCCGCTGGTCGACCAGAACACCAGCACCGTGAGACCGGCCGACACCACCCCCTGACCGATGGCCTCGCGCCAGCGCCCATTGGGCAGGCGGAGCGGGGCCAACAGGGCCGGCCCGACCGCCGCCACCCCCGCGACGTCGGGCACCGACCAGGTGGCGGCGATCTGCCACCAGGGGTCGGGCAAGCTCGGCGTCAGCAGGGCAACAGCCAGCGGAGTGCTGGTGGCCACCCCGGCCAGCGCGGCGATGACCAGTAGTGGCATGGCCACGGTGACCTCGGGCCACCGGCGCCGCAAACGGGTGTATGTCGTCGCCACGACGAGTGGCTCGAGGGCGTTGGCCAGAGTGAACCCCAGCGACGTGCCGAGAGAGTTGCCGGCGCTCAGGTTGAGCACGAGGTTGTCGATCAGCAGGGCGAGGACGACCGCGACCACGGCGAGCCGGCTGCGGCGCCGCGCGCGGATCATCAGGGCGGCGCCCACGCCGGCCGCGGGCCAGAACAGGGCGATCGAGGACTCGGGGTCCCTCAGCTCGAGGCCGACCTGGACCGCGACGCCGTAGCAGACGGCGGTGAACGCCAACCAGCGAGCGAACGCCGCTGACCGTCGCAGCACTCCCGACACCCTCGGCTCAGTCCTGCTCAGGCGCCGGTCTCGGCGAGGAACTCGGTGGTCACGTACCGACGCATCCGAGCCTGGAGTTCCTTCAGGCTGCGGCAGCTACCCTCCGGGACCGCGGCAAGGTCCTGCATCTGCTGGCGCACCGGGCCGGTCAGGCCGGCCATCAGGTCCATGGCCGCTGCGTCGAGGTCGCGCATGGCAAGGACGCCCAGCAACTGCAGGCCACGGTGCACCGTGGCCTCGGGCAGGGTCTGCGAGGACAGGCAGTACGCGGCCAGCTCACGCAACTCGGCCCGGATGCAGGTGAGCCTCACCGTGCGAAGGTCCTCCTGGCCGTTGGTGGCCACCCGGACCCAGTAGCCCAACACACGTTGGTTCACGATCGGCACTCGGACCGCGGCGGCCAGGCTCACGGTGCCGCCCGCCCCGGCGACGAGTACGCCGGAGTCCAGCAGAGCGCCCAGCTGTGCCTCGACGCTCTCGCGGGACATCGTGGTCAGGAACGACCTCACCAGGACGGGTTGCCCGAACGGCCCCTCCTCGCGATACGCCTGGGCCACGAGTCGCAGGATCTCTTCGCTCACACTTCACCCCTTCTCGCCTCGGGCCCTCGATGGGCCGCACCGTCCGGTCGGCAGCACCAGAGGCCATTCCCGTATGTCGGCTCGCCCGACAAGGCTCTGAAGCGGCGGGCGGGACACCGCGGTGGCAGGTCGGTCCGTGGCGGGTCGGCTCAGTGTGCGGCGGGCCGTCAGGCCGTGGCGGGATACCCGGTGATCAGCCCGTCGGTGGTCGGGACCGACCCGGTGTCGCCGACGAGCTCTGCGCCCAGAACGGTTCGCAGTCGCCGCAGGGCGCGTTGCCGCACCGGCCCGACAGCTCCCAGCGGCATACCCAGCCGCCGCGAGATCTCGATGTAGCTGGGTGGATCCGGCTGGAGCAGGAGCTCGACCAGTGCGCGTTCGCGACCGTGCAGCAGGCTCACCGCATGGCGGATCACCTGTTGTACCCGGTGGGCCTCGAGCCAGTCGTCGGGGTCCGGGCCCACGACCGGGGCGTCCAGATCGTGGCGGGGCACCTCGCGGGCCGCGCGACGCCGCAGGGACAGGCACTCCCGGCGGGCCGTCGTCCGCAGCCACGCCGTGATCCCGTGAGGGGTGTGGATCCTCTCGATGTGGGTGAACAGGGCCAACCAGGTGACCTGCGCGACGTCGTCCGCACAGGCTCCGAACACGCCGCACCGCCGGCACACGGTGCGGACCAACTCGGCGTGACGGCGCACCAGCTCGGCCCAGGCGAGGTCGTCACCGCGGGCCGCCGCGCGCAGCAGCCGGTCGTGGTCGCCCGGCTCGACGATGTGCCCGGCCGGTGCGTCGGGACGCGGCACGATGATCACCACGCTTTCGTGCAGGTGCCTTCCTCACCGGCATGAGAGCACCGAACATCACCGACCGCAGCCCGAGGTGCCCCGGGTCAGCTCGGGTCAGCGCATCAAGGCTGCGTGGACGGCGCGGGTGTGGTCGGGGGTGGAGCCGCAGCAGGCGCCGATCAGGTCGACGCCCTGTTCCCGCAGCCGGACGGCGTGCGCAGCCAGCACCGGGGGTGGTGCGGTGTACTCGAACCGGTCGCCGACCAGCTGGGGCAGGCCGGCATTGGACTGGGCGATCAGCAGCAATCCCTCGGGTCGAGCGGCGACCATCTCGGACATCACGGCCTCCATCTCACCGGGGCCGCGGCCACAGTTGCCCCCGACCGCGGCAACGCCGAGCGCCGCCAGAGCAGCGACGGCCTGGGCCGGGGTGACGCCCATCATGGTGCGGCCGTGGGTGTCGAAGGACAGCGTGGCCACCACCGGCAGCTCGGGAGCCACCTGCTGTGCCGCGCGTACCGCGGCCTCGACCTCGGCGAGATCGCTCATGGTCTCGACCAGCACCAGGTCGATGCCGCCGGCCACCAACCCCTGCAGTTGCTCGACGAACAGATCCCGGGCCTGCTGCGGGGTCAGATCGCCCAGTGGTTCGAGCAGCTCACCGGTCGGCCCGAGATCACCGGCCACCAGCGCACCGAAGGTGTCGGCGGTCTGCCGGGCCAGCCGTGCCCCGGCCTCGCTCAGTTCGACCACCCGATCGCCGAGGCCGTGCATCGCCAGGCGTGGCCGGGTGCCACCGAACGTGTTCGTGGTGATCACTCGGGCGCCGGCGCGCAGATACGCCTCGTGGATGCCACCGATGATGTCCGGCTGCTCGACGTTCCACAGCTCGGGGGCGCCGCCGTCGTCCAGCCCGGCGGCCTGGAGCATCGTGCCCATCGCGCCGTCGAACACCACGAAACCCTGTGTGCGGACCAGATCGGTGAGTGCGGTCATGCCGCGACGGTATTCCGCAGGCGGGTACGAGTGCACACCGGGGTCCGCGGTTGTGCGAGCATCCGCCCCATGACGGCGACCGAGCCAGCGAGCGGGCCAGCGACCAACCCCGCGTCGGGCCGTTCGGCCGGGCAGGCGATCGTCGAGACCTTGGCGCGGCGCGGGGTCCGACGGTTCTACACGGTGCCCGGCGAGAGCTTCCTCGAGGTGCTGGACGCCGTCGAGCAGACCCCCGGACTGCAGTTGATCTCGACGCGACACGAGTCGGGGGCCGCGTTCATGGCCGAGGCCGAGGGCAAGCTGACCGGCCGTCCGGCGGTGGCCATGGGCACCCGTGCGGTCGGCGCCTCGAACCTGATGATCGGGGTGCAGACCGCGTGGGAGGATTCCACGCCGATGATCGTGCTGTGCGGACAGGTCGAGTCGAATACTTTGGGCCGCAGGGCATTTCAGGAAGTGGACCTCCCCACGTTCTTCGGATCGGTCAGTGTGCACGGCGAGACCCTGCACGACCCGGCCCGCGCCGGTGAGGCGGCCGCCCGGGCGCACTGGGCGGCCACGACGGCGCGACCCGGACCGGCCGTGCTGGCGTTGCCGGCGGACATCCTGGGTCGGCCCGCGCCCGACGGCGCCCGCGAGCTCGCTCCGGGACGGAGTGCCCCGGTGGGACCCGACCCGGCGGCCGCGGCCGAGATCGCCACCCTGTTGCGCGAGGCACGCCGTCCGGTGATGATCCTCGGCCAGGGGGCGCAGGGGGCCTGGGACGCCGTGCATGCGCTGGCCGAGCGCTACGGCCTCGGGGTGTACACCGCCTTCCGGCGGCAGGACACCTTCCGCAACGACCACCCGAACTACCTCGGTCACCTCACCCTGCGAACGGCACCCGAGCTGGTGCGTCCGCTGCAGCAGGCGGACGTGGTGCTCGCGCTCGGGACACGCTTGGGGGACACCACCTCTCAGGATTTCACGCTGCCCGCTCCCGGCGCCGCGGTGATCCATGTCGACCTCGATCCGCGGGCGCTGCGGACGCCGGTCACGCTGGCCTGGAGCGTGCGCGCCGACGTCGAGGCCTGTGCTCGGGCGCTGCTCGAGCTGCCGGTGGCGTCACCCCGGGACTGGTCGGCCGAGCACGGCGTCTACCTGACCGGTTCGACGGTGCCCGACCTCGCCGCGTCGTCGTCCGGCGGTGTGCACCCGGCAGCGGTGATCGCCGCGCTGGCGCGCCACCTGCCGGCCGACACCATCGTGACCAACGACGCCGGCAACTTCTCGGTCTTCGCGCACCGGTACTGGCGGTTCACCCACCCACGCAGCCAACTCGGGCCGATCTCCGGGGCGATGGGGTACGGACTGCCCGCGGCCATCGGCGCCGGGTTGGCCGAGCCGGGCCGGCCGGTGGTGGCGCTCGCTGGTGACGGTGGCTTCCTGATGACCGCGGTCGAGCTGGAGACCGCTGTGCGCCACGGGGTTCCGGTGCTCTGCGTGGTCTTCGTGAACCGGTCGTACGCCACGATTGCGATGCATCAGGCGCGGCGGTTCGCCCGCACCGCGGGCACCGACATCGGTGCGGTGGACATCGCCGGATTGGCCCGGGCGCTGGGCGCCGACGGGCTGGACGTCACGGCCGCCGACCAGCTGGACGACGCGCTGGCCGTGGCCGCCCGGTTCGACCGGCCGCGCGTCATCGCGGTGCACACCGATCCCGACGTACTGGTGCCAGGGGTGTCGATGTCATCCCTGGTGCGTGGTGCGCCGAGTCGTTCACCGGGGCAGCAACGGCCCTAGGAGTTCGCCTGCCGGGCACGGGCGCGAGCGAGAGCCTCCTCGAGCATGACCAGGATCGCGTCGCGCACCGACAGGAAGCTGCGCGCATCGAGTTCGACGATCGGCACCGCCGGCCCGATCGCCAGGGCCCATCGGATGGTCTCGGGATCGTGCTGGACCTGCCCGTCGAACCGGTTCACCCCGACCACGAACGGCAGACCCGCCTTCTCGAAGTAGTCGACGGCGGCGTAACACTCGTCGAGCCGCCGGTCATCCACCAGCACCAACGCTCCCAGGGCACCGTTCGCCAGGTCGTTCCACATGAAGCCGAACCGGTCCTGGCCGGGGGTGCCGAAGACGTAGAGCTTGATGCTCTGGTCGATCGTGATCCGTCCGAAGTCCATCGCCACGGTGGTGGTGGTCTTCGTGGGCACCAGTTCGTTGTTGTCGACCCCGGCGGCCACGGAGGTCATCTCGGCCTCGGTGGTGAGCGGGGCGATCTCGGAGATCGTCGTCACCACCGTCGTCTTGCCCACGCCGAAGCCACCGGCGACGAGGATCTTCACCGGAACCGGCGGGCGACCGCGGGTCACCGTCGCGGCCCGCCCGTCGCCCGCCTGCGCGGCGGGCTCAGGTGCGCTGTCGTAGGCCATCGATGACTCGCATGATCGTCTCCACATCGTCGGCGGCGTCCCCGTCGGGGACCTCGGTCGACACCATTCCCTGTTGGGTCAGGTCCGAGATGAGCACCCGGGCGACGCCCAGGTGCAGGTCGAGCATGGCCGCGACCTCGGCCACGGCGAGTGGCTGCTCGCAGGCCAGCACGATGTCGCGGTACTCGAGCGACAGGCTGGACACCGCGCGCCGACCGGCAGGAGTTGCGGCCACCTGGGTCTCGACGGCGATCGAGGCGTCGGCAGCCGTACGGCCCCGGGTGAGCAGGAAGGGCCGGACGGCGTTCGCGGGCTCGGGCAGGTCGAGCGGGTCGCGCTCGTTCCCCGGGCCGACCAGGAACGGCCTGATCATGCCGGCGTCCCCGGGCGTCGTCGGATCGTCGCCCATCAGTTCACCGAGTTCTTCAACTCGTTGATCAGGCGCGGGTTCAGGGTTCCGTTGATCCGATTGATGAACACGGCCATCTCGTAGGCGACCGTCGCCAGCGAGGCGTTGGTGTCCGCCACGGCACCGAGCAGAGCGCCCGCGCCCATGGCCATCACCACCAGGAAACCGCCCTCGGCGTCGATGATCACCTTGTTCAGCGCGCCGAGCCCGTAGCTCGTCCCTGCCCCTGCGGCCAGGCTTGCCATGCCCGACACGATCGCCGAGAGCCGGTCGCTGGTGGCCCGATCGGCATCCTCGGCCGTCGCCATCAACAGACCGTCCGACGAGACGGCGATGACGTCGACCACTCCCGCTGTCTCGCGGGCGAACTTCGCCAGGAGCCAGGTGAAGTCCTGTGCCGACTCGCTCAGCGTGGTTGTGGCATCGGTCATGATGACCCTCCGTCTGCGCCTGTTGTGGGGTGGGGTTCGGCGTTCGGCTCGAGTTCGGCGAGCGCACGCCCCGGTATACGTCGCGGCGGCAGGATGCCGTCCGGTTGGGGTGGGGCGGGAGTGGCCTCGATGGTCTCGCTGTCGATCGGATCGAGGACGTGGGAGCCCGATCGCAGTTCGTCGGCCAGGGCGCTCATCGCCTCGCGCTGTTCGTCTCGGCGACCGGTGGCCTCGCGCAGCGCCGACTCGGCGGCCTCGGCCGCACGCCGCTCCTCGGCGGGGGAGACCTGAGGCAGGCCGTGCCCGGCCAGGTCGATGGCTGCCCCGACCTGGTCCAGATCCGAGCGCAGCGACTCGGGGTCGTGCACCACGGGGGTGCCTGCGCCCTGACGCGGTGTGGCGTCAGAACCCAGCGCCTGCAGCGCGGAGCCACGCACCCGCCTGGTGATCCCGGCCCGGGCGTCCGGCGGGGGCGGCGGTGCCGAGGCCGCGGGAGCCTCGGCCGCCCGCGCGATCGCCTGTTCCAGGTCGTCGACCTGGCGGCGGGCGCGCTCGGGGTCGGCCACGGGAACGACGAGCTTCGGCTCCGGCCGTTGGTTGCGTTCTGCCGTGGGCAGCTGAGCGCCAGGCACCCGGCGGCGGATGCTCGGAACCGAGTCGGCGTCCTCACGGGGCGTCACCTCGCCGGAGCCTGCCGGCAGCGAGACCGGCGTGGAGGCCGCTGGGCCGGCCGGCTGGGCCGTCGGGGCAGGCGCCGAGGGCGCGGTACGGGGCGGTGCGGGGTGCCGCGCCGGCGCGGCGGGGGCTGCACCCGTGGGAGAGTCTGCCAGCGGCAGCAGGAGCGAGGCCGGCAGGTCGATGCGTGCCGTGATCCCGCGATCCGGATTCGGCTCGAGTCGAACGTCGATCTCGTGACGCCGGGCGATCCGCCCGACCACGAACAGCCCGAGGACGTGGCTCGGTGCCAGGTCCAGGCGCTCACGGCGCCGCAGCCGCTCGTTCTCCTGCAGCAACCGGTCGGTGGGCATGCCCAGGCCGAGGTCGATCACCGCCAGGTGACAGGCGCCGTGCTCGTCCAGTTCACCGGTCACGCGTACCGAGGTCGATGGCGGCGAGAAGAGCACGGCGTTCTCGAGGACCTCGGCGAACATCAGCAGCAGGTCACCCAGCGCGCCGGGGGCGATTCCCACGTTCGGCAGCCGGTCGACCTCCACCCGGGTGTAGTCCTCGACCGATCCGAGCGATCCGCGAATCGCGTCCACCAGGGCCAAGGGGCGCCCGCCACCGGCTGACTCGGAACCACCGGAGAGCACCACGAGGCTGGTCGCGTTGCGCCGCAGCCGGGTGGAGAGGTGGTCGAGCTGGTACAGGGTGGCGAGGGTGGCGTTGTCCTCCTCGCGACGTTCCAGGGAGTCGATCAGGGCGAGCTGGCGTCCGACCAGGTTGGTGGTGCGCCGTCCGATGCTGGCGAACATCGCCGCCACGTTGCGGCGACTGACCACCTGTCGCTCCAGGAGTCGCGAGGCCGTCGTCTGAACTCGGTTGTATGCCTGGGCCAGCTCGCCGATCTCGTCCTGGGTGCTGACGCCGATCTCGGCCAGCCGTGGCAGGGCGTCGTCCAGGGAATCCTCGTCGCTGACTCGCTGCAGCTCGGCCTCGGCGAGGTCGGCGACCCGCCCCGCGGCGTGGGTGAGCCGTCGCAGAGGGCGTGAGACCGAGCGGCCGATGAGCACCGAGAGAGCCAACACCGCGAGCATCACCAGCGCCGAGATCACGGTCACCGCGAGCGCGGTCAGGCGCGCCTGGCGTGCCTGTGCCTGCGTGGCCACCGCGACGCTCTGCGAGATCTCACCCTGGGCCAGCTGGCGCAAGCCGGTCTGGGACTGGACCGCGGCGAACATCTCGACCGTGAGGTCGCCCGTGTCGGCGTCTTCGCTCAGCAGCGACACCTGCCGGGTACCGGCAGCGATCTTGGCCGAGGCGAGACTCTTGGCCGCTCGGTCGAACACCTCGGTGGCGCGTGGGGTGGCCACTTGCCGGAATTGCGCGCCCGCCTCCGTCGCGCGAGCGGTGAAGTCGATCGCCGAGCTCAGCAGGGTCTGTCGTCGCGTTGCGTCGGCCGAGGTGGCCGCCAGGAGCAACGCCCCGGCCCGGCTGGTCGCCTCGTTGGAGCGCAGGAGGGCGTCCAGGGAGGTGAGTGCCCAGGCATCCTCGGAGTTCTCGGTGATCTGGCGGGGCAGGCCGACAGCAGCGACCAGCCGGTCGACCACGGCACCGAAGGCGGCGATGACCGAATCGGGTGCCAGCGTGCCGGCGACCAGTCGGGGGCCGGTGTCGATCACCAACCTGTCCACCCCCGTGAGGGCGGCCCGCAACTCGGCGGCGTGTGCGCCGGTCGGCTGGATCTGCGATCCCAGCTCTCGTACCAACTGCAGCTGGACGACCAGATCGTTGGGGGCGACGGCCGGGGAGCCCTTGCGCGCCACGGCCAAGAGCCGAGCCTGCTGCAGCTCCTCCACGAGGATGGCGATCTGCCGACCGGTGCGGGCGACGGCCTCGGTGGTGGCGGAGGTCCGGGCCGCGGAGAGCCGCCCCGAGAGCAACGGGATGTAGAGCAGGACGACGACCAGCAACGGGATGACGACGAGCAGGTTCAGCTTCGCGCCCACCCGAAGTCGACCGAGGATCATCGGTCGTTCCCGGCGGCGCCGGCGCCGATCAGGTCGCCGTCGGACGACAGTTCACGAGCAGGGGCGCCCGGAGCCCTGGCGGGGGCCACGCGGGTGGTCGTCCAGGCCCACACCCCGGCCAGCCCCAGGGCCAGGAGCAGCCCGACTGCCGAGACCCAGACCACGAACCGTCGTTGTCCCTCGATCCGGTCTGAGCGCGCCACCAGCAGAGCGTCCAACTCGGTCAGCGCCGAGGCCTCGAACGCCAGCGCAGCGTCGCGCACCGTGCCCCAGCCCCTGAGCAGGTCCGCGCCGGGCCGCTGACCGGTCGCTGCGCCGACCTCGGTGCTGGGCGGGGCGAAGTCCGTGACGGCGTCACGTAGCTTGTCGAGGTCGCTGAGCAGGCCGGCCCCGAGGGTGCGGCTCTGAGTGATACCGAAGCTCTTGCGCAGGCCGTCGTCCACCGCGGTGATGTCGGATCGGACCTTGGTGAGGGCAACCGCCGCAGCCAGTTGGTCGGCGTCGCTCTGGTCGGAGCCGGCGGCTTCGGATCGGGCGAGCGCGGCCAGGCCGGTCGCGTGTGCCGAGTCGACGAGGATCGCAGGGATCCGCAGCAGGGTCGCGTCCATGACGTAGTACGCATCGAGCTCGGGATCGAGGATCAGGTTCGAGCTGTCCCCGACACGGGCGATGAGAGCGACCTCGAGGTCGACGACCACCGAGTAGGCCCTCAGCGCGGCTCGGCCGCGAGCGTTGCCGGCGGTCAGGGTGTCGAGCCTGGCCTTCAGGTCCGTCCATCGCACGGTCGTGCCCAACGTCGCCCCCACGCGGTCGTCGACACCGTCGACATCCTTCAGCGCGGCCCTCACGGCGTCGGCGTCCACAGCAGTGCCCGCGACCGCCGCGTTCTGCGCGTCCAGTGTCGTGCTGAGCAATCGGACCAGCGGGCGGAGATAGCGCACGCCGTCCCGCTCGCGCGCGTCGAACGTGAGGTCTGAACCCGTGCTCTGCCAGAGCGTGGTCAGGGACAGCCCCAACGGTACGAGCAACAGCAGGATTGTCCCCACGGCCGCCCAGCGGCCGAGTCTGGTGTGCACGCCACGGGGGCCGCTGACGGTCCGATCGACCACGGTGGTCCTTTCGCTCACGACCGAGGTGGGCTCGCAGGAGTCGGACGGTGATCACCGTCGGTGACGGCTCCTCGGGTCCGGCCCCCGTCGCGTGTCACGTCGATCACGCTGGACGATGTGCCTCGGCGTAATGTATGTAGTCAGGTCCACCACGTTCTGTCCGGTGCTTGGTCAAAATTTGGATCAAAAGTTCGATCTTCATCACGCACGGTAGTTGTTCGATTGCGGATGGATGATCGTGGATCACACGTCGTGACCTTCGCCGGCCCTCGAGGTGGTCGAGCGGCCGACCGCCACCGCGGCCGCCAGGATCGCGACCGCGGCGATCAGCGCGGTCACGGCGGTGACGGTCGACCGGGGCGCATCGCCGGTGCGGCCGATCGCGATCCAGGTCAGGCCCCAGGCCATGGCGGCGGCCACCGCCCAGCGCGCACCGACCGAGCGCATCAGCAGCACCCCGACGCCGCCGGCCACGGCCAGCACCACCACGGCGATGGCGGCACCGACGCCCGCCGAGGCGTCGACGCCCGAGGCCACCAGCGTGGCCGTGATGTTGGCGCACGTGGCGACGGCCACCCACCCCAGGTACAGCCCGAAGGTGGCGTCCACGACCAGCCGTTCGAGGCCGGAGGCCGAGGTCGCGGCTGCGTCGAGTGCGGCCAGCCGGCGTCCGATCACGGTCAGCACCGCCAGCAGGGCCACGATCACGCCGACGCTGACCCACAGCCACCCCTGCTGGGTCACCAGCAGCCACCCGGCATTGAGCACCATCGACGCCGCCGCCAGCCACCCCGTCGTCCGGGCTCGGGTGCTGGTCAGGGTCGAGGGCAGGGCCTGCCAGACGGTGTACCCGAGCAGTCCGAGGTAGATCACCGACCAGATCGAGAAGGCGGGGCCCGCCGGGGCCAGCAGCGTGGCGTCCGCGGCGAGGGCTCCGCCGGAGGCCTCCTGCACCCGGGTGCCCAGCACCCCCACTCCCACGAGAGTGCCGATGACGCAGAACACTTCGGCGATCACCACGGTGACCCTGCGGGCGTGATCCATACCGGCCATCTGATCAGCTCGTCGCGCCGTCGGCCACCCGGAGTGATCGGCGACGGCGGCCGAGGTCCGTTCGGACGACGCTGCGCCATCCGGGTGAGGTGGAACGCCTCCGTTGGAGTGATCTCGGGTGTCCGCGTCGAGGTCACCGGTATCGGCGCCCGATGACCTTCCTTGGTATCGCGTTGACGTCGTGTTGGTGGGCCCGTGGCCCTCACGAGGAAACGAGTGTGTCGATGAAGCTGACCGTCACTGCCCGGCTGGTGGCCACGACAACGGTGTCAGTGGTCGCCGTGCTCGGCCTGGGGGGGATCGCCCTGGCCAACGCCGTCACAGAGCGGGCCGCCGCGACAACGATGGCAGACACCTCGACGGCCCTGTCGCACACCTGGAACGCCGACATGATGCACGACGGCATCAAGGCCGACGTGCTGGGTGCGCTCTACGCCACCACACCGCAGCTGCGCGAGCAGCTCGACGCCGAGCGGGTGACGCAGGACGCGGCCACCATGCTCGAGCAGATCGACGCGGCGGCCAAGGTCGCCCCGGCCGCGATAGTGCCGCAGTTCGAGGCCATGCGGCCCACGATCGAGAAGTACGGCCAGTCGGGCATCGCCATCGTGGCCCGAGCCGAGAAGGACAGGGCCGGCGCGGCGACCGACCTACCGGCCTTCCTGGAGCTGTTCGACCAGCTGGAGGAGAAGCTGGGTGCGGCGGACGAGGCCATGGTCGACAGTGTGGCCGCCGCCGAGAAGTCCATGCGGAGCACCGCTGACCGGGTGATCACGGTCATCGCCGTGGTCGGCATCGTCGCGGCCCTCCTGGTGGCCATCAGCAGCACGCTGGTGCTGGTCTCGGTGCGCCGGGGCATGCTCGCGGTCATCAATCGGTTGCGTGAGATCGCCGAGGGAGACGGCGACCTGACGGCCCGCCTCGAGGTGCGCGGCGAGGACGAGATGTCCCGGATCGCACAGTTGTTCAACACCTTCGTCGAGCAGATCGCCGGCATGGTGCGGCGGGTCACCGACTCCGCGGCCACCCTGGCCGCCGCGGCCGAGGAACTGGCTGCGACGTCGTCCGTGGTCGCCGATGTGGCCGACCGGACGGCGAGCCGGTCCACCGGCATGGTGGACGCCGCCCGCGGCGTCGACGCATCGGTCGGCGGGTTCACCGTGGCCGCCGGTGAGTTGGGCCAGTCGATCCAGGAGATCTCGCACAACGCCTCACAGGCGGCCGAGGTGGCCGCCTCGGCGGTGCGCCTGGCCGAGACCACCACCGACACCGTGCAGCTGCTCGGGGCGTCCTCGGCTCAGA
This sequence comes from Kineosporiaceae bacterium, assembly GCA_016713225.1. NCBI lineage: Bacteria > Bacillati > Actinomycetota > Actinomycetes > Kineosporiales > Kineosporiaceae > Kineosporiaceae bacterium. Next base: position 172,051 of record JADJPO010000002.1, read on the forward strand.
TCAGCGAGGTGGTCAACGTGATCGAGAGCGTGGCCGCCCAGACCAACCTGCTCGCCCTGAACGCGACGATCGAGGCCGCCCGGGCCGGCGAGGCCGGTGCCGGGTTCGCCGTGGTGGCCAACGAGGTCAAGGATCTGGCGCAGGAGACGGCCCGGGCCACCAGCGACATCGCCCGGCGCATCGAGCAGATCCAGGCCCAGACCGGCGATGCGGTGACGGCCATCGGCGAGATCGCGATGGTGATCGGGCAGATCAACGATTATCAGTCCTCGATCGCCGGTGCGGTGGAGGAGCAGAGCGCCACCACGGCCGAGCTGTCCCGGGTGGTGGACGTCGCCTCGGCCCACTCCTCGCAGATCGCCGGCGGCATCGACGAGGTCGCCGAGGCCGCAGCCACCACCACCGAGTCGATGGCCAGTGCCCGCGCGGCGGTCGATGACCTGGCCCGCATGAGCAGCGAACTGCACTCCCTGGTCGACCGCTACCGGGTGTGAGCCGGCTGCGAGGCGCTCGGCCGGCCGGCCGTGACCTCGGGCAACGACTTGCCGCCGTCCTGATCGTGCTGTCACCGTGGGGGCGCGCGCGCACTGGGGCGTGGCCAGCCTGCGGAGGATCGTGATGCCGACCGTCATCCCGATCGACGACTTCGTCACCGACGAGTGGTACCCCGGATTCCGCCCCGCGCATGGACACTCGCCGTTCGTGGTCGAGCCGTTGCGCACGTTCGAGGCGCGGGACGTCGACCGGTTCTGGTTCCTGGACTACCACTGGTCCCGGGGGCTCACCCCGATGGGCATGATCTGGAACGAGGACGGCTACTCCTGGGGCAGCCAGTTCGCGGCCGAGACGCTGCCGCTGCCCCCCGGCCGGGGATCGCCCAGCGCATGGCCGGCACCCATACGTACGCCTCACCGATCGAGGTCTCCTCCTCGTTCGAGATGCGAGAGCGGACGGCGCGGCTGGCGCGCCGGCTGCCGGCGTTCCTGCGGGACTTCAGGATGATCTGGGCCGACCGTGAGGCCGAGATCGACCGCGGGTGGAATCGCCTGCGAGGCCTGGACGTGACCGGGCTGAGCCTGCCGGAGCTCGCCGTCATGCTGCGCGAGGCCCGCCGGTTCCACAAACGGGCCTTCGAGATCCATTTCGAGATCATGTACCCGCTCCTGGTGAACTACCTGGGGTTTCACGGCGCCTGCACCGAGATGGGGCTCGACCCCTCGCGCACCGGGGTCTTCCTGCAGGGTGTCGACACCCGGATCAGCCAGACCGACCGGGAACTCTGGCGCCTCACCCACCGGGCCCGCGAAACCGGTCTGGCATCCGTGTTCGCCGCCACCGACCCCGCCGACCTCGCCGCCACCCTGGACACGGCGGGAGGGCCGGCTGCGGCCTGGATGACGGATTTTCGCGAGGTGATGGCCGAATTCGGTTGGCGCAGTGAGGGAACCAGCGACATCGCGTTGCCCAGTTGGATCGAGGACCCGACCCCGCCGCTCGGCACCATCAAGACCTTCCTGCTGCAGGCCCACGAACACGACTTCGACGCCGCCCGGGCCACCCTGCTCGCCGAGCGCGATGCGGCGATCGAGGACGCCCGGACCCGGTTGACCTCGGCCCAGCGGGTGGTCTTCGACGCCGGCCTGGCCTCGGTGCAGGCGGCCAACTTCACCTGGTGGCAGGAGGAGCACAACGCGGCCATCGACCTGCGGGCCGCGTTGCCGATGCGGTGGGCCGCACTGGCGATCGCCGACCGGATCGGCGCCGATCGGGCCGACGACACGCTGTTCCTGTTCTGGCCCGAGCTGCTGGACGTCGCCGAGGGACGCCGCGACTACGACCGCGGCCTGCGCGGGCTGGTCGAGGACCGTCGGGAGTACTTCGATCACTGGCGGGTTCGTCGCATCGCCATGCCCAAGACCCTCGGTACCGTTCCCGATCGGGTCCACGACCCGATCCTGATCGAGATCTTCGGCTTGAATCGCACCTTCCTGTCCGCGGTCGGCGGGTCAGCTCCCTCGGCGGCCCCCGCCCCGGGCGCTCCAGGCGAACCGGGCGAGGCCTCGCGCGGCGTCCGACTGGTCGGGCTGGCGGCGTCCGGTGGCCTGGCGCGCGGGATCGCCCGGGTGCTCACCGACGCCGACACGCTGCACCTGGTGGAACCGGGTGAGGTGCTGGTCTGTGAGTCCACGTCACCGAACTGGACCCCGGCCTTCGGCAAGCTGGCGGCCTGTGTGTGCGACGGTGGCGGCATCCTGAGCCATGCGGCGATCGTGGGGCGCGAGTACGGCGTCCCGACGGTGACCGCGGTCGGCCTGGCGACGGCGTTGATCAAGGACGGTGACATGGTCGAGGTGGACGGCAGCGCCGGGGTGGTCACGGTGCTGGGCCGTGGGTGATCCGGCGACGGCCCCTCGGCCGCCCGAGCTGGTGGTGCCGCTCGACCGCGGGCTGGAGCGGGAGGTCGGTGCCAAGTTGGGGCGGCTGGCCGAACTGGCCGCGCTGGTCGGATCGGCCGGGTCGATCGGGCGTGGGCTGAGCGTTCCCTCGGGTTTCGCGGTCACTGTCGCCGGCTATCGGCACCAAGCCGCGCACCTGGGCCTGACCGGTCTGGCACCCGAGGCAGCCCGGTCCCGCTTGCTGACCGAAGCGGTCGAACCGGCTCTGGCCTCGGCGATCACGGCGGCCTATGACGAGCTCTGCGAGCAACACCTCGATCTCGGGCTCCCGGTCGCCGTGCGCAGTTCGGCGGTCGGCGAGGACGGTGCGGCAACCAGCTTCGCCGGCGCCTTCGACACCTTCCTGGGCATGTCGGGCTCGACCCGGGTGCTGGACGCCGTCCGGCGGTGTTGGGCGAGCTTGTTCGGCTCGCGCGCGCTGGCCTATCGCGAGGAGGTCGAGTCGGGCGGCCCGCCGGCCCCCACGGCGATGGCGGTCGGGGTGCTGGAACTGGTTCCGGCCCGGGCGTCCGGGGTGGCGTTCTCGGTGCACCCGGTCACCGGCGCCCGCGACCGGGTGGTGATCGAGGCCAACTTTGGCTGTGGCGAGGCGGTGGTGCAGGGGCTCGTCACCCCCGACCACATCCAAGTGGGGCTCGACGGCCGGGTGATCGACCACATCGTCAACCGCAAGGACGTGATCTCGGTGTTCGACTACGTCGCCGGTGAGGTGACGTCGCGCCCGATGCCACTGCGGCTGCGTGGCCGCCCGGTGCTGGACGCCGAGCAGATCGCCGCCGTGGCCCACGCGGTGCAGGTCGTGGCGTCCCACTACGGCCACCCGGTGGACGTCGAGTGGGCGGTCTCGCGCCACCGCCGCCCGGGCGACCCGGTCACCGTGCTGCAAGCGCGCCCGATCACCGTGCTGCACCCCGATGCGGGGCAGCTCGAGACCGCATCGCAGCCGCCCGCACACCGGCCCGGCGGGCCCGGCGAAGCCGATGAGCCGGGTCTGGTGTGGGATCCGGTGGCCTTCGCGGCCAAGTACGTCTTCGGTCAGCACGACGCCGACGAGGGCGCCCCGTGACCTCGACTGCTCGTCACGAGCGGATCGTCGTCGTCGGGGGAGGCGCCACCGGAACCTTCGCCGCCCTCGGGCTGCGTCAGGCCGGCCATACCGGTCCACTCACGCTCGTCGCGGCCGAGCGGCGAGTGGCCTACGAGCGCCCGCCGTTGTCGAAAGAGGTTCTGCTGCACCCTGGTTCGCAAGCACCGCTGATCGGTGGCCAGGCCGCGCTCCGTGCCGCGGGGGTGCTGGTGCGGGCAGGGGTCCCCGTCGTCTCGATCGACCGGGCGGCGCGCCGCGTCGTCCTGCAGGGCGGCGAGTCGATCGACTACGACCGGGTGCTGCTGGCCACCGGCTGCCGTGCCCGCCCGTTGAGCGTGCCCGGCGGCGAGCTGGCGTTGTCCCTGCGCGACCACGACGACGCCGATCGGCTGAGCGCCCGGCTGGTCGCCGGGGCCGACGTGATCGTGATCGGGGGAGGGTTCGTCGGCCTCGAGGTGGCGGCGGCCGCGGTGGCCCGGGGTGCTCGGGTACGGGTGCTCGAGGCCGCGCCGCGCCTGCTGGGGCGTAGCGTGCCGCCCGCGTTGGCCACCGAGGTGGCCGGCGTCCACGCGGCGCATGGGGTCGAGGTGCGGTGCGGGGTGCGGATCGAGCGGCTGCGGGCCGAGCCCGGACCGGACGGCGGCATCCTGGTCGACCTGGCGGGCTCACCAGGAGAGGGCGTGCCCGGCACCGAGACCCTGCGGGCCGATGTCGTGGTGGCCGGGGTCGGGGCGCAGCCCCGCACCGAACCGGCGGCCGCCGCAGGACTGACCGTGGACGACGGCATCGTGGTCGACGCGTTCCTCCGGACCGCCGACCCCGCCATCTGGGCCGGCGGCGACTGTTGCGCCTTCCCGCTGGCCTACGAGGGCGGCCGGCGGGTGCGCGTGGAGTCGTGGCGCAACGCTCAGGATCAGGGCACCTACCTGGCGACCGCCATGCTCACCGATCCCCCCGCGACCCCCTTCGCCGCCGTGCCCTGGTTCTGGTCGGACCAGTACGACCGGACGCTGCAGATGGCCGGTCTGCCCGACCCCTCCGATGTCGCCGTGACGCGGGTTCGTCCCGACGGCGTCCGGCTGCACTTCGGCCTGGCCGATGACGGTCGGCTGCGCTCGGCGGGAGCCATCGGCAGCGGCAATGCGGTGGCCCGCGACATCCGAGCGGCCCAGCGGCTGATCGCCGTGCGCGTCGCCCCGGACCTCGCAGCCCTGGCCGACGCGACCCGGCCCCTGGCCGCACTGAGCGGTTGACCTTTCGGCTCCGGTGACCATGCTGGGGGCATGCGCCACCCGCTCGCCGTCCTCGCGGCCCTGATCGCCGTCCCGGTGCTGACCGCGGTGGTCGGGTGCTCCGGTGATGATCGCGGTGAGGTGCCGACGCCGCGAGGGACACCGACGGCGCCAGGTTCGGCCGGCCCGCCGGCGCAGCGCAGTGCCCCACCGCTGCAGGTCGAGGTGGTCACTCGCGGTCTCGAACACGGCTGGGACATCGGCTTCCTGCCCGACGGCTCGGCACTCGTCAGCGAGCGTCCGGGTCGGATCACCCTGGTGTCGAGCCTGCGGCCGGGGGCCACGACCGCTCGGGTGGGCGCCGACCTGTCCGACGTGTTCGCGCAGGGCGAGGGTGGTCTGCTCGGCCTGGTGGTGCACCCCGACTTCGCCACCAGTCGCCGGTTCACCACCTGCCAGAACCATCACGAGAACGGTCGGCCGGTCGACATCCGCCTGGTCACCTGGCGGCTGGCGGACGATTCCCGCTCCGCGGTTCGGGTCGGTGACCTGCTGACCGGGCTGCCGATCGCGGCCGGCGGTCGCCACTCCGGGTGCCGACCCACGCTGGCGGCCGACGGGGCACTGCTGGTCGGCACCGGCGACACCGCCGACGGCAGGGTGCCGCAAGACCGGACCAGCCTGGGCGGCAAGGTGCTGCGGTTGGACCTGCAGACCGGGAACCCCTTGCCGGACAATCCCTTCGTCACGTCGGAGAACCGGTTCGAGCGTTATGTCTACAGCTACGGTCACCGCAATGTGCAGGGTGTCGCGATCCGGCCCGGCACCGGTCAGATCTACACCGCCGAGCACGGCCCGAGGGTGAACGACGAGGTGAATCTGCTGCGTGCGGGCGGCAACCACGGCTGGGACCCCTCCCGCGGCGGCACCGTCGACGGCTATGACGAGAGCGTGCCGATGACCGACCTCGACCGGTTCCCGGACGCCGTGCCCGCGGTGTGGCAAACCGGCGATGTCACCCAGGCCCTGTGTGCCGCAACGTTTCTCGACGGTCCACAGTGGGGCGAGTTGAACGGGGCACTGGTGGTCACAGCGTTGAAGGGCGCCAAACTGGTCCTGATCCACCTCGACCCGGCGGGGGCGGTGCGGAGCATCGCCATCCCGCAGCAGACCAACGGTGCGTTCGGCCGGCTGCGGGCGGCCCGGCTCGGCCCGGACGGCGCGCTCTATGTCACCACCACCAACGGGGCCGACGACGCCCTGCTCCGCATCACCCCCAGCGCGGGAGGCGCCCCATGACGGCACTGGACATCGGCTGGGTGACCGCCTTCATCGACCTGCCGAGCGATCGCCACGCCGCCACGGTGAGGTTCTGGTCGGCCGCCACCGGGACCACGCTGTCGCCGCCCCGCGGTGCCGACGGGCAGTTCGCCACGCTCGTCCCGGCCGAGGGCACCGGCTACCTGAAGGTGCAGCGGCTGGAGGAGCCGGCCCGGGTGCACCTGGACCTGTCGGTGGCCGACGTCCGTGGCGCCCGCAAGCAGGCCCTCGACCTCGGGGCCATCGAGGTCGCCGACTGCGGTGGTCACGTGATCCTGCGCTCGCCGGGTGGGTTCGTCCTCTGCCTGGTGCCGCACCCGCCCGGGGCGGTGCCGCCGCCGCAGACCTGGCCCGCCGGGCACCGCAGCCGGCTCGCCCAGGTGTGCCTCGACGTCCCGCCCGCGCTGCTGGACGCCGAGGTCGACTTCGTCGCCCGGCTCACCGGCTGGACGGTCCAGGCCTTCGCCGCGGTGGACGGCGTGGTCGCGTTTCGGGCGGCCTCGCCGGTCGCATCGGGGCTGCCGTTGCGGGTGATCGCGCAGCGGCTCGGTCCGGACGACGCAGGTACCACCACACGCGCCCACCTCGAGTTCTGGTCGGACGACGTGGCCGCGGAGGTGGCCCGGCACCTGGCCCTCGGCGCGCAGTGGGTGTTCGAGGGCGCGTACTGGGTGGTGCTGCGTGACCCGGCGGGGCTGGACTACTGCGTGATCGGACGGGACCCGATGACCGGTCGGCGGGTCTGAGGTTTCACCGGCAGCGAATCCTCGGGGTTTCTTCATCGAAATCCCGGGGGTCGTCGCCCAGCGTGCAGTCATGACGTGGGGCGAGGAACATCCGAGCGGCGCCGTCCTCGGTCGGCGCACCGTGCTGGCCGCCGCGGTGGGCGGCGGTGTGGCTCTGCTCGGCGGTTTCGGCGTCCAGCGGCTGCGTGGTGCGGCCTCACACACCACCGCCCCCGGCGGCCACATCGGCCCGGCGGTGAGCATCGACGCCTCCGCCGCGGCGCGCGTCGAGGCGGCCCGTGCTCGCAGCGGCCGCACCACCGCCGTCGACCTGGTGGCCCGCCGCTCCACGGTCGATCTGGGCGGGACGACGGTCGAGGCGCTCACCTATGGCGGTGAGCTGCCCGGCCCGACGGTGCGGCTCCGCGCCGGCGACCTGGCACGGGTGAGCATCAGCAATCAGTTGGACGGCGAGACCAGCGTGCACTGGCACGGTCTGGCACTGCGACACGACGCCGACGGAGTACCCGGCGTGACCGGACCGGCGATCGCGGCGGGTTCGCGCACGGAGGTGAGCTTCGTCGTCCCCGACCCGGGCACGTATTGGCTGCACCCGCACACCGGGATGCAGTTGGACTGGGGCCTGTCGGCCCCGGTGATCATCGACGACCCGCAGGAGCCGGGCCGCTACGACAGCGAACTCGTCGTGATGCTCGACGACTGGACCGTCGGGCTGGGCAAGACCCCCGAGCAACTCTTCGCCGACCTGACCGCCGATGGGGGCTCCATGAGCGGCATGGGCGGTATGGGTGGCATGGGACACGGTGGGGGGATGAACGACGCCGGTGACGTCGCTTACCCCGCCTACCTGGCGAACGGCCGGCTGCCGACGGCACCGCGCTCGGTCGCCGCTCGGCCCGGTGACCGGGTGCGGATCCGGCTGATCAATGCGGCCGCCGACACCACCTTCGACGTCGCTCTCGGGGGACACCGGCTGACCGTGACCCACACCGATGGCTTCCCGGTGATTCCGGTGACGGTCGACACGCTGCAGATCGCCATGGGCGAGCGTTACGACGTCACCGTCACGCTCGCCGATGGGGTGTTCCCGCTGACCGCGCTTCCCACCGGTAAGTCCGGGACGGCGGCGCGGGTCCTGATCCGCACGGCGTCCGGCGGTGCTCCGGCGCCCGGATGGCGCCCCGGCGAACTCACCGGCAGGCGCCTGACGTTGGGCGATCTGGTCGCCGCAGACGCCGTCCGATGGCCCGACCGCACGCCCGACACGGAACAGGCTGTTGCCCTCGCGGGCACCATGGGTGGCGGATACCGCTGGACCATCAACGGGACGACGTATGCCGACGCCGAGCCGCTGACCGTGCGCGAGGGGCAGCTGACCCGGCTGCGGATCACCAACCGCTCGATGATGCTGCACCCGGTGCACCTGCACGGTCACACCTTCGCCGTTCGCGGGGTGCCGGGCTCACCCCGCAAGGACACCGTCGTCGTGCCGGCCATGGCCGGCCTGGACGTCGAGGTGCGCGCGGACAACCCCGGCGCCTGGATGCTGCACTGCCACAACATGTTTCACATGGAGGCAGGCATGATGACCCGCCTCGACTACGCCTGACCGGGCGCTGCGACGAGCTCAGCCGGCCGGCGCGGCTGCCGAGGTGGTCGAGTGTCCCGGCCCGTGTGTCCGGGCAGTGGGCAGCCGTAGGGGGTGATCGGCGGACTGGCCCCCGAGGCCGCCGAAGCCCTCGAGGCCGTGGCTGAGCAGCCGAGCGGACAGCTGGCGGGGCGGCGCGGGGCGCGCCAGCCGGTGCCCCTGCCCCAGCGTGCAGCCCAGATCCCGCAGGACGTCGAGTTGCTCGCCCCGGTCGATCCCCTCGGCGATCACGTCCAGCCCCAGGTCATCGCCCAGGCTGATCACTCCGCCGACCAGCCGGCGCAACCAGGGGTCGGTGTGCAAGGTGGCGATCAGGCACTTGTCGAGCTTGACCGCGTTGAGTGGCAGCCGGTGCAGCAGGGCCAGCGAGGAGTACCCGGCGCCGAAGTCGTCGAGCCAGACCTGGACGCCGAGACGCTGCAGCGAGGACACCACCCGTGCTGCGGCGTCCAGGTCCTCGATCAGTCGGTCCTCGGTGATCTCGAGGATCAACCCACAGGCCGGCAGCTCGGCGCTGTCGAGGGCGGCGTGCACCATGTCGGTGAACGCCGGATCGCCGATCAGCGGCGGGGGAACGTTGACGCTCACCCGCATCCTCGGATCCGCCCCGTCGCGGCGCCAGCCGGCCAGCTGGGCAGTGGTCAGTCGCAACATGTGCGCGGTGAGATCGGGCAACGCCCCGGCTCGGGCCAGGACCGGCAGGAAGATCGCCGGCGCCGCCGCCTCACCCACTCGTTGCCAACGGGCCAGCGCCTCCACCGCCCGGACCCTCCCGTTGCCGAGCTCGATGACGGGTTGGTAGTGGGCCACGATCCCGCCGTCCGCCAAGGCGTGCAGGAGCGCCGGGCGCAACAGCCAGTCGTGCTCCTCGGGCAACGTCAGGCCCTCGGAGTAGACCACGGGTCGCCGAAGGTCGGTGCGCTTGGCGGTGTGGAGCGCGACATCCGCCCGGCTCAACACCTCACCTGCCCCCGGGCGCGGCATCTGGGCGTCGACCACGGCAACACCCACGCCCACGCTCATGCTGACGTCGATGCCGTCAACCTGGAACGGGGCATCGATGGCGGCCCTCAGGGCCTCGGCCAGGGTGCCGGCTCGGGCGGCGGCATCCTTCGGGTGCAGTCGTTCGACCAGGACGGCGAACTCGTCGCCCCCCAGCCGGGCCATGCTGGCCGCCGCCGGCAGCCGGCGTTCGAGCCGGTGGCCCGCCTCGGCCAGCAACCGGTCGCCCACGGCGTGACCCAGACGGTCGTTGAGGGCGGTGAAGGAGTCCAGGTCGCACAGCAGCACCGCGATCGAGGACCCGTCGTCCACCTGACGTTGCAGTGCCTCGTGCAGGCGCCTCGTGAACAGGGGGCGGCGGGCCAGCCCGGTCAGCAGGTCGAAGGTGTCGTGCCGATCCGCCCGGTCGCGGGTGGCGGCGACCTCGGCGATGAGCGAGGCGTTGTCCCGCAGGGCCAGCAGGTGGCGCACCAGGGCCAACCCGATGGCGATCAACAGGATCACCAGGGTGGCCGGCGCCGGGCTGTCACCGCGGCGCCAGTACAGACCGACCAGTGCCAGGGCAGCCGTCGGGACGAGGAACGGCCAGGAGCTGGGGGCGCTGGGTTCGGCCGCGCCGATCCGGTGCCGGTGCAGTGCCGCCAGCCCCAGCATGGCGAACCCGCCGGCCTGCGGTAGCCCGAGGACCAGCAGCGCGGCCCCGAGCCGGTCGTCGAGTTGGCGGGCGAGCAGTTCGGCCAGGGCGAAGGACGCCACCAGTGTGCTGGCCCAGCGCGGGGAGACCTGGCGGCCCACCCGGGTGCCGACCAGAGCCAGGCTGGCCAAGGTGACAGCGACGCCGAGGTGGCCTGCGCCGAACGGGTGAACGGCGGAACCACCGGTGCTCTGCACCCCGACCAGGCACAACGCCGTCGTGCCCACGGCGAGCAGCGCGCCGTCCAGCACCTCGCGGCTGCCGCCGCCACCGGGCCGGCCCGGCAGCAACCCGGTCGCCGTCGCCGCAGCGAAGACCGTGAAGAGTGTCGCGACGTCGACGGGTTCCGAGCCGCTACCCGTGCCGGCGAGCACCGCCACGACATGCCCGACAGCGGTGCAGCCGGCGGCGATCGCCGCCCAGGTCCAGCCGCGCCGGGTGTCGGCGTCGTGGCGGACGGCAGCCCGGGCACAGAGTGCGCTGGCGACCAGTCCCGCCGCGGCGGGCAGCAGGAGCTCGGTGAGCCGGGCCGTCGAGGCGGAGAAGATCGGGCTGGGGGACGCGGCCTGGGCGATCAGCAGCAGAACGGTGATGATCCAGATGGGCCACAGCAGCAGGCGCAGCGCGTCACGGCAGCACACGGATCGGCGCCGGCGCATGGCGAGGCCCGGGTCTCCCGTCGACATGGCGAGCCTTCCTGCTCGGCGAAGGGACGGTTGGATCTGGGCCAGATCGGACGATACGCCGGATGGGTACTGGTTGTCACAGGCGCGCCGAACATGATCACTCTTTGTCATGCCTTGGCAGCCAAGCGTCGCTGAACTGCCCTCACGCCCTCCACGGAATCTCCACACGGCCTCCAGCCCGTCCCCAGAGCCCGGCCGCTAGCGTCGTGATCGTGACCACGCTGACCACTCCACCCGGGGCCGAGCGGCGGCCGCGTCGGCTGCTCGTCGTCGAGGACGATCGGGCGATCGCGGACGCCGTGGTGCGCCGGTTGCGCGGATCGGGCTACGAGGTCGATCTGGCCCACGACGGCCCCGCTGCCGTGACCGCGGCGAGGACCACGGTCTACGACGCGATCGTGCTCGATGTGATGCTGCCCGGCCTGAACGGACTCGAGGTCTGCCGGCAGGTCCAGGCCACGCGGCCGGTGCCGGTGCTCATGCTCACCGCCCGTGACGAGGAGGCCGATCGGCTCGTGGGGTTGGCCGTCGGGGCCGACGACTACCTGACCAAGCCGTTCAGCCCGCGCGAACTCGTGGCCCGGATCGCGGCGTTGCTGCGACGGGTCGACCGGGCCGCGGTGCTGGCTGCTGCCGTGCCGCACTCGCCGGACTCGCCGGATGCGGTGGTGACCGTCGGCGCCGTCCAGCTCGACCGCGGCACGCGCAGGGTCAGCGTCGACGGCACCGCCGTGCACCTGACGCGCACCGAGTTCGACCTGCTCGAGGCGCTGGCTCGCCGGGCCGGCCGGGTCGCCGAGCGGGACAGCCTGCTGGCCGAGATCTGGGACTGGGATCCGCGGGCGGCGGCCCACGCCGTCCGGGCCGGTGCCGCCCGCACCATGGACAGCCACGTCAAGGCGCTGCGCCGCAAGATCGGCGCCGAGCGGATCCGCACGGTGCACGGAGTCGGTTACGCCCTGGAGGACCTGCCGTGAGGCCGGTGCTCCCCGAGGGGTTGCGCCCGCTCGACCCGGTGCGCTCGATCAAAGCCAAACTGGGCCTGCTGGTCTTCGCCAGCATCACGGCCTCGGCCCTGTTGATCTACTTCTGCCTGGTCGTCTTCGGCTGGCGGGCGCGTTACGGACTGACGGTCTCGGTGCTGGTGGGCCTCGCTGTCACCCAGTTCCTCGCCCACGGGATGACCAGCCCGCTGCGGCAGATGACGGCGGCCGCCCGGCAGATGGCGGTCGGCCGTCCACCCGGCCCGGTGAGCACCACCAGTCGGGACGAGGTCGGCGACCTGGCCCGGGCGTTCACCGCCATGGCCGGCGATCTGGCCTCGGCCGATGCCCAGCGCCGTGACCTGATGGCCAACGTGGCCCACGAGCTGCGCACCCCGCTGGCCGCGGTCCGGGCACAGCTCGAGAATCTGGTGGACGGCGTGCGTCCGGCCGACGAGGCCGCCCTCGGTGAGGTGCTCGACCAGGTCGAGAACCTGTCCGGGCTGCTCGACGACCTGCTGGGGCTGGCCCGGGCCGAGGCCGGGGTGACGCCGTTGGCGCGACGCCTGGTGGTGTTGCGTGAGGTGGTGGACGCGGTGGTGGCCGATGTCGGGGCGGTGCGTCCCGACGTCCGGATCGTGGTCGAGATGTCCGAGTCGCTGGCGGTGGAGGTGGACCCGTCCCGGATGCGACAGGTGATCACCAACCTGGTCGACAACGCCACCCGCCATGCCGGCGACCACGGCACGGTGCTGGTCCGCGCCGAGCTGGACCAGGCCGGCGCCCTGCTGCTCGAGGTGGTGGACGACGGCCCGGGGATCGCCGAGCAGGACCGGACCCAGGTCTTCGAGCGGTTCCGGCGGGGCGCGGTGCCGGCAGCTGCCGAATCGGTGGGAGGTTCCGGTCACCAGACCGCAACCCCAACGGGCGGAACAGGTCTCGGTCTGGCGATCGCCCGTTGGGCCGTGGAGCTGCACGGTGGCCGGATCGAGGTGGCGCCGTCGGAGGCCGGCTGCCACATCCGCGTCGCGGTGCCGGACGCCGCCCCCGGCTAGGGCGGTCTGTCTCGGGTCTGCCTGACCCGTCTCGTTCACCCGTCTCGTTCATCACGTCGTCCTCTCTGCGCGGCACAGACCGTGTCGCGTCATCCGCCATGACCTCGGGGAGTTGTCATGTCTGGTTCCGCCGGTGTCCCGCCGGTCCGTTCGTCGGTTGCTCTTCCGCCGCCGCTGCCGACCCCGCCGTGGGGGGCGCCTTCGCCCCCGGTGTCGCGGCCATGGCTCGAACGGTTGCGGGTCGATGCCGCGCCGCCGCCCAGGGCCACGGTGCTCTACCTGGCCGGTCTGGCGCTGGTGGTGGGCCTGACCGCCGCCGCTCCCCCCGGAGCCCACTGGCCGGTGATCGCGGGCGTGATCGCCGCCATCGTCGCCTCGGTGCCCGCACCGGCAACCACTCCGGCCACCGCGCCGAGACCGGGCGCCGGTCCGATGGGCCGAGGCGACCGCGCGGTGCTGGCACTGGCGCTGGCCCTGATCGCCGTGGCGGCGGTGCGGACCAACCCCGTGATGGTGACCCTGTGCCTGATCGCCGGCGTGGGTCTGGCCACCGCCGCCGTCCTCCGGCCGCGCAGTTGGCCGGCCTGGGGTGCCGTGCCCCTCGTGCTGGCCCGCAGCGCGGTGCGGTCGGTGGTGTGGTACGCCGTCCCAGCGCGATCCACGGCGCGGGACCGGGCACGCCTGGCCTCCTGGATGCGCGGTCTGGTGATCGGGCTCGGCGTCACCACGGCGGTGCTGGTGCTGCTCAGCTCGGCCGATGCAGCGTTCGGCTCGCTGGTGCAGCACCTGCTGCCGCGCGCGGATCCGCGGCCCGGGGTGCGGCTGCCGGTCGTGGTGGCGGTGACCCTGTTCGCTGCGGCCCTCACCATGGCGCGGGTCGTGCCGACCGGCTGGTCGTGGCCGGCCACGGCCAGGCCGCGGCGCCGTCCGGCCGTGGAATGGGCCGTGCCGTTGGCGCTGCTCGACGCGGTGCTGTTGGCCTTCGCGGCGGTGCAGGCCCTGGTGGTGGCCGGCGCGTTCCCGCAGGGGATCATCGCGGACGGCGCCACCCCCGCCGAGCGGGCGCGGCACGGCTTCTGGCAGCTGGTCGTGGTGACCGTGCTGGTCGCCGCCACCCTGGTCTGGACGGCACGGTGCGCCGACCCGGCCAACGGCCGCCACCGGCTCGCCCTCACCGGGCTCGGCGGCGCGGCTCTGGCGGGCACCGGGGTGCTCGTGGCCAGTGCACTGGCGCGGATGTGGGCCTACCAGCAGGCCTTCGGGTGGACCGTGCTGCGGCTGCAGGTCGGCGCGTTCGAGCTCTGGTTGGCGGTGGCCCTGGTGCTGGCGGCGTGGGCCTGGGTGCGCGGTCGGGTGGCGGGGGTGCCGCGACTGCTCGTGGCGTGGGCCGGCGTGGCGTTGCTGGTGTTGGCGCTCGCCGGCCCCGATGCCCTGGTGGCTCGGTGGAACGTGGCCCGGTTCGAGCGCACCGGTCGGTTCGACGTCTGCTACGCCGCCACGCTGTCGGCCGATGCCTGGCCCGCCCTGAACCGGCTGCCGGAGCCGCTGCGATCCGAGGCGATCGGCTCGGCCCGGCATCCGGCGCCCTGGTACGCGATCAACCTCTCGCGCCGGCGAGCGGCAGAGGTGGCTCCGGCCGTGGCCGGGACGGCGTCCCCGCCGGCGCGCTGCGGGGAGAGGGACCCACTGGGGTGAAGCCGGAACCGCTGTGGTGAATGCTGGGTTTCGTGAACAGCGTTCCTGATCAGCGGTCGGCGGTGAACGACCCCGTGCTCGACCGGCTGGCCCGGTTCGACGGCACCGGGTTCCGGCCGGTCGGGCCCGGCACGATCGATGCCGCCATCGTGCACGTGTTCGCTCACGGCTGGCAGCCGGGGTACCGGGTGCAGGAGCGATTGTTGGCCACGGCCGACGGGGTGACCGCCCTGCCCGCCTGGGATCCGCGACTGGTCGACTCCGCCGGGCGGGCGTTGATCGCGGACTACACCGGTCTGCTGCAGGCCCTCGCCGGACTGGGGCCCGATCACGCGGTGCTCTGGTACTCGTGGCTGGACGAGTCGGCCACCGAGGCCGATGTGTTCCAGGCGCACCGCTCGCGTCAGGCCACCCAGGTCAACGGGCGGCGCCTGGCCATGGCGGTGCAGCTGGCCCTGGCCCACCACCGCAGCCGGGTGCACCTGATCGGTCACAGCCACGGCAGCGCGGTGGTCACCCACGCGGCCGTGAGCATGACGCTGCCGCCCGCCCAGGTCACCCTGTTGGACGCCCCCGAGGATCCGATCAGCCGACTCGGCGGGGCGAGCGACCTGATCGACATGGTGTTGCCGCGGTTGCGTCCCGGCCGCGAGCGGGGGACGACGTTCGTCGACTCCTACGCCTCGGTGTTCGGCCGGCCCTATCACCGGCGGCCGGGTCTGTCGGCGGTGGTGGACGTGCTGCTCGGCGTACCGCTCGTGCTCACACGCGATCCGGTCAAGGCCATCAACGCCGCGCATCTGTATCCGGTGGAGTGGTACGCCCGCTCGGTGCGTGCCGTCACGGGTGACGACCCGCTACGGCACGGCCACCGACACGGAAAGCGTTCTGCCCCGGTCGGTTACGGCTGGTCGCCGCTCGCCGGTGATGATCCGGTGCGATTGCACTCCTGGTATCACGCCCCGCTGCCGCAGCGACCCCTGGTGCTGCGCCGACACGTTGGTGAGCCGTTGGGGGCGGCCGGTCGCCGGGTGTTCCACCGGCTCGAGTCCGTCGTGGCCGCGGCGCCCCGGCGGCCGGTCCCGGTGCGGTTGGACCTGACGGCCGGCGTACCCGCCGCGGCGATCGTGGTGAGCGCCCCGGGTGAGCAGTTGATCGAGTTCGATCTGCAGGTGCGCGATGCCACCGGCCATGAACGCATCGAGCTCGACCTGGACGGCGTGCCGGCGTTCGAGGCGCTCACGGGGCATCCGGTGCCTCGCGCGGGGCGCTACCTGATGCTGTCCGACGGCGCGCCGGGAGAGCACCTGGTGACGGCGCGACTGGTCGGCGCCGACGGATCCACGCGCGCCGAGGTGCTGAACCTGCGCCTCGTGGCGGGCTCGCATGCTGCCCGGGGGTTCAGCCTGAGCCGGTCGGCCGCCACGGTCTTCACGGCCGGAGTGATCACCGGCAGCGCCGCCACGGTGCTCGTCACGGCCGGGTTGGGTTCCGTCGTCCGGTGGCTGTGGTTGGCCTCCCGGCGGCGCGCAGCCCGCTGATGGCCGGGTCGGGCAGCATGACCCTGGCCCAGGGGGGTGAACTCGGGGGCGAATCGGGCACTCGGGTGTCAAGTCGCCTCCGCCGGCCCCGACAACACGATCATGAGACGTGGGGGCCGCGGGAACCTTGGCGGGACCATGCCCCGCCGGTCGCCGGTGGTCTGCGCGGTGATCAGCGCGGTGCTCGGCCTGGGGCTGGTGCCGGTGGGGAACGCCCGGGCAGCGGACGCGACCCTCGGATCATCGATTCCCCCGGCGCCCGCCGCCCTCAGCAGCTTCACCGCACTCGCCGACCAGCTCGAGACGGGCTCGACCGCGCCGCCTCGGCCCGCCGCTCGAGGCACGGTGACGGCCCAGTCCCTCGACCGCACCGGGTGTGCCTCGTTCCCGGTGACGACCAGCGGCACGGGCTCGTCGATGCAGATCACCATCAACGGGTTTGCGCACACCTTCTCGCTCGGCAGCATCCCGACGAGTTGGTGGCGACAGCCGCCGGTGAGTTCACCGGTCTTCGCGCTCTACAACGCCGGGTTGATGTGGGTCGGCCCCGTCGCCGTGGCAGCCGCTGACACCGACGACACCGCCACCGTCGACGCGCTGGTGAACGCCGTCGTTCAGCTGTTCGCCGCGAATCCCGATACCGGCAATGGCTCGGGTGGATGGGACGAGGGGACGAACCTGCGCCGACAGCAGGCGCTCAATTGCCTGTGGCGGGTCAGCGGGGGCAATGCTGCGCTGCGCCCGGCGATCGAGGCGACCGCGGCGGCCAACCTCGACATGAACCGCTACTCCGGCTTGCCGAAGTACCCGGCGCACAACCACGGTCTGATGGCCAACCTGGCGCTGCTGGACGCGGGAACCCTGCTGGACAACGCGTCCTGGCGGACGACCGCGATCGCCCGCATGGTTCGCGACAGTGGGGGTGCCTGGACACCCTCCGGGCTCTCGTTCGAGCAGTCCGGTGGATACAGCCTGTTCAACGTCGCGTTGTGGTCGGCTGCCGCCGATGTGCTGGCCTCCTATCCGGATGCTGCAGCAGGCGTGGTGCGGATCAGGGCCGATGTCGCTCGCGCCCGCGGCGCTCACGCTCACATCACCGCGCCGAACGGCACCGTGGTGCCCTACGGGGACGGCGGCCCCACGGTCGGCGTCCGCACGCCGCAACCGTCGCTGGTGTTCCGTGACGATCGGGCGGGGGTAGCCACCGGGCGCTGGTCGTGGACCAATGCGAGTACCGACTACTACCTGCTGCGCTTCGGGGGACCTCGGCGCATGCACGGCCACCAGGATCGCGGCTCGTTGGTGTGGAACACCCTGGGCCTGCCGGTGCTCGTCGACCCGGCGACCTTCGGCAACGACATCGCGATCTCTCATGCCGCCTGGAGTCGCACAGCGGTGGCCCACAACACCCAGGTGCCGGTCGGTGGCACGCTGAACCCGGGTGCCTCGGTCGCGCTCGGCGCGACGTCGCGAACCGGTCCGGCCCACGGTTATGTCCTGAGCGATCGGCAGTACGGGGTGCCGCACACCCGGCAGTGGATCATCGATCATGCCCATCACCGGGTACGCCTCACCGACGTGATCGCCCGGCGTGCGACGACCCTGCTGCACCTCGACAGTCGCTGGGCGCTCGCCACCACCAGCCGTGACCGGCACACCGTCACCTTGACGTCGGGAAGCCGCCGGCTCACCGTCGCCAGCACCGGAGCGATCACGGTGCGCCGCGGGAGCACCAACCCGCTCGCCGGCTGGCTCTACCCGAGCTATGGCGTTCGCGTGAAGGGCGTCCAGCTGTTCATCTCCACCGCGGCCGGGCGATCCGTCACGACGATGACGGTGCGCTGATCCCCTCGCGGCGCCCGGTCGGGTGGCTCAGCTGCGGGCCAGATCACGCGCGATCACCATGCGCTGAATCTGATTGCTGCCCTCGAAGATCTGCATCACCTTGGCCTCACGCATGAGCCGCTCCACCGGGACATCACGGGTGTAGCCGGCACCCCCGAAGACCTGAACGGCGTCCGTGGTGACCCGCATCGCGGCATCGGTGGCGACCAACTTCGCGATCGAGGCCTGCCGCGCGTAGGGGCGCCCCGCATCCCGCAGGCGCGCGGCGTGCAGGTACGTGGCGCGGGCCGACTCCACGGCCGCAGCCATGTCCGCGAGCAGGAACGCCAGCCCTTGGTGCTCGATGATCGCCTTGCCGAAGGTCTCCCGAGATCGGGCGTAGGTCACCGCGTGGTCGAGGGCCGACTGGGCCAGTCCGACCGCGACCGCGCTGACCCCGAGCCGTCCGGAGTCCAACGCCGCCAACGCGATCGGCAAACCCTGACCCGGCCGGCCGATCAGCAGGTGACCGTCCAGGCGCGCGTCGTCCAGGTTCATCGTGGCCGTGGGTGAGGCGGTCATCCCCATCTTGTCCTCGGGCCGAGAGGCGACCAGGCCAGGGGTGCCGGCCGGCACGTGGAAGCAGGAGATACCTCGTCCCCCGTCGTCCGAGGTTCGCAGGAACATGGTGTAGAAATCCGCAAGCCCGCCGTGGGTGACCCAGGCCTTGGCGCCGTTCGCCGTCCAGGCGTGCGGTGGGTCGTCCGGTTCGCCCGAAGGGTGCTGGTCAGGGACGGCGCGCGCCGCCAGCGCCGAGGGGTCCGAGCCGGCGTGCGCCTCCGAGAGGCAGTAGGCGCCGAGCCACTGCCCACTGACCATGGCCGGCAGCCAGTCATCTCGTTGGGCGGGGCGACCGAAGTGATCGACCGCGAACGCGCTCAAGGTGTGCACGCTGAGACCGAGGGCCACGCTGGCCCAGCGCATGGCGAGCTCCTCGACGACTTGAAGGTAGACGGCGTAGGGCTGGCCGCCCCCGCCGACGTCCTCGCCGAACGGCAGCCCCATCAGCCCCAGCTCCCCGAGTTGGGCGAAGAGGTCGCGCGGAAAGCGCTCGGCGCGCTCGTCGGCCGCGACGCGAGGCGCCAACTCGGCGTCGGCCACCTCGCGGGTCATCGCGAGCAGGTCGCGTGCCTCGGGGGTGGGCAGTTCCCGTTCGACCGGCATTTGCGGTCGCCTCCTCCGTCGGGGTTGTGGTCATTACATCGAATGGGCCGCAGCCCCGCCCGTCATGGCGCGCGAAGCACGTCCGAGTCGGACGGTCCGGGCCGTGCCGGACCCCACCCAGGAGATCTGTCACGGTGGGTCGTCCTCGTCGTCATGGCCGCCCCCGACCCCGGGGCTGGTGTCGAGGTCGAGGGTGAGTTGGTCGCCGAGGTGTCGGGCGAGCCGGCGGGCGGTGTGTTCGTCGTCGTGCAGGGTGTTGCGTCGTGGTCGTTGGTGCGGGTCGATCCAGAGGGGTGGGATGACCCAGGGCACGCCGTTGATCATGGTGATGGTCCAGATCCCGGCGTGGACGCCGGTGTGGTCGCGGTCGCAGACCAGGGCCATCTTGTCGACGTCGGTGAGGCCGCCCTGAGCCCAGGGCACCACGTGGTGGACGTCGCACCAGTCCGGTGGCGCGGTGCAGCCGGGGATCACGCAGCCCCGATCTCGGGCGAACACCGCCCGGCGTTGCGCGGGGGTGGCCAGGCGTTGGGCACGTCCTTGAGCCAGGACGGCTCCGCCGCTGTCGAGGAGGGTCGGGGAGATCAGGGCGGTGCAGAGGTTCTGGGCCAGGACGTGGCGGGGTAGGGGTCCGCCGCCGGGGCCGAGGTCGCTGCCCAACCCGGCGCCCGGGGTGGGTGCCGGTCGGAGGGCGGCGGTGAGTTGGTCGAGGGTGGCGATCAGCGAGATGTGCACGCCGGTGGAGGGCGGTGGGGTGGGCGCGCGCCGAGTGGTGGGCACGGGCCGGGTGCTGGCTGCGGTGGCTTGGCGTGTCGTCGGCTCGGCAGTCGACGCGGAGCCGCTTACATCGTCATCACTGCCACTGCCACTGCCACTGCCACTGCCACTGCCACGGCGATCGCCGCTTGCCATGCCGTCGTCGTGGGGGGGGGGGGGGGGGTCGGGGTCTCGCGGCGTCGGTGTCGCTGCCGCGGTGCAGGGCCAGTCGAGCCAGGTGGGTCAAGGCGTCCGCGCGGCGTTGCGCCGCGGTCCTGGGGTCACGCAGCGGCAGCGCGCCCTGCACCTGCCCGTCCCCACCCGCCTCGGTGTCCGCCTCGGCGTCGGTGGTCCTGCCGGCCGTGGTGGGCTTGCTCAACGCATGGATCACATTCCGGACGAGCAACCCATCCGCAGGCGACAACGCGAACCGGCCGACCAGCATCCCAGTGGCGTCGGTACCCAGGTGCAGGAACCGCTTCTCATGGGCCTTCGGGTCGAAGCCCTTGTCCGGGTTCAACGCCTCTTCGAGTTGGGTACACAGCCGCCGAAACACGTGCGGGGCATGCTGGCGCGCCATCTCGGCCAGGAAATCGTCCACCCGCCGGATCCCGGAGATCCCGTCCGGGTCCACGTGCGCCAACACGTCCCGGTCGATGCGGCCGAGGCACCCGGTGGCGTGGTCGACATGGCGGCGGGAGATGTCCCCGGCAGCCAACGCCGCACCGACCTCCGGTAGCCCCACCGCGGCGGCGCCGTCCGGACCCAATCCGTCGGTTCCGGTGACGCCGACCCCGGCGCCGTCCGGATCCAGGGCACGAGCGGCAGCGACGTCGCGGGCCGCGGTACCCGGATCGACCCGGAGCGCGTGCACCAGGAACGTCGCGGCGACCTTGCCGGGCACGCAGGTCGGCATTGTCTCGGGCCGGTCATCCAGCGCCCGGACCAGGTGCAAGGTGCCGGCCTCGACCTGGTTGGCCACCCGGTGGGCGGCGATGAGCGCGTCGCGCAGCTCGCCGTCCGACAGGGTCAACGTCGGTGCGGTCTGCAGCGACCGGAGCTGGGCCGAGACGTCCTCCAGCACCGCCACGACCGGTGGGGTGCTCATCGCGGCCGCGTCAGCGTCGCCGTCCGGGATACCGGGCAGGCCACTGTTCCCGACGGTCTCCTCGCCGTCCGGGGTGGGTGTCTGCTCCGGTTCCATGAATCAGACGCTACGGGCGACCACCGACAATCAAGCCGCCCCAGGCGGCAATGAAAGCCATTGCAGCAGAACAACTTTTGTGCGAGATGTCACTGTCACAGAATGCCCCGCACCGGCACCTTCCTCTCGGGGAGACCCTGCGCTCGGGGCCAGTGCCTGGGCATACCGAGCGCCGCCCGATGGCGGCCGAGATCCCCGCATCCCGTGCCCGGACCGTCGCAGGCTCCGACGGGGGATCAGGCGTGCAGGGTGTGGACCAACTGCGAGTGCACGAAGCGCAGCGCCAACGCGTAGCCCAGGGTACCGAGCCCGGCGATCACCCCGGTCGCGATGGGCGACAGGTACGAGTGGTGGCGAAACTCCTCGCGGGCGTGCACGTTCGAGATGTGCACCTCGACGAACGGGATCGCCACGGCCGAGAAGGCATCGCGGATCGCCACACTGGTGTGGGTGTAGGCGCCCGGATTGATGATCACGTACCGGACGCCGTCCTCGCGCGCCTGCTGGATCGCGTCGACCAGGACACCTTCGTGGTTGCTCTGCACGAAGTCGACGGTCAGTCCGAGCTCGGCCGCCAGGGCTCGCAGCCCGGTCTCGACGTCCGCCAAGGTGGTGGCGCCGTACACCGACGGCTCGCGGGTCCCGAGCAGGTTGAGGTTCGGCCCGTTGATCACCAGCATGCGCATGAGGTCAGCTTCTCACGCAGAGTCAGGTGCGGCCCGTAGGAGGCGGCGGCTGGGTGCCGGGTAGCACCAGCCCACTCTGATAGGCCGCAGCGATGGCCTGCGCCCGGTCGCGCAGCCCGGTCTTCATCAGAACCCTGGCCAGGTGGGTCTTGACCGTGGCCTCACCCAGGGTCAGCCAGTCGGCGATCTCGCGGTTGGACATGCCGTAGGCCACCAGCACCAGCACCTCCAGCTCACGCGGGGTGAGGTTCGCGAAGGCCGTGGAGCTGTTGGTCCACTGCTCGGGACGCCGGGCGAACTCGGTGATCAAGTTGCGGATCACGCCCGGGTCCAGCCACCCGTCGCCGGCCGCGATCGCCCGCACGGCGTTGATCAGGTCACGCGGCGCGGCGTCCTTGAGCAGGAAGCCCGAAGCCCCCGCGCGCAACGCGGCATACACGTGGTCGTCGGCGCGGAAGGTCGTCAGCACCAGCACCCGCACCAGTCGGTCGGGGTCGTCGGTGAAGCCGTCACCGACCAGGATCTTGGTGGCCTCGACGCCGTTCATCGGCGACATCTTGATGTCCATCAGGACGACGTCCGGCAGTACCGTGCGGGCCTGGTCGACGGCGTCCTGGCCGTCGGAGGCCTCACCGACCACCTCGATGTCGTCCTCGGCGTCGAGCATCATGGCCAAACCGGCGCGGACGAGTGTGCGGTCGTCGGCGATCAGAACCCTGATGGTGCCGCTCATGTCCCCCCATCCATGCCCAGCCGGGAGCCCGCCCCGAGGGCCGAGGGTTCGCTGAGACTGATCTCGAGGCGCCCGGGGCGGGTGGCCGGCAGCGTGGCCTGAATCAGGTAGCCGGTCTCCGTCGGGTGCGCCGAGAACCTCCCCCCGATGGCCGTAACCCGTTCGGCCAGGCCCGCCAGGCCCAGTCCGATGGACAG
This sequence comes from Kineosporiaceae bacterium, assembly GCA_016713225.1. Lineage (NCBI taxonomy): Bacteria > Bacillati > Actinomycetota > Actinomycetes > Kineosporiales > Kineosporiaceae > Kineosporiaceae bacterium. The sequence goes on from JADJPO010000002.1 coordinate 194,820, forward strand.
CTCGGTCGGTCCCGTGGCCACGGTGTCGGGCTCGGACGCGCGCTGGTCGCTGACCCGCAGCGACAACTCCGTCACGTCGTCCGGCGAGTGCTGCCAGCTCAGCTGCACGCGCGCCGTGGCACCCGGTCCGGCATGTTTGACGGTGTTCGTCAGAGCCTCTTGGACGACGCGGTACGCCGTGAGCTCGACGCTGGGGGCCAGCGAACCCGCTTCGCCGTCGACCTCGAACACGGTGGCGATCCCGGCCTCGCTGGTCCTGCTGACCAGGCCGGCAAGAGCGTCGAGTCCCGGAGCATCCTGTTCCTCGGCTGCCTGGTCACCAGCGGCCGAACGCAGCACGGTGAGCAGGCGGCGCAGCTCGTCCATGGCCTCGCGTCCCACGTCCTCGACCGCGTACAGGGCCTGTTCCGCGCGCTGCGGGTCGCGGGCGAGCATCCGCCGGGCACCGCCGGCCTGCACCACCATGATGCTCACCGCGTGGGACACGATGTCGTGCAGCTCGCGGGCCAGCCGTAGCCGCTCGGCCGCCACGGCCGAGTCGACCGCAGCGGCGCGGAGGGCCGTGACGTCCGTCAACGTGCGGGCCTGAGCGCCGAAGTGCCGGCCGGCGACCCAGATGGCGGTGGTGAAGATCGCGTACCCGAGGGTGCTGAACAATCGCGACTCGAGGGGCAGGTCGGGCTCGGGAAAGAGCAGACTGATGAGCAGGAACATGAGGATCGTCGTCCCCAGGGCGATGCGCGCGGTGCGTGCCGAACATCGGATCGAGACGGCGTACAGGGCTGCCAGCGGCACGACGCCCGGGTGGTACAGGGGGACCACGGCCGCCGATGCCGAGATGATCATCACGATGGTGAACACCGCGACCGGGTGGCGGTCGCGCCGGCTCAGCGCGGCGAAGCCGGCGACGATGAGCAGCGGGACGACCAGCGCGGACGCGGCAAATGGGCGTTCGAGCCGCTGCCAGTCCCAGGCCATCAGCAGCTCGATCATGACAAGTGCGGCGATACCGAGCGGCCGCAGGGCGGTTCGGGACACCGACCGCAGTTCCAGCCGTTGCCGAGGTCCTGATCCGTTCATGACGCCAGTCTGTCCCGGATGATGTTGTCCGTCAGCTCTGCGCGCCGATCGGAGCAGTCGGGACGGCGGTCGTGCGCGACCTCAGTGCAGCCAGGCTGGAGCTTGATCGAGGTCCCCCTGCGGGTGGACGCAGGCAATCAACCTCGAGGGGGACGCGCCATACGGCCCCTCCGGGAACGCTCGCCACGTGGGTGCTCGCGCCGGATGTGATGCCTCCGACGGGGATCCCCCCGTCGAGCGACGACCCAAGCCTGTGCTCGATCAAGACGTTCGGTCATGGGATGCGATGGTTGCAGCGCAATCCGAGAGGCTGCTGGACGCCGCGTCGCGCTGGGGCTTGTCGCCCCAGGACTCGCAGGATGTCGTCCAGAACACCTGGCTGAGCTGCCTGGAGCGCCTTACCGCGCTGCGTCAGGCGGACGTCATCCTGCCGGATTGGCTCCTGGCCACATGTCAGCGCGAGGCCATGGCTCGCCGAGAAGCCCTGCATCGTATGGTGTTACAGGATCCTCACGATGAGTCATCGGAGCTCGCTGCGGCCGTGTGCGAGTGGGCCGAGCCGGCCGAGTACGTGGCCCAGCTCGATCAAGCCGAGCGCCTCGTCGCGGCGATCATCGACCTGCCCGATGCGCAGCGAAACGTCCTGATCGCCCTCTTGAATCAGGAGGATCCGCGGTATCGCTCGGTCGCCGATCGAACCGGCATCCCCGCCGGGAGCCTCGGCCCGATGCGGCGCCGGGCGCTCGCCCGCCTGCGCCGCGACCCCCGGCTGGTCGAGGCCGGCTGAGCCACGGGAAGTTCCTCCGTCGCCGCCGGGACGCGCAGATACCCCCCGGGGTAAGCTGGTGCTTCGGGTCGGGTTCGGGCGAGGAGCGGGGATCATGGAGATCGACGAGGACGACGCACGTCAGGTGATCCATCGGCTGCGCCGCGCGCGCGGGCAGATCGACGGGGTGATCGCCATGATCGAGCAGGAGAGATCCTGTCGCGACATCGTCACCCAGCTCGCGGCGGCGTCCCGGGCGCTCGACCGTGCCGGATTCAAGATCGTGGCGAGCGGCCTGCGTCAGTGCATGAACGGCGACGGTGGCGAGGATCAGTTGTCGAGTGACGAGTTGGAGAAGCTCTTCCTCTCGCTGGCCTGACCCCGCCGATCACCGCGCTCGGTCGGTTCCGGTGGTCTCAGGCCACCTGGAACGACCGCTTGGACAGCCCGAAGAAGAACCCGTCAATGGTGGTCTGCACCGGAGCCTCGGGGTTCTCTGCCGCACCCAGGGCCACGAACAGCGGCGTGAAGTGCTCCACGGTCGGGTGGGCGTACGGCATGCCCGGGGCCTTGGTCGCGTACCCGGCCAGCTCGTCGAGGTTCCCCTCGGCCAGGGCGCTCGCAGCCCAGGCGTCGAAGTCGCGGGACCAGCCCGGGGCCCCGGCCTTGCCGGTGAACTGTTCGTAGGTCAGGAACGGCAGGCCATGGGTCAGGAAGCCCGACCCGATGATCAGGGTGCCCTCTTCGCGCAGGGTGCGCAGTCGTCGTCCGATCTCGAGCAGGCGAGCCGGGTCGTCGGTGGGCAGGCTGAGCTGCAGTACCGGGACGTCGGCTGCCGGGTACATCGTCATCAGGGGTACCCAGGCGCCGTGGTCCAGGCCGCGGCGGGGGTGGCGGTACACGCTCTGCCCCGACGGCTGGGACAGGCCGGCGGCCACCCGGTCGGCGAGCTCGGTGGCATCGGGGGTGGCGTACGTCAGCCGGTAGTACATCGGGTCGAAGCCCGAGAAGTCGTAGATCAGGGGCGTGTTGGCGGCTGGAGCACTGATCGCGAGCGGGGCGGCTTCCCAGTGCGCGCTCACGATGAGGATGTTGCGTGGCTTGGGCATGCTCTGCGCCCAGTCGAACAGCTCGCCCATCCACGTCCGGCTCTCGAGCAGTGGCGGTGCGCCGTGGCCGAGATAGAGCGCGGGTAGTGCGCCGTCCGCCTCGGTCCAGCTGCGCTGGGCGGCAGTGATCGGCATGGTGCGCTGCAGGAACGCGTGATATGGGTGCTCAGCCACGAATCTCCTTAAAGTTTCAACTATCCTACGTCACGCGATCGCGGACGGCAACCGTTGGCCTGAGTCGATCGGTCGGCTGCGACACTTCCGGCGCGTAGCGGCTGCTCATCGGCGGCAGTGGGGTCAGTCTGGAGGTATGAGCGCAGCGCAGCGCTGGGCGGCCGAGCTGGCCGCGTGGCGGATCCCGCAGGAGATCCTCGACCAAGCCCCGCAGAGTCCGTGGATCCACCCGGTGGAGTTGTTCCGGGTGGACGACGAGGCACCGATTCCCGACTCGCCCTCCCATCGGTTGGCGCGTGAGGTGCTCCCCGCCGTGGGCGGCACCGTGCTCGACATCGGCTGTGGTGGTGGTCGGGCGGCCTTCGCGCTGGCACCGCCCGCCGTGCGCGTCTACGGCGTCGATCACCAGCAGGCCATGTTGGATGCCTTCGCCGCCACGGCTGACCGTCGGGGCCTGGCGCACCACGCCGTCCTGGGCGACTGGCCGGACGTCGCCGAGGACGCCCTGATCGCGGACGTCGCCGTGGCCCACCACGTCGTCTACAACGTCGCAGACCTGCACACGTTCGCCCTGGTGGCCGGTGCTCACGCGCGACGCCGGGTGGTCTTCGAGCTGCCCGAACGCCACCCCTTGGCCTGGATGGCACCGCTCTGGCGTCACTTCTGGGGCCTCGAACGCCCGAACGGCCCGACCGCGGACGACGCGCTCGCCGTTCTGCAGGAGGCCTTGCTGCCCGCCCGGCTCACCACCTGGTCGGAGGACGGTGAACCTCGCGCCGCCCTGTCGCCGGCCAAGCGGGTGGAGTTCACCCGGATCCGGCTGTGCCTGCCGGCCTCGCGCGACCCGGAGGTGGCCGAGGTGCTCGCCGCCCAGCCCGAGCCCGGCCCGCGACGCCTGGCCGCGATCTGGTGGGACGTGGACTGAACAGCCGACCGACTCAGCCGACCGACTCAGCCGATCAGGCGCAGCCGGGACGCCGAGGCACTCAGGTGCAGGCCGTCGTCCTGCACCTGCAACGAGGTGACCTTCAAGCCATACGGCAGGGTGGGCACCGTCAGCTGCAGGCTGATCCGGCGCGCCGCAGCGGCGAGGACCGGTGATGCGGCGGCGTCGGCGGCGGGCACGCTGAGCGCGAGCCGCGTGCCCGTCAGCCGGACCTGCACCGGCAGCTGCAGCGCCACGCCGCGGTAGCTACCGGTCAGGGTGAGGGAGTCGGCGCTGCGCGGGCGCATGGCGACGTCGGTGAAGGTCGAACCGACGCGGTTCGCCAGCAGTCGGGACAGCGTCGAGTACGGGACCACGCCACTGACCTGGGCCGAGTCGACCTGCACCTGCGGCGTCCCGGAGGAGATCAGGTCGCGGATCGGTACCCGGACGCCGCGCAGCCGCGCCTGGACCGAGTCCACCTGGAGGTCCTGTTGCGTGGTGCCGGTGGCGACCTGACGCGAGGTCACCTCGATGTCCTCGAAGCGTCCCGAGACGAGTTGGGTGAGGAACGGCCAGCCGTGGATGGTGACCTCGGGGGTGCTGGTCAACCCCTGTGCGCTGCGCACCTGACCGGCGATCTGGCCCTCGACCAGGCGCCTGGCGGCGGAGTCGCCGATGGCGCCGAGGACGGCAACGATCAGCAGCATCACGATCAGTCGCGGCAGACAACGCACCCGAGCGATCCTGCCACGCTCTTCTCGACCCGGCTGGTGGTGGCGCTCCGGCTCAGCCTGCCGGCCGCACCCGGCGCCGAAGGATCACACGTGGCGCCGGTGTGCTGGTCCCGTCGTCCAGGTAGATCTCGTGCAACTCGGCTGCCGGGCCGCGGGGGCGGTACCCCTGACGATCGATGAAGCGGTCGAGCCGGGCCAGCGACGGCTGCCGGTTGCCGGCGCCGTAGTACATCAACTGCGCACACCAGCCCTCGTGCAGGCGACGGATCTCGCATCCGGCGAGCTGTTGTGGGTCGGTCAGTGGATCGGTGAGGGGGACCGCGAGGGGGGCGGTCAGGGGGGCCGGCAGGGCGAGCAACAGGGTCCAGGTCTCACCGTGACCGCTCCAGATGACCTCCAGCGGTGGTGGGATGAGAGCCGGCGGTTGCAGCCCGGCCCAGGTGCTGCGCAGGACGTCGACCGCCTCGGCCCAGGCCAGGTTCGCCGCCGGTCCGGACCCGGTGCGGGCCAGGCAATCCACCTCGGGGACGTCGACGATCATCGGGGTGCGTGGTGGCGAGTACAGGCCGCCGAGGCTGACCTGTTCGGACAGGGGCGGGTACGGGGCGCCCATGACGACCTCCACCAAGACCGTGCACCGTGCCGACGCAGCCGACGCCGTGTGGCCACGGTGCTCGTCACACCTCCATCGTGCGCGCTCGCGGGCGCCGGCGACAGAGCAGAAGGCCCGGAGTGCGGTCGGCGGGTCGGCTCAGGCGTCCAGGACGAAGCCGTAGGGCAACTCCAGTCGATGGGCCGCGAGCAGGTCGCTGTCCGCCAGGAGCTTGCGCGTCGGCCCGTCGGCCGCCACCACGCCTGCCGAGAGGATCACCGACCGAGGGCAGAGCTGGGCGGCATACGGCAGGTCGTGAGTCACCATCAACACCGTGACGTCGAGCGCCTCGAGCACCTCGGCCAGTTCGCGGCGGCTGGCCGGGTCGAGGTTGCTGCTCGGTTCGTCCAGCACCAGGATCTCGGGCTGCATCGCCAGCACCGTGGCCACCGCTGCTCGCCGACGCTGACCGAACGAGAGGTGGTGGGGCGGGCGGTCGGCCAGGTCGAGCAGCCCCACAGTCGTCAGCGCCTGGTCGACCCGCGCGTCCAACTCGGCGCCTCGCAGCCCGAGGTTGGCCGGCCCGAACGCCACGTCGTCGCGCACGGTCGGCATGAACAGCTGGTCGTCCGGGTCCTGGAACACGATCCCCACTCGGCGGCGGATCTCGCGCAGGTTCGGCTCGGCCACCTCCAGCCCGGCGACGTGGACCCCGCCGTGCCCTCCGGTCAGGATGCCGTTCAAGTGCAACACCAAGGTGGTCTTGCCGGCCCCGTTGGGGCCGAGCAGCGCCACCCGCTCGCCACGCTCGATGACCAGGTTCACCCCGAACAGGGCCTGGTGCCCGTCAGGGTAGGCGTAGGCCAGTTGCTCGATGGCGAGCGAGGGTGGGGCGGGCTGAGTGGGCTGGGCCGGTTGGGTGGTGGGGCTCATCCGAGCATCCTCGAGGTGGTCGCGACGATGGCGATCAGAGCGGCCGCAGCGGGCAGGGTGAGGGCCGTGGCCCACTGGGACGGCGCGGCGGCCACGTCGACGACAGCGGGCAGTCGGCCGGTGTAGCCGCGCGAGAGCATCGCGAGGTGCACCCGCTCCCCACGTTCGTAGGAGCGGATGAACAAGGCCCCTGCCGAGTGGGCCAGCACCGGCAGGGCACGGAGGTCTCGAGCCTCGAAACCCCTTGCGGTGCGGGCGATCCGCATGCGTCGCAGCTCATCGGTGACCACGTCGGTGTAGCGCACCATGAAGGTCATGATCTGCACCAGCAGGCTGGGCAGGTGCAGCCGCTCCAACCCCAGCAACAACATCCGCAGGTCGGTCGTGGCAGCGAGCAGGATCGAGGTGATGACGCCGATCGTGGCCTTCACCAGGACATTCCAGGCCGCCCAGAGCCCTGCGACACTGAGCGGGACGCCGAGCACCGAGGTGCGCTCGCCGGGGGTCAGGAAGGGCATGGCCACGGCGAACAGTACGAAGGGGGTCTCGACCAACAGTCGCCGGGCGATCATCGGCAGCGGGATCCGCCCGAGCAGCGCGACCGCGCCGAGCAGCGCCGCATAGAGCGCGAAGGCGCCCACGCGGCGTCCGGGGGTGAGGACGACGAGAAGCACGAAGGCCACGGCGGCAACGAGTTTGCACTGGGGGGCCAGCCGGTGCACCACGGTGTCCCGGGGTACGTAGAGTCGGTGCGAGTGCCCTGCCGCCATGCTGTCGGCCGGGTCAGTCGGCAGCGCTGCGGCGCAGCAGTCGGGTCAGGCCGTAGAACAGCGCCAAGGTGACCACGACGCCGACCACGCCGGCGACGCTACGGCCCAGCGCGCCGTCCAGGAAGCTGGCCTGATAGTCGGCCAGGGGCGAGCCGGACGCCGCGTGCTCACCGGCGGAGTCGGCGAACCCGGTGTCGGTCGCCACCTTCTCGAGACCGTCGGGGGCGTCGCTGGCGAACAGACTCACCACCGCGGCCACGAGCAGTGTCACGGTCAGGGCGATGATCGCAAAAGCCTTGGTGGACACGCTCTTGGGGCGGGTCGGCGCAGCCTGCTGCTCAGGCATCGAAGGCTCCCGGGGTGGTGGACGACGCCAGGCCGGACGGTGGGGCGAGGCGCAGGTCGAGGCTCTGGCGCAGGTGACGAGCGCCGCGTACCAGGTCGGGACGCACGGCCAGCACGCTGCCGATCATGGCGACGGTGATCGCGGCCTCGCCGATCCCGATCAGCAGGTGGATCCCCACCATCGCGGCGAGCACGGTGCCGACCGGCACGGTGGAGGTGGCGCCGACGGCGTAGAACCCCGTGAAGCTCAGGGCGGCGGCGGGCACCGAGAGGAAGGCGGCGATGCCGGCGGCGGTGAGCAATCCGGTGCGGGTCGAGGGCAGCAGACGTGTCAATGTCACGAAGATCAGGTAGCCGACCACGACACCGACGATCGACATGTCGGTGACGTTGACCCCCAGGGCTGTCAGCCCGCCGTCCGCGAAGAACAGCCCTTGCACCAGAAGGACGACAGACAGGCACAGTGCGCCGGTGTACGGCCCGACCAGGACCGCGGCCAGCACCCCGCCGAGCAGGTGACCACTGGTTCCGCCGGCCACCGGAAAGTTGATCATCTGGGCGCCGAAGATGAAGGCGGCCACCAGGCCGGCCAGGGGAGCGGTGCGGTCGTCCAACTCGCGTCGGGCGCCACGCAGGCTCACCGCGATGCCGGCGGCGGCGATACCGCCGGCCACGAGTGAGGTCGGGACGTCGATGAAACCATCGGGTACGTGCACGGCAGGCCCCCCTCGATCGGTGTCAGGCCGTCACCCACACGGTACCTTGTTGCAAATACTTCGCAATAAGGCCGCCCTCCCTCATGAGCGCGATGTCACGTCGCGCTCATCTAGCGAGCGTGCTGTCACATTGCGCTCGTGGGGGACGAGCGCAAGGTGACATTGCGCTCACCGGGACGAGGGCCAGACCGGGGCGCGCTTGGCCAGGAACGCGGCGATGCCCTCGGGGGCGTCGACGCCGGACAGGTCGCAGACCATGGCCTCGCCCGCTGTCGCGTAGGCCTGGCTGAGGGGCTGCTCGATCTGGGCGTAGAACGCGCGCTTGCCGCCGGCCACCACGGGTGCCGGACGCGCCGCGATGGACGCCGCGAGCTCGTCGACCGCCGTCTCGAGCCCATCGGCCGGCACCACCCGATTGACCAAGCCCCAGTCGAGGGCCGTGGCGGCGTCGATCGGGGCGCCGGTGAGCAACAGTTCCATCGCGCGGGCCCGGCCCACCTTGCGGGCCACCGCCACCGCCGGGGTGGAACAGAAGATGCCCACGTTCACCCCGGGCAGCGCGAACCGGGCGCCCTCGGCAGCCACCACCAGATCGCACATCGCGGCCAGTTGGCACCCTGCGGCGGTCGCGATGCCGTGCACCTGGGCGATGACCGGTTGCCCGAGCGCGGGCAGCGCCTCCATGAGGGCGTTGCACTCCTCGAACAGGGCGCGCTGCCAGGCCGTCTGTTCGGCGCTGTCCGCGCTGTCCGCGCTGTCCGCGCTGCCGCGCCCGGCGTGCGCGCCCATCTCGGCCAGGTCGTGCCCGGCGCTGAAGCCTCGCCCAGCCCCGGCCAGGACGACGACCCGCGCGGCGTCGTCCTCGGCCACCACGGCGAATGCCTCGCGCAGGGCCGCGATCATCGCCCGGCTGAGCGGGTTGAAGCGCGCGCCCGCATTCATCGTGAGCCGGACGACGCCACGGCCGTCGGTGGTGCGCAGAACCAGGGGTGCGTCGTCCGTCATGAACTCATCCTCACTCGAAGGAGTCCGTCGAGTGTGCCCGTTCGCGCAGCAGGTGCTTCTGGATCTTTCCGGTCGAGGTCTTGGGGATCTCGCCGAAGACCACCGAGCGAGGCAGCTTGAAGCTCGGCAGCAGGGTGCGGCAGTGGGCGATGAGGTCGGCCTCGGTGACCTCGTCGTGGCCGGGTTTCAGCTCGACGTAGGCCCGGGGCGTCTCACCCCACTTCGGGTCGGGGCGGGCCACCACGCCGACGAAGGCGACCGCCGGGTGCGCGTAGAGCGCGTCCTCGACCTCGACCGAGGAGATGTTCTCCCCACCCGAGATGATCACGTCCTTGGCGCGGTCGCGGATCTTCACGTACCCGTCGGGATCCTTGACCGCCAGATCGCCGGTGTGGAACCAGCCGCCCTCGAAGGCGGCGGCCGTGGCGTCCGGGTCCTTGAAGTAGCCCTTCATGGTGATGTTGCCGCGGAACACGATCTCGCCCATCGTCGCCCCGTCGGCGGGCACCTCGGCGCCGGTCTCGGGATCGAGCACGGTCATGGCGTCCTGCAGCAGGTACCGCACTCCCTGGCGGCCGTTGCGCACGGCCTGGTCGTGCAGCTCGAGCTCGGCCCACGCGCTCTGCTTCGCGCACACGGTCGCCGGTCCGTACACCTCCGTCAGGCCGTAGACGTGGGTCAGCTCCACCCCCATCCGTTCCATGCCCTCGATGGTGGTCGCCGGCGGCGGCGCGGCGGCGATCATCGCCTGCACCGGGTGGTCGATCGACTCGCGCAGCTCGGCCGGCGCATCCAGCAGCATGCTGTGCACCACCGGCGCGCCGCAGAAGTGGGTCACCTTCTCGTCGCGGATCAATCCCAGCACCGCGGCGGCGTCCACGGCGCGCAGGCAGACGTTGGTGCCGGAGTTCGCGGCCATGGTCCACGGGAAACACCAGCCGTTGCAGTGGAACATCGGCAGAGTCCACAGGTACACCGAGTGCCGGGCCATGCCCCAGGTGAGGATGTTGCCGACGGCGTTCAGGTAGGCGCCGCGATGGTGGTAGACCACGCCCTTGGGCAATCCGGTCGTGCCCGAGGTGTAGTTCAGGGCGATGGCCTGCCACTCGTCGATCGGCTCGGTGCGCTCGGCCAGCGGTGTCGCGGCGGCGAGCATCGCCTCGTACTCGACGGCACCGATCCGGTCGCCCTCGCCCGAGTACTCGCTGTCGTCGACGTCCACCACGATCGGGGGGTGCTCCAGCCCGGCCAGGGCCTGCGCGGTCACCCCGCTCAGCGAGCGATCCACCAGCACCAGCCTGGCCTCGCTGTGACCGAGGATGTAGCGGATCGTCGCGGCGTCCAACCGGGTGTTGATCGTGGTCAGCACCGCCCCGGCCAGGGGTACCCCGAAGTGTGCCTCGACCATCTCGGGGATGTTCGGCAGCAGCACGGCGACGGCGTCCCCGCGGCCGATGCCCCTGTCGATCAACGCCGCGGCCAGCCGGCGACAGCGGTCGCGGGTCTGCGCCCAGGTGTACCGCCGCGCCCCATGGGCGATGGCCACCCGATCGGGATACACGTCGGCGCTCCAGTCCAGGAACAGCAACGGGGTCAGCGGTGCGTGGTTGGCGGTGTTCCGGTCGAGACCGACCTCGAAATCATGGGCTGCCATACCTGGTGAATCTAGGCTGCCGTACCTGGCGAATCCAGAAGAGGTCGGCTCCCGCGGGACGTTGGATGTCTCACTCGGTTGGCGCAATTCCTCGCGGACATACCGGACGAGGGATGTGCCGTGTGTCTCGGGCTGTCTACCGTGACGCGGGACATCGGCCGGCGAAGGGGAGACACGATGGCGCGTTCGCGACGCGGGCCGACCAGGTCCGTCCCCCTCGCCCTGGCACTCGGCGCCGGCGTGGCCGGGCTCGCGCTCGGTATGCCCAGCGCCGCTGCGGCGACCGTGGACGTCGTCCTGCTGCGTTTCGACGGCGGTGCCGTGGGCACCGAGATCACCTCGGTGGTCAACGAGGGGGCCTCCGCGGCCACCACGACCGCGACGGTCGTCAAGGACACCGCGCGCGCGGGCCGGGCGATCACGGTCGCCTCGTACGCGGGTTCGGGCACGGCGGCGGACTTCCCGGCGTTCTCCACCTCCGGTGCGCGCGCGATCATGGCCATTCGTCCGGCCTCCGGGCAGCCCGACACGCTCAACCCGGGGACGGCGCGGCTCGAATTCGGCGCCGACATCGTGCTCGACAGCGGCACCACCGCGGTGTCGGGCAGCAAGGACGACGGCAACAACGTCGTCCAGCGCGGCCTGTACAACGACAAGGCGCAGTTCAAGCTCGAGATCGACTCCGGTAAGCCGCGCTGCCGAGTCAAGGGCTCCGGCGGTGCGGTCGAGTTCTCCTCGTCGGTCAAGGTCACCGCCGGCAAGCGCTACCGGCTGAAGTGCCTGCGTCCGGCCGGCTCGAACACCGTGACCCTCACGGTCGCGCCGATCGCCGCCGACGGCACGGTGGGTGCGGCGACCTCGACGTCCCGGACGGCGAGCGCGATCGGCTCGCTGAACTACTCGGCCACCGTGCCGTTCACCGTGGGTGGCAAGTTGAGTGCCTCGCTGAGCCTGGCCACCCCGTCGAGCGACCAGTTCAACGGCGTGATCGACAACGTGGTGCTGCGGCTCGGGTGAGGGGCTGGGCCGAGCGGCTCGGGTGAGGGCTGGGTCGAGGCACGTCCCCTTAGGCTGCGGGCATGACCCGGTTCATCCCGCTGCTGCGCGAACAGATCCGTCACGAGTTCACCGCGAGCCAGCAGTACGTCGCGCTGGGCGTCTGGTTCGGCGCTCACGACCTGCCCCAGTTGGCGGCGCACTTCTACCGCCAATCCGTCGAGGAGCGTCACCACGCCCTGATGATGGTGCAGTACCTGATGGATCGGGACATGACCGTCGAGATCCCCGGGGTGGGCGCGGTGCGCAACGACTTCGAGCAGCCGGTCGACCTACTCGAGTTGGCGTTGACCCAGGAAGAACAGGTCACCACCCAGATCGAACAGCTCTTCCGCGCAGCCCGGGCGGACGACGACGTGCTCGGCGAGCAGTTCATGCTGTGGTTCGTCAAGGAGCAGGTCGAGGAGGTCGCCTCGATGAAGACCCTGCTGGCGATCGCCCGCCGGGCCGGGCAGGACTGGTTCGCGATCGAGGACTTCCTGGCGCGCGAGTCCGCCGGCGCCGCGGCGGCCGACCCCAGTGCGCCGCCGGTGGCCGGCGGCGCGATCTGAGGGCGTGCCCGCGCTGGCCGCCGTCAGAGTCGGCCGTCCAGGCGGTCATGTTGAAGATCACGTTGAGGGTTGGCGTCAGGTTTACGCAGACGCATCCCGCAACGTGATCTTCACCGGTGCGCGAATCTCCTCAACGTGATCATCAAGCGTGTGCAGCCGTTCACTCCAGGAGGTCAGCGCAACCGGTCGCCCTTCGGATCGAACAGTGGGGCGTCGGTGACGGTCGCGGGGATCCACTGGCCGAACAGATCGACCTCGACCGTCGTGCCGGTCGCCGCGTGCTCGACCGGCAGGTAGGCGTACGCGATGGATTCGTTGACCGTGTAGCCGTAGCCGGCCGAGGTGATGCGCCCCAGCACCGGGGCAGAAGCCTCAGCCGCGGAAGCCTCACTCGCTGAAGGGGTCTCGTTGCGCAGGCGCACCGGTTCGCTGCCCAGGGCGACCCACGGCCGGCCCTGCGGGTCGGTGCCGTCGAGGGTGAGGCAGGCCAGCCGTCGTCCGGTCCGTCGTCCCTGGCCGTCGGCCTTGGCGGCGCGCAGCGCGTCGTCCCCGATGAAACCGTCCGGCTTGGCCGGGTGGTCGAGCTTGACGCAGAAGCCCAAACCGGCCTCGTAGGGCGTGGTCTCGGGTGTGATGTCGCTGCTCCAGACCCGGTAGGCCTTCTCGAGCCGCAGTGACTCGATGGCGCGGTAGCCGCAGGCGAGGATGCCGTCGTCCTGCCCGGCCTGCCACAGCGTGTGCCACAGCCTCGCGCCGTACTCGGAGGGCGCGTAGAGCTCCCAGCCCAGCTCACCCACGAAGGTGACCCGCAGCGCGCGGACCGGTACCTCACCGACGGTGAGCTCCTGGCTGGTCATGAACGGGAACACCGTGTCGCTCAAGGCCTCTCGCCCACCGATGACGCATCGGGCGAGGACGTCGCGGGCTCGCGGCCCCCACAGTGCGAAGGTCACGTACTGCCCGGTCACGTCGTGCAGGGCCACCTGCAACGTGCCGGCGCCCTCGGTCTGAGCGCCGAGGGCACGCGCCTGCTGGCGCAGCCAGGCCAGGTCGTGGCCGCCGAAGGCGGTGCCGGTCACCAGCAGGAACCGGTCCGGCGCGAGCCGGGTGACCGTGACGTCGGCCTCGATGCCGCCACGGTGGTTGAGCATCTGGGTGTAGGTGACAGCGCCCACCTCGCGGGCCACCACGTTGTCGCAGCAGCGTTCCAGCAGCCGGGCGGCGTCGGGGCCGGCGATCTCGAGCTTGGCGAAAGAGGTCTCGTCGAACAGCCCCACCCGCTCTCGGGTCGCCCGGTGCTCGGCGGCGGTGGCCGGCGACCAGGTGCGGCCGGCCCAGCCCGCTGGGCGCAGCCGCTCGGCGTCCGGTGCAGAACTCGATGGCGTGGCCCCGAACTCGTTGTCACCGTAGTAATTGACCCGCTCCCAGCCGGACTTCTCGCCGAAGGCCGCGCCGTGCTCGGCGTGCCAGCCGTAGACCGGTGAGGTGCGCAGGGGCCGGCCCGCGGCGCGTTCCTCGCCGGGGTAGCGGATGTCGTAGTACGTGGCGTAGTTCTCGACGGTGCGAGCCAGGGTGTAGGACGGCGAGCGATAGGCGGGGCCGAACCGACGCACGTCCATGTGCCACAGGTCCATGCCTGGGTCACCGTCCAGGATCCAGTCGGCCATCACCATGCCGATACCGCCGGCGCCGGCTATGCCGTGGGCGTTGAAGCCGGCCGCCACGAAGAAGCCCGGTACCTCGGTCGGGCCGAGGCAGAACTCGTTGTCGGGGGTGAACGCCTCGGGTCCGTTGACCAGGGTGCGGATCGGGGCGTCGGCCATACCGGGCACCCGGATCGCCGAGTTGAGGGTGATCTCCTCGAACCGCGGCCAGTCGGCGGGCAGCAGCTTGCCGTTGAAGTCGGCCGGGACCGCGTCCAGTGACGTCGCGCTCGCCGTCCACGGTGCAGGGTGGCGCTCGTACCCGCCCATCAGCAGGCCGTCGACCTCCTGGCGCCAGTACACCAGCAGATCTGGATCACGCAGTGTGGGAAGGGGTTTGCCGTGGTCGCGCCGGGCGTTGCGCACGGCGTCCATGGCGTCGGTCACCAGGTACTGGTGCGCCATCGGAACCAACGGAACCCGCACCCCGACCATGCGGGCGATCTCGGCGGCGAACATTCCGCCGCAGTCGACGACCATCTCGCACTCGATGTCGCCGTGATTCGTGCGCACCCGCCTGACCTCGCCGCGCAGCCCGCCCCGCGACCAGCCGGGATCGGGTGCGGTGTCGATGCCGAGAACCCGGGTGCGGGTACGGATACGCACCCCCATGCCGCGGGCCTGGGCGGCCATCGAGGTGCACAACGACGAGGGGTCCAGGTAGCCGTCGCTGCTCAGGTACGCCGCGCCGAGCACGGCCGGGACGTCGTCGTGCCCGCCCAGGTCGACCAGGGGGAACATCTCGGCCACCTCGGCGGGCGAGATCTCCACCAGGGGAAGGTCATAGGTGCGCGCCCAGCTGATCTGGCGCCGGATCTCCTCCAGGCGCTCGGGCGTCGAGGCCAGTTTGATGCCGCCGGCCTCGGTCCACGAGACCGGGTGCGTGCTGGCCTGCAACCGGCGGTACAGCTCCACCGAGTACATGTTCATGCGGGTCAGCGTCGGATCGGCGCGCAGCTGACCGACCAGTCCCGCCGAGTGGAACGTCGAGCCGCTGGTGAGTTCGCCGCGTTCGAGCAGGACGACGTCCCGCTCGCCGCGCAGCGCCAGATGGTAGGCGACGCTGGCGCCGCCGACGCCACCGCCGATCACCACGATCCGGGCGGATTCCGGCAGGGGGTGGGCATCGGTGGGTGGGTTCACGGCCGCAATCTAACCCTCGAGGCGAGTCGTTCGGGGGCGACCGACCGGTAGCTGCGCCTCGGGTGCCTCACCGACCCCCCCGAAGGGGTGGCCCGGGGCCTGCGAGACTGGGGGACCACCCCATCCTCGGAAGTGCCTCAGCCTGTGCTGCCCGATCTCACCCCGCTGCGCGAGTTCCCGGCCTATCGCCGGCTGTACGTCGGCAATGCGCTGTCGGCCATCGGCTCCCAGATGGCCGTGGCCGCCATCGGCATCCAGGTCTACGACCTGACCCGCTCGACGGCCGCGGTGGGGCTGGTCGGGATCTTCGCGTTCGTGCCGCTGGTGGTGATGGGCCTGTACGGCGGGGCGCTGGCCGATCGGTACGACCGGCGCCGGGTGGGCCTGCTCTCGCAGGCGGTCAGCTGGGCGACCAGCGTGGTCTGCGTCGTCCTGGCCCTGGCCGGCAACACGGCCACTTGGCCGCTCTACCTGGTCGCCGCCTTCTGGAGCGGGTCGTTCGCCGTCACGTCACCGGCACGCAGCAGCATCTACCCGCGCATCCTGCCGCCGCGGCTGCTGCCGGCCGCCAATGCGCTGTCGGTGATCTCGATGACCACGGCCATGGCGGTCGGGCCGGTCATCGGCGGCCTGTTGATCGATGCCGCGGGGTTTCGGGCTGCCTATGCGGTCGATGCGGTGATCACGACGGCGGCGCTGTGGGGCTTCGGATCGCTGCCACCGATTCCGCCCGACCCCGAGGCGCGGCCTCGTGGTGGGCTGCGCTCGGTGGTCGACGGCCTGGCCGCCCTCGCCACCATGCCCAATGTGCGGATGACCTTCATCGCCGACATCGCCGCCATGGTGCTGGCACAGCCGACGGTGCTGTTGCCGGCCGCGGGTGCGGTGATCCTGGGCGGCGGTGCACGCACCGTCGGCTATCTGTACGCGGCCGTCGCCATCGGCGGGATGATCTCGATGCTGACCTCCGGTCGGCTCGGCACGGTGCGCCGCCAGGGCCGGGCGATCCTGGTGTGTATCGCGGGCTGGGGGTGGGCGTGGCCGGATTGGGTGCGGCGCTGGTGGCCACCTCCGCGGGGTGGCTCGGGCGTCCGGCCGGTCTGCTGGTGGCCCTCGCCGGGTTGGCTTTCGCCGGGGGCTGCGACTCGGTCTCCGCGGTGTTCCGCACCACGATCCTGCAGACCGCAGCTCCCGATCATCTGCGCGGCCGATTGCAGGGCGTGTTCATCGTCGTCGTGGCGGGCGGTCCGCGCCTGGGAGGGCTGCTCGGCGGCGCCGTCGCTGCAGGCGTGGGCGAAGGGTGGTCGGCGGTGCTGGGCGGCATCGTCTGCGTCCTGGTCATCGCCGCGCTGCGCGTCGTCCAGCCCGGGTTCGATCGGTACGACGCCCGGCACCCCGTGCCGTGACGGCTCGAATTCATGACCCTCAGCGATCGGCGATCTACCTAGAGTGGCTTGTTGTTTCGGCTGGGTGACAGTTGACCCATCACCCAGTGCATTGGGTGGACCGTCGGGTGGCACGGGATCTAGAGTCCGGCCACCGTCTCGCAGGTGGGGCGGGTGAAGGAGTGCCCGTGACGTCGCCGACTCAGGACGGCCCACTGCCACCGGCCGGGCCATCGGGCCTGCCGCTGGACGTGGTGGCGCGCCTGAATGCCGTGCCGGCGTTCGCGGGCCGTCCCTGGAGCGCTCGGGAGCTGACCGGGGGGCTGACCAACCACAACTACAAGGTGAGCCTGCCGGCCGTTCCGGTCGAGGCGGGGACGCAGACCTTCGTCGCCCGGCTCTCGACCGCCAGCGGATCCCTGTTGGCGATCGACCGGGACGTCGAACACGTCTGTTCGGTGGCCGCAGCCCGCACCGGTGTGGCACCCATGGTGGTGGACTACGCGCCCAAGGTCGGCGTCCTGGTCATCGAATGGGTCGAGGGGCGCACCTACGGGCCGGAGGATCTGCGGGTGGACGCCAACCTGCCTGCAGTGGTCACGGCGCTGCGCCGGCTGCATTCGGCGGAACGTTCTCCTGCCGACTTCGACATGTTCGCGATCCAGCGCGGCTACCTGGACGTAGTGCAGCGCAACGGGTTCCGGCTGCCGGCGCGGTATCTGGAATTCATGCCTACGGTCGAACGCATCCGAGGGGCGCTGTCGGTGCGCGACGAGGGCACCGTGCCCTGCCACAACGATCTGTTGGCTGCCAACCTGATCGACGACGGCGAGCAGATCTGGCTGATCGACTACGAGTACGCCGGGAACAACGACCCCTGTTTCGAACTGGGGAACCTGTGGAGCGAGTCGAACCTCGCTCCCGAGCAGCTGGATCACCTGATCGAGCTGTACTACGGAGAACCGCTGCGCCACAAGGTGGCCAGAGCGCGCCTCTTGGGCCTGATGTCGAAGTACGGCTGGACTCTGTGGGCCGCCATTCAGGACGGCATCAGCGGGCTGGACTTCGATTTCTGGTCCTGGGGGATGGAGAAGTACGACCGGGCCGTGGCCGAGTTCGATGGCCCTGACCTGGAGCGCTGGATCGACGAGGCCCAGCGCTCCGACTGACCCGGTGCGCCAACGCACGTCACGTCATCGTCATCACATGTCATCCGCTACTCATCGTCGGCAGCACCTCGGGATCCAGAAAGGGAATGTGCCGTGGCAGAAGTGCAGAACCTGAGCGACGACGAACGTCGGCTCGCCGAACTCGGGTACAAACAGGAGCTGTCACGCTCCTGGTCGGGGTTTTCGAACTTCGCGATCTCGTTCTCCATCATCTCGATCCTCGCCGGCTGCTTCACGACCTTCGGCCAGGCGTGGAACAACGGCGGGCCGGTCGCCATCTCGTGGGGCTGGCCGATCGTCTCGGCCTTCATCCTGCTGATCGGGTTCACGATGTCCGAGCTGGTCTCGGCCTACCCGACCTCCGGCGGCATCTACTGGTGGGCCTCGAAGTTGGGCGGCGCCAAGGCCGGCTACTACACCGGCTGGCTGAACCTGATCGGGCTGTTGGCCGTGGTCGCCTCGGTGGCCTACGGCTGCGCCACCTTCCTGGACGCCACGCTGAGCACCTACAGCACCGGCTGGGCCGACGGATACTCGCTCACCCGAGTGTTCGTGATCTTCTTGGTGATCCTGCTGGCCTCCGGCCTGCTGAACGTCTTCAGCGGCCACTTGATGGCCGTGGTGAACAACATCTCCGTGTGGTGGCACGTGTTCGGTGCCGCCGCGGTGGTGGCGATCCTGGTGTTCCTGCCCGAGAAGCACCAGAGCGTCAGCTTCGTGTTCACCGAGCGCATCAACAACTCCGGCTATGCGGACGGCAAGTACTGGTTCCTGGTGTTGCCGCTGGGTCTGTTGCTCACGCAGTACACGATCACCGGGTTCGACGCCTCGGCGCACCTGTCGGAGGAGACCCAGGGTGCCTCCAACCAGGCGGCCCGGGGCATTTGGCAGTCGATCTTCTATTCGGCCATCGGTGGCTGGATCGTGTTGCTGGCGTTCCTGTTCGCCGTCCAGGACCCCGACGGGGTGACCGAGGCGGGTGGCTTCGTCGGCTCGATCTTCACGCAGGCATTGTCCAGCGGATGGGCGGGCACCGTGCTGCTGATCGCCACCGCGGGACAGTTCTTCTGCACCACCTCGTGCATCACCAGTTGCTCGCGCATGCTGTTCGCGTTCAGCCGGGACGGTGCGGTGCCGGGCTCGGCGCTGTGGTCGAAGGTCAACGCCAACAAGGTGCCGGCGAACGCTGTGATCGTCTCGGCCCTGATCGCGATCGTGATCACGCTGCCGGCCCTGGTCGAGGTCGACATCAACGGTGCCCCGGTGCCGGTGGCCTTCTATGCCGTGGTATCCGTGGCGGTGATCGGCCTGTACCTGGCCTTCCTGATCCCGATCTGGTTGCGCTGGAAGGCCGGTGACGCCTGGCAGCCCGGTCCCTGGAACAACGGCAAGAAGTACAAGTGGATGAACCTGGTCGCGGTGGCCGAGATCGTGATCATCTCGGTGTACTTCGTGCTGCCGTTCACCCCGGCTGCTGTGCCCGGCAACCCGGACTTCTCCTGGAAGTTCGTCAACTACGCCCCGATTCTCACCGGTGGCGCGCTGCTCGCCCTCTGGATCAGCTGGCACGTGTCGGCCAAGAACTGGTACACGGGGCCGAAGCACACGATCGATCTGCCTGCCGGCGTCTCGTCAGCCGACGAGATCGCCCTGGAGCACGAGCACCACGGCTACCTCACCGGCGAGCACGACGACAAGTAACCCCACACCAAACCTGCTCATGCTCCGCAGGGGACGCTCCATGCTCCGCTGGGAACCCACATTCGGGTCACCAGCGGAGCATGGAGCCGCTCCCCGCGGAGCATGAGCGGGTTTGGGGCGGGGCGAAGGTGGTCAAGGCCGTCGGGGGGCGTCGTCCTCGAAGGCGGCGCGCATGCGCAGATCCTTCGCCGGGTCGGACGGCGCGCAGCACCGCTGTCGCAGCCGGATCCGGCCGCTGAGGGCGCCGACGGTCAGGATGGCCACGTACAGCAGGGCCACCGAGACGAAAAGGAACTTCACGCGCCCATGGTCGGCCCTGGGGCGAGCGCTGGCAATCAGCGGGGCTGGGTTTCGGGGCCGAGGGTCAAACCCGGGGCCGTTGCCCGCATCGATCACGAAGGCGCCGGCTGATCATGGCTTCCGGCCGAACCGAGCGCCGGATCGAGCCGTCAGGAGAGCTCCGACGACTGCCCCGGTGAGAACCAGCGGGACACCCATCCAGACCAGCGAGTCCTGCCACTCGTAGAACCCGGTGCCCTGGATCCAGGGCGGCACCAGGGTCAGGCCAACCGCAAGGAGCATGCCTCCCAGAGCACCCAGGGCGATCTTCACGGCGACTCCACCTTCCGCAACTGGCTCATGCTCCGCAGCTGTCGCGGGCCGCGCCCGAATTGTACGTGTTCGGCCGTGACCTGCGGAGCATGAGCGGGCCGCTGCGGAGCATGAGCAGGTTTGGGTTGGGTCAGGGGGTCGCCTGGAAGGGGGGACGGGCGTCCAGGCGGATCGAGGCTCGGCCGGCGGCGCGCCACACACGCGCCAACAGGTCGTCGTCCTCGGGGGTGACCAGGTTGCCCATCACTCGCAGTGCCAGCTTCATCAACGAGCGCGAGCGCATGCCCACCGGTCCGGCGGCGGGGATGAACCCGGGCACGGTCAGTAGGCCGGCCAGTCGTCGCGCGATCGAGAAGGCCTCGCCATAGCGCTCGGTCAGCAGCGTCGGCCAGGCGGCGTCCAGCGGTTCGACGGCGCCATTTCCCAGGCCCGCCGCGAGCAGGTCGGCAGCCAGGCGCCCGGTCTCGAGGCCGTAGTCGATGCCCTCGCCGTTCAGCGGGTTCACACAACCCGCGGCGTCCCCGACCAAGACCCAGTTGCGCCCCGCGACCCCCGAGACCGCCCCGCCCATCGGCAGCAGGGCCGACCACACCGCGCGCACGTCACCGTCCAGGCCCCATTCGTCGCGCCGCAGCTCGGCGTAGTGGGTCAGCAGCCTGCGCAGGTTGATGTCGGCCGGACGCCGATCCGTCGCCAAGGTGCCCACGCCGAGGTTCACCTCGCCGTCCCCGAGCGGGAACACCCAGCCATAGCCCGACAACACCTCGCCCTCGCGCCCCCGCAGTTCGAGGTGGGAGGAGATCCACGGATCGGCGCTGCGGGCGGACTTGACGTAGGCGCGAGCGGCGACACCGTACGCCGTGTCCTGATGCCAGGTCCGGCCCAGGGCGCGGCCGAGTTGGGATCGGGCGCCGTCGGCCACCACCAACCGGTCGCAGTGCACCAGCCGGGTCCCCGCCGCGGTCTTCAGCACCACCGCGGCCACGCGCTCGCCGTCCCGCACCACGTCCACCGCCCGGGCGCCGTCCAGGGGCCTGGCACCCGAGGCCAGCGCCACCTCACGGATGCGGGTATCGAGTTCGAGCCGCGGCACCGCCGAGCCGTGGGCCGGCAGTGATCCGCCCGGCCAGGGCAGGTAGAGCTCCTGACCGAACCCGGCCGCACGCAGACCCCAGTTCACGGTGTGGTGCTCGCGCAACCAGTCGCTCAGCCCGAGCCGGCGCAGTTCGGCGATCGCCCGTGGGGTGAGACCGTCACCGCAGGGCTTGTCGCGGGGAAAGGTCACCGCATCCGCCAGGACGACGTCCAGCCCGGCTCGCGCGCACCAGGCCGCCGCAGCCGAGCCCGCCGGGCCCGCACCGATCACCAGGACGTCGGTGCGTTCGGGCAGCTCGGGCAGCTCGGCAGTCACGCCCCCAGTGTCTCAGGCGGGCTGCGGTGGCCGGGTGGTCAGGGGTGCGGTTGCATGAGAGCTTCGTCCTGATCACTCAGCATCACCCAGCGCTCATCCGATCCGTCCCCAGGAGGACCCATGCCCACTCGTCGCGCCACCACCACCTGGTCCGGCGGTCTGCAGGACGGCACCGGCCAGGTCGAGCTGGTCAGCTCGCACACGGCCGAGTTCGAGGTCTCCTTCCCTCGCCGAGCGGCGGACGACGCCCAGGGAGTGACCAGCCCAGAGGAACTGATCGCGGCGGCCCACAGTGCGTGCTTCGCGATGCAGTTCTCGGCGTTGCTGGGCCAGGCCGGCGGGTCCGGCATTCAGCTCTCCGTGCGAGCCGAGGTGGCGCTGGGTGCCGACCCGAACGGGGGGTTCCGCATCCCGTCGATCACGCTCGCCGTGCAGGGCCGGGCGGACGGCGTCACGCCCGAGGAGTTCATCGAGATCGCCGAACAGGCCAAGGCGACCTGCCCGGTGAGCAAGGCCCTGACCGGGACGCAGATCACGCTCGAGATCGATCCCACCTGAGTGGTGGGGGTGGCCCACGGGGTGGGGTGCGAGGGTCAGCCGAACCAGGGGCTGGAGTAGGCGAGCGCCCGGTTCGAGCACGGGTGCCCGGTGGGCTCGAAGGCGCCGCGTCGGCTGCTGAAGGGCACGGCCGGGTCGGCCACGCGCAACACGACCCAGCCCAGGGCGGCGGGCAGCAGCGCGCGGTAGCGGGTCACCTCACCGCAGGTGGCGCCGGCGGCGTGCAGCAGGACGACGTCCCCGCCGCGGCCGGTGATCAGCTGCAGTTCGACCTCCCGCCCGTCCAGACCGGCGCAGGCCAGGTCCACCTCCAGCTCGACCTCGTGGGTCTGGCCGTTCGCCTGCGGGAGGACCAGCGAGCCGCCCGCAGGTACCCCACCGAGTCGGGCGTCCAGGCGTAGGCCCACCTCGCGGGTGGCGAACGCTCGCCGCGCGTCGAGGGCCTCGCGCACCCCGGACCGGCTGAGCTCGGTGACCCAGAGGCCGGTGCGGCCCTTGCCCTCGAGGGCGTACTGGCTGCCGTGTTCATCGCTACTGCCGATCAGGGCCGGCCGCCACCCGGCGTCCAGGCAGTCGACCAGTGGCGAGAACGGCCCGCCGAGTCGGGGCTGGAACAGGAAGTCCTCGCGCCGGTTGAACACCTCCAGCGTGACCATGCGCGGGCGCAGGTGATGCAGATGGTCGGGGGGCAGCGCGAAGTCGTCGAGTGAGCCGGGCTCGCGGCCGGGGTGGTTGTACCCGAACAACGCCTCGGGCTCGGCGTCGTCCAGGAAGCTGAACAGGCCGGCGAGCGACCCCGGCGTGGTCACCGGGACGAAGGTGTGGCTGAACCAGACATTGACGTGGCCCAACCAGGGCTCGGTCCATTCGAAGCCCCGCAGAGCGGTGAACTCCCCCGGGACGTCGTGGTCGTCGGCGATCTCGGCCAGGCGCTTCCAGGCATCCCCGTCGATGCTGCGCGGTGCGAACTGGGCCAGGGCGAAGGCGTCGTCGTCCGGGTAGTCGTCCCGGCGCAGCGCGGCCAGCACGTGCCGGGGAATCGAGGAGTGGTCGGTGAGCGCCGCGACGTCCAGCCCGGCGGCGCGGATCTGGGCGAAGGCGGTCTCGGGGTCGCCGTCCCCGTCGGACAGCAGCGAGTGGTTGTGCAGGTCGGCCACGGCCAGGCGTCGACTCGACGGGTCCAGCCGCGATCGGCGCCACGGCTCGGAGAAACTCACATCCACGATGTTCTCGACGCTACCAGCGGGCGGCTGGCTACAGTGCCGGGGGGTCGGAGGGTAGGCGGGGGTCGGTGCCGGAACGACATCGGTTGGCGCGACATCGGAGGGTGCCAGGATGGACAGAGTCGGAGTGGTCGGCTGCGGACTGATGGGGTCGGGGATCGCCGAGGTGTCGGCCCGGGCCGGCCTGGACGTCGTGGTCGCCGAATCGACCGCCGGTGCCCTCGAGGCCGGACGCCGCAGGCTGGAGAAGTCCCTGACGCGCGCCGAGGCCAAGGGCAAGATCGCGTCGGCGGCCGAGGTACTCGACCGGATTCACCTGGTCACCGATCTGGAGGCGATGGCTGATCGACAGGTCGTGATCGAGGCGATTCTCGAGGACGAGGCCGCGAAGATCGAGCTGTTCCACCGGCTGGACGAGATCGTGATCGACCCGCGAGCCATCCTCGGCTCGA
Organism: Kineosporiaceae bacterium; assembly: GCA_016713225.1. Taxonomy (NCBI): domain Bacteria; kingdom Bacillati; phylum Actinomycetota; class Actinomycetes; order Kineosporiales; family Kineosporiaceae; species Kineosporiaceae bacterium. Next base: position 218,590 of record JADJPO010000002.1, read on the forward strand.
ACACCTCCTCGATCCCGATCATGAAACTCGGTGCCGGGACCAAGCGTCCCTCGCAGGTGATCGGCATTCACTTCTTCAACCCGGTGCCGGTGCTCAAGCTGGTCGAGTTGGTGCCCAGCCTGCTCACCTCGAAAGAGACCCTGCAGCGCTCGCATGCCTTCGTCGAGACCAAGCTGAACAAGACGGCGATCGACTGCCAGGACCGCGCCGGGTTCGTGGTCAACGCCCTGCTGATCCCGTTCATCCTCTCGGCGATCCGCATGATGGAGTCGGGCTTCGCCACCGCCGAGGACATCGACCGGGGCCTGGTGCTCGGCGCCGCCCACCCGCAGGGGCCGCTGGCGCTGGCCGACCTGATCGGCCTGGACACCACCAAGGCCGTGGCCGAGTCGCTCTACGATGAGTTCAAGGAGCCGCTCTACGCCCCGCCGCCGCTGCTGGCGCGCATGGTCGAGGCCGGGCTGCTGGGCCGCAAGGCTGGGCGTGGGTTCTACACCTACGAGTGACGACGAGGCGGCAGCGCGCAGGGCACCGTGAGGCACGGGCTGTGCCGAAGGGAGGGTGTGCCAGTGGCTAGCAGAGACAGGCAGAACGTTCCGCGGAGATCTCCGGGGAACGGTTCGCCGTCCGCGCGCGACATCGCCACCATTGCCCTCGTCGCAGCGTGGCCATCGTGGTTCGTCAGCGTGGTGGCGACCGACGTACTCCTGCGCATCGGCACTCGGGAATCGACAGGCGAGAACTGGGTCGTGGCGTCTTTCTCCTTGCCGCTGGTGCTGGCGCCTGTTCTCTGTACGTTCGTCGATGCCTTGGCCGTCCTCGGTCTTTCCGCTCGTGGGCACTATCGGTCCGACCGGTGGTGGCTCGCGGGGGGTGTGTTCGTCGCCAATGCCCTGCTGGTGATGCTCCTGATCGACATTCCGACGTCCGGGGATTCGGTGTACCTGCACATCATGCTGTCGGTCTTGTCGGGATATTGGATCCTCACCTTTGCTGCCGGCGCTCTGATCTGGAGGCGGCGCACGCCGACGTTCATGCCTGAGCAATGGACGGCCGTTCAGGATGACAGCGAGGAGTGAGCGATTCGCTCGCCTGGATGTCAGAAGCTCCCTGACCCCCAGAAGGTCGCCAGGGCACAGGTGGCCGCACCAAAGAGGCACAAGGGGTTGGCATAGGTGAGCTTGTAGACATCCTTCACTGCGCTCTGGTCGTACAGGTACACGTAGTGGTTGGGCATCTGCCGGTGTTTTCCGCTGAAGATCGCGTAGCTCCCGCTCTGGGTCAGAGTGATCGAGAACGCGCCGTCGATTGCGCCTGCAACGCTGGGGCAGAACGGGTTCGAGGCGTGAGTGACCATGTGGATGTCCACATAGTTCGACCCAGAACCCAGCTTCTTGGCGTAGGTCTGAGATGCGGATGCCGTCCTTTGCGCAACCAGCGCCCCGGTGCTCTTTCGGTAGACATTCGTCGTGCCGATGCTCGTGTGGCTCGAGACTGCCTTGGTGCTCCACGTGACGACGGCATGAACCGCGGTTCGGTTGCTCGCTGCTGTCCAGACGAATCCGTGGTTGTCGCCGCCGAACTGGTAGCCCGAGCCGTAGGTGCAGATCGCCTTGCCGGCGATGACGGGCGCGTCGATGCGGGCCTGCGGGATGAAGGTCACCCAGGACAGCGTCGAGGTGGTCCCTACGCCGGCCGCGGCCATCCGCTTCAGGGCGGCGTCGGTGAGAGCAGCAGCCGACGACGTGTCTGCTGACGAGGGCACCTCGACCTTCATACTCCACATCGTGGCGTCAGCACTGGCCGAGGTGCTCGGTGAGACGCGGTAGGTGTAGGTCGCACCGCCGGTCACGCTGGTGTCCCGGAAGGTCGTCACGCCCGGCCCGAGCTGGGTGAGCGGCCGTCCATCCCGAGTGACCGTGTATCGGGTTGTCGGCGAATGAGCATCCCAGGAGAGGCTGACGAACGAAGGGCTCGCCGCCGAGATGATCCCCCGGTTGATCAAGGACGTATCGACGATCGCCGCGTCGCCCGCCGGCGAGGTCACCACCTGAAGCCCCTGCGATCCCAGCCGGTGGTCAGCGGCGGTTGCGGTGGTGGTCCTCGCAGCCTTCGTGGCAGCTGCGCGAACAGTCGAGATGCTGAAGTCCACGGCGGGGTTGGCGTTCGATCCGACTGCCGCTGCGCCCGGAGCGTAGGTGCCCGCCCCCGCGAGGGACAGTATGGAGACCACCAAGAACAGTCTCGTCCGTTTCATGGTCGGCTCCTGAGGTGTCGTGGGCGACAACGGAAGATGCAGCGAAGCTTCATCGTGAAAATTGTGGTGAAGAGTCACAATTCGCTCCAAAGATCCCAACAGCTGAGCGCGCATGTCAAGGTCGAGCGATCACTGTCATTTGTGACGCGATGGGTGTCCCGAGTGACTGATCCGGCACTGGGCACCGTCAGCCCATCGCGAAACTCCCGTCTGGGCGTGAGGCGCGCGCAGACCGCGTTAGAGTTCGGCCTGCCCACGGCCGTGCGACGTCTGTCGCCGCCCTCTCGACGACCTATCGGACACATGGACCACCGACATCGACTGACTCCGCGCTACCTCGAGGTCGACCGCCAGGGCGTGGTGTTCAACATGTGGTATCTCGCCTACTTCGACGACGCGCTGGCGGGGTGGTTGGCCCACGGTGGCCTGCCCTACCCCGAGCTGCTGGCCGCGGGCTATGACGTCTCGCTGGTTCACACCGAGCTCGAGTGGACCTCTGGACTGGCGTACGGCGAGTCGGCCGAGATCGCGGTGGGCGTCGAGCACGTCGGGCGGACCAGCTTCACGCTCAGCTTCGAGGTGCTCCGGGACGGCGTCGCCATCTGCCGTGGCCGCACCGTGTACGTGGTGGTGGCCGATGACGGGTCGGGCAAGCGCGAGATTCCTCCCGCGCTGATGGCGGTGCTGCGCGGCTGAGGTCTCAGCCCGCGAGGACGTCGTCCAGGCTGCGACCGCGGGCCATCGCCAGTTCTTCGCGCAGCCCGGTGACGGCGGCCTTGAGTTCGAAGCCACCCAGCCGCTGCAGGTCGTCGAGCACCACCGTCGCCACGCCGATGGTCGTATCGTCCAGGGCACGGCAGTTCTCGCCGGCGTCGGCGAGGTGGGCCAGGGCCTCGTTCACGTGCCGCCGGACGTCGGGGTGCACCGCCATCAGGGCGTCCACCTCACGTTCGTGGGTGCGCAGGATGCGCTCCCAGCGCAGGCCGACCCGAGTCGTGCTGAGCTTCTCGTGCAGCACCCGGCTGGCGTCCTGCTGATGAGGGACGAACATCGCCTCTGGTCCTTCCTGTCGATGCCCCCATCGTCGTCCGGCGACCGGGTGGTGATGAGCAGTCCAGGGCTCCTCGAGGCAAGACCAACCCAAAGCAGGAGCGGCTGTCGCCCATTCGGACGACGGCCGCTGCGGCGGATGGAGGCGTCAGCCGAGGGTGACCCCGTCGCCGGAGACCGTCGCGGGCAGGCTCTTCAGGCCCGTGGTCGCCGGACCCTGTTCGACCGCTCCGGTGGCGGCGTCGAAGGTCGACCCGTGGCAGGGGCACGTCAACTTCGCTCCGGCGGGTGCGACCACGCAGCCTCGGTGCGGACACGTGGCGTCGAAGGCCACGACCTTGCCGGCTTCGGGCTGGGCCAGGACGACCTTCTGCCCGGCGATCTCGGCGACGGTGGCGCCACCCACCGGGATGTCGGCCAGCTTGGCGGCGGCAGCACCGGCAGCGGAGGCAGCGGCCGAAGCAGCCCCCCCGGCAGCGGAGGCCGCCACCGAGCCCGCAGCTCCGGCGGCCGAGGAGGCCGTGGCGGCAGGATCATCCGACCCGCAGGCGCTCAGCGCTCCGAGGGTGCCGACTCCGGCGACGGCGCCGGCGCCGGCGGTCAGGACGGTGCGCCGGGTGGGGCGCGTGGACTCGGTCGGCTTCGGGGTGGTCATCGAGTGTTTCCTCCTGGAGTTGATGTCTCTGGTGGACAACTTACGTTTCCGGCGTCGTCAGCCGACGCTGACACCGCCGTCGTGCACCCGAACCGAGATCCGGGGGAGCGCGGAGGTGGCAGGTCCTTGCAGCACCGCCCCCGAGCTCAGGTCGAAGGCCGATCCGTGGCAGGGGCAGTCGAGTCGGCCGCCCGAGGCCCGCACGATGCAACCGAGGTGCGTGCAGTGGGCATCGAAGCCGACCACCGAGTTCGAGCCGGTGCGGGACAGGACGACGGCGCGGCCCTTGATGGTGCGCACCACGGCCCCGCCGACCGGGATCTGCGCGAGCGAGATATCGGTCGGGTCGGGGGCGGCGGTCTTTGTCGTGGTCGTGGTGGTGGGCTTCTTGGTCGTGGTGGTGGGCTTGGAGGTGGTCTTGCTGGTCGTGGCCGTCTTCGAGGTAGTTCGGGTGGAACTCGTCTCGTCGTCGTCCTCGGATGTGGTCCGCGAGGTGGTTGTCGAGGCCTTGGCCTTGACCTTGGCCGAGGTGGACGACGGCGTGCGCGTGGGCTGTACCGAGGCCGACGCCTCGGCAGTCGGCGATGCCGAGCCGGACGCCGACGATGTCGCGTCGGTCGGAGCCGGTGCGGCGCCGGTGGCCGGATCGGCATCGGACCCGCAACCGGCCAGAGTCGTGCCGAAAGCACCCATACCGACCACCACAGCGCCGGCGCGGATCACCGACCGACGCTGCACTGACCCGGTGGATCCGGTCGCGACCGCGAAGGACGCCTCGGCGTCACGGTCGGCGTGGTGCGGGTGGTGGTTCGACGGACGGCTCATGAGGCCCCTTCCCAAGCGGCGGCGTTCACGGTGCCGCGGAGCATACCCCAAGAAGCTGACGCATCAGCCTGAGTTGGCAGACCCTCAGGAGGTCTGCAGGTGGCGTCGCGCCAACAGCGGCTCGACACGCGGCGCCCGGCCCCGGACGGCGACGAACGCCGCCAATGGGTCCACCGAACCCCCGCGCGAGAGCAGGTGGTCGGCGAAGCGTCGGCCGTTCTCGCGGCGTAGGCCACCGTTCTCGGCGAACCACTCCACCATGTCGGCGTCCAGCACCTCGCTCCAGAGGTAGCTGTAGTACCCCGCGCTGTAGCCGCCGGCGAAGATGTGCGCGAAGTACGTGCTGCGGTATCGCGGCGGGATCCGTTCCAGAGCAACTCCGTTGCGCGCCAAGGCATCCCGCTCGAAGGTGATGACGTCGTCCGGGCCGATGGCCGCCGCGGCCGCGGGGGTGAGGCGGTGCCACTCCAGATCGAGCAGGGTGGCGGCCAGGTATTCGGTCGTGGTGAATCCCTGGCCGTAGGCGCGTGAGGCGATCAGGGCGTCGATCACCGCCTGGGTCAGCGGCTCGCCGGTGACGTGGTGACGCGCATAGCGGGGCAGCACCTCGGGGTGGAACCCCCACATCTCGTTGACCTGCGAGGGGAACTCGACGAAGTCGCGCGGCACGTTGGTGCCCGACAGCTTCGGGTACCGGACGTCGGACAGCAGGCCGTGCAGGACGTGACCGAACTCGTGGAAGGCGGTCTCGACCTCGTCGAGCGTCAGCAGCGTCGGTTCGCCCGCGGCCGGACGCGGCACATTGAGGTTGATGACGATGACCGGTGCGGCGTCCAGCAGGCGTGACTGGTCGACGAAACTGCTCATCCAGGCACCGCCGCGTTTGGAGTCGCGGGCATACCAGTCGGCCAGGAACAGACCCAGCGCGGCGCCGTCCTCAGTGGTGACCTCGAACACCTGCACGTCGTCGGCGTAGCCGGCCAGGTCGGTGCGCGGGGTGAAGCTCAACCCGTACAAGGCGTTGGCGGCGAAGAAGATGCCGTCGGTGACGACGCGCTCGAGCTCGAAGTACGGCTGCAGCGAGGCGACGTCCACCTGGTAGGTGCGATCGCGCACGATGCGGGCGTAATAGGGCCAGTCCCAGGCCTGCAGCGGGCCGTCGTGGCCGTCGGCGTGCAACGCCGACTCCAGTTCTGCCGCTTCACGTTCGGCGTTCGCGACGGCCGGGGCGATCAGGCCCGAGAGCATGGCGTCGACCGCGGCCAGTGAGCCGGCGGTCTCGTCCTCGATCACGTAGCCGGCGTGATCCGGGTAGCCGAGCAGGACGGCGCGCTCCGCCCGCAGCGCGACCACCCGGGCCACCGCGGCTCGCGTGTCGTGGGCGCTACCCCGCCCGCCTCGGGCCACCGAGGCGCGGTGCAGCCGCTCGCGCAGCCCGCGATGGGTGAGCTGCTCCAGCTCGGGCTGACTGCTGGGCAGGCCCAAGGTGAGCAGGTACCCGTCGAGTCCGCGGGGCGAGGCGGCCTGCTCGGCGGCCGAGATCGCGCCGTCCGGCAGCCCGTCGAGCTCGGCGCGGTCGCTGACGTGAACCGCCAACTCGACCGTGTCGGCGAGCAGGTCGTTCTTGAACGCCGTGCCCAGCGTGGCGAGCTCGGCGTTGATCTCGCGCAACCGGTCCTGTTGGGCCGGCTGGAGGGCGGCCCCGGCCCGGACGAAGTCGGTGTGGTACCGATCGAGCAGGCGCTGCTGTTCGTCGTCCAGGCCCGAATCGGCGCCCGAATCGGCGCCCGAATCGGCGCTCGAGTCGGCGCCCGACCCGGCCGGCGAGTCGTGCTGAACGGCATGCAGCGCGGCCAGGCGGGCGAACAGCCGGCGATCGAGGTGGATCGCGTCGCTGTGGGCAGCCAGCTGTGGCGTCACCTCGGCCTCGATCGCGGCCAACTCATCGGTCAGGACCGAGCTGGTGAGGTTGAAGAACACCTGCGCCACCCGGGTGAGCAGGGCGCCGGACCGTTCGAGGGCCTCGACCGTGTTGACGAAGGTCGCCGGCTCGGGATCGGTCGCGATGGCCTCGACCTCGGCGCGCTGCCCCGCCATGCCCGCCGCGAACGCGGGCCGGTAGTGATCGGGCCGGATCCGGTCGAACGGCGGCAGCCCGAACGGCAGATCGCTCGGCGCGCTGAAGGGATTGTCGGCGGGCAGGCCGGTCGAACCGAACGTCATGCCGACACTCTAGGCGGGGGCGTTCTACGCTTCGCAGCGTGCGAGACCTTGTCTATCCCCCGGTGGTCGGCGTAGCTCGCGGCCTGTTCGCGGCCCTGGGCCTGAAGTTCTCCTTCGAGGGCCTCGAGAACATCCCGCGCACCGGTGGTGCCGTGATCGCCAGCAACCACGTCAGCTACCTGGACTTCACCTTCCTCGGCCTGGGCGCCCTGCGCCACCACCGGTACATCCGGTTCATGGCCAAGGACGCGGTGTTCCGCCACCCGGTGTCGGGTCCGCTGATGCGCGGCATGCACCACATCCCGGTCGATCGCACCGCGGGCTCGGCGGCATTCAAGGAGGCGCTGACCGCGCTGAAGAGCGGCGAGTTGGTGGGGGTGTTCCCCGAGGCGACCATCAGCCGTTCGTTCATGCTCAAGGACTTCAAGCCGGGGGCCGTGCGGATGGCGGCCGCCGCGGGCGTCCCGCTGATCCCGGCGGTGGTGTGGGGTGGGCAGCGGATCTTCACCAAGGCCCGGCCGAAGGACTTCCGTCACCGGGGCAAGGCGATCACGGTGGCGTTCGGCGAGCCGATCACGGTGGGCAAGGGTGCCGCGGCCGAGGCGTCGTCCGAGACCTTGATCTCGGCCATGGCGGCCATGCTCGATCGGGTGCAGCACAGCTATCCGCAACACCCCTCCGGCCCGGAGGACACCTGGTGGCTGCCGGCCGCACTGGGCGGGTCTGCGCCGACACCCGAGGAGGCTGCGCAGTTGGACGCCGAGGATCGCGCCAAGCGCGGCGGGGTCTGAGCGTCAGCGCGGCACCTGGAGGCGTACCAGCCCCGGAGACGACCGGGGACCGGGGGCATACCGTGCCACCTGCTCGTCGACGTGCTCCAGGGCGATGCGTCCCCAGGGCATCACCACCCGTGGCGGCACGGACATGCTCGTCTCCTGCTCGATCCAGTCCTGGTGGATGCCGAGCCGGCCCGGGGTCAGCAGTGTCACGAGTGCGGCCACCGACCGCGTCTGGTCCGGTGAGTCGTCGACCGGGTCGGGCATGCTCTGCGATCGGATCGTCTCGAGGAACTCGCTGAGCAGGACGGCGTCCCCGGTGGCCGCGATGGCACGCAGTGCCGCCGCGACCGCGCCATCGAGCTGACGCCGGATCGCCGCTCGCTCGGAGCTGCTGGGTACCAGGGAGAACTCCCGCAGGTGGAACACCACTGCGGGGACCAGCCACGCGACGGCCGAGTCGGCACGGCCGGACTCCCCGTGGACGAACCCCAGCAGCGCCGCGGCCCGGGCGGCGAGGGCGCTACTGCCGCCCCGGCCGGCGAGCAGCTCGCCGTGCCAGCGTTCCAGCTCGCCGATCGAGACCTGGCGATCACCCCGGGCCAGGGCGGCCAGAGCCCGGTACAGCGGCATGACCAGCTCGAGCCCGCGGGCGCCGAAACGATCCCCGTCCGTGCGCGCGAGCTGCACGATGCGGTCGAGCTGCGCCAACCGCGCAGTCGCTGTGGCGCCGTCCTGGGCCGCGGCGTCCATCAGGATCAGGATGCCCAGCGCGAAGGCTGCGTGCTCGGCCGACCGCGGGTCGTCGCCGGCCCGGGCGACCATCCGTTCGGCGAGCTCGTGCATGCCCGAGACATCCTCGGCCGCAAGGCGTTCCATGATGGCCTTCTGGTCGCGCAGGAACGCCAGGTCCTGATCGATCAATCGGCCCTGCACCACCTCGATGAGCTGCTGTGCGGTGGTGAGATCGGCCCGCGACTGGGTCAGGGACGCCAGAGTGGTCACGAGCAGGTCGACGAAATCCTGGTCTTCGAGGTGATCGGCCAGGGCCAGCGCGCGACGGATCACGTGCTCGGCGGCCGCCAGGTCCGGGCGCAGCAGCTGAGCCACGGCGAGCATGCCCAGCGTCAGGGCCTGCAGCGAGCGGTCGGTGAGGCGTTCGCAGCTCTCGACCCCGAACTGCAGGACGTCGATCGCCGGAGCAGCGTCCAATCGCTCCAGGTGCACCAGGCCGAGCTGCAACGCGCCCATGGCCGCCAGCGCATCGTCGTCCAGGCGCCGTCCGATCTCGAACGCCTTCCGGGCGAACCGTTCCCGGCGCTCGGTGTCCGCCGCGTCGCAGCCCGAGAGCAGCTCGACGGCGGCCCGCCCGGCCAGGATCTCGCTCTCGTCCGCCTCCGCGTGCTCCTCCACGTGACGCCAGTGCCCGGCAGCGCGCTCGAAGGCTGTCGCGGCGCGCTCCGGATCGGTGGTCACGGCCAGTCCGGCCAGGGCGTCGAATGACTCTGCGGCCTGGCCATGGGCCGAGCAGGCGGCCGAGATCTCGGCGGCCCGGGCATACGCCTCGACGGCCTCGGCGTTCCGGTGCTGTCGCCTCAGAGCCTCACCCAGCAGATGCCAGGGGGTGCCGGCGTGGAAGTCCTGATCTTCGTCGAGGGCGGTCGCGGCCTCACGCAACAGGGTCTCGGCCTCGTCGAGCAGGTTCAGGTCGAGCGCCAGCTGCCCCCGCTGAAGCCGGGTATCGGCGGCAGGGAAGGGCCAGTCCAGGCCGGTGTAGAGGTCCTCGATGCAGGCGGCGTAGAGCCGCACGCCGAGCGCGTCGCGATCCTGCCCGCTGTCGAGTGCGATCCGTAGGCCCTGATCCAGCTGCGCCGTGACCATGTCGTCGAGCTCATCGACGGCCTCGATCAGATCCTCGGCCTCCAGCAGAGCCTCGGCGACGGCCTCGACGGCCGCGTCCAGCTCGGCATCGCTGCCCCACAGGGCGTCCCACAACCGACCGTGCGCCTGACGCAATCTCGGCCAGGAGCTCTTCGCTGCCTCGTCCACAGCTGGCCATCCTGGCGGACGTCTCCGCCAGGGCGATACCTCGATCCACCTCCTGCCCCCGGGCCGGTGGCTCCATAGACTCGGGTGGTGTCAGGCCGAGGTCGTCGTCGGCGCCCTACGTGACCTGGGGGGTTGATGGATTCGATCGAGGAGGACGCCGAGGAGGAACAGCACCGGCTCGGCGAGCTGCTGTTCCCGGTGATGGCGGACTACGCCGACGCGGTGTGTGCCGGCGATGCCGCCGGCCGGGCAGAGTATGCCGAGCAGCTGCGCTGCCTGGTGCGCGAGGACGTGGCGCCGGCCGCGGCGTGTGAGTTCGTCGACGTGCTCGGCGTGGTGGTCACCGAGCGCTGGGACGAGGACCGCCGCGCCGGCCTGCCCGCGCCCGGGCCCCCGGACGGCGCCTCGCTCGAGGAGTCGTTGCGGTACACCGAACAGCTGTTGCTCGAGCTGGGGTCGCGCGCCGGGGCGGCGTACGTGCTCATGGCACGCGGGCGTGCCCTGCACGGCCGGGACGACGCGGGCGCCGTGGTCGCCCTGCATCGCGCCTGTGGGTTGTTCGAGGAGCTCGATCTGCCACAGCCCCGAGCGGCCTGCCTGGCCGAGCTCGCCGCGCTGCGGCGCCAGACCGGGGACCACGGTGGAGCCGCCGAGGACTATCGCCGGGCGGCCGAGCTCGCCGAGCGGTGCGGCGCCACCGACCAGGCTCGGTTCTGGGGGGTGTGTGCCGCGGACGCCGCGCTGGCCGCGGGCCGGGACGCGGCGGAGGCCGTGCGGCTCGACGAGGCGCTCGACCGGTTCCGTGAGGCGCGTGCGGGGTACCTGGCCGGTGGCGCGCCGTGCGCCCCGGGGGCTGCGAACGCCGCGCTACACCTGGGGATCACGGCGTTCGCCCGTCACGAGACCGACCTGGCCGAGACCTGGTTCCGGACGGCGGACGCGGAGTTCGACGCTCTCGCCGACCGTGGCGGGGCCGGCGCCGTCCACCTCGCCTGGGGCAATGCCCTGATGTCGCGCGGCGACGCCCAGGCGGCCGAGCCCTTGCTGCGCCGAGCCCACGGCGAACTCGTCGAGGTCGGCCACCTCGCGGGTGCGGCGGCCTGCCTGCGGCTGCTGGCCGCCTCGGCGTTCCACCGTGGCGATCAGGCACGGGCAGGCCGACTGTTCGCGCAGGCGGCGCAGGTGCTGGGCGATCCCGAGAGCGCTGTCGTCGCCCAGCTGGCCGAGGTCCTCGCCGAGGTGCCGCACGAGGCCACCGGGTCGGTCCTGGCCGGCCTGCGCGAGCGCCTGGTGGACGTCGGCGAACTGGGCAAGGCTGCCGGGACCGCCATGCTCGAGGTGCAGGAACTGGTGCGGACCGGGCGCCGAGAGCAGGCCCGGGCCGCCGTGGCGCGCTTCGAGGATCTGGTGGCCCGGGCGAGCGCCGACCCGCGTAGCCGGTATGCGCTCCCGACGCTGTCGTGGATGCCGGCGCTGCTGACGGTGACGGCGTCCGACGTGGGTGGGCCGCAGGAGCGTCAGGTGGCGTTGCGCGACTGCCACGAGGCGATGGTGGCCGCCGGCGCGCGCCTCCCGGCGGCCCGGCTCGCCGTCCAGTTGGCGGCTCACGACCTGGCCATCGGTGACGCGCGACAGGCTGTCGATCAGGTGGTCCCCGCGTTGTTGACCCTGCACACGCTGGCGGCGACCCTGCCGGATGCCGGCGAGCGGAGCCGATGGTCCGTGGTCGTGGCCGACGCGGCGTACCTCGCCGTGCGGGCCGCGCATCAGCTCGGCGACCACCGCTTGCTCGCGGAGCTGCTCGAGACCGTGCATGGCCAGGCGATGCCCGAACCGTTGGCGGCGACCGAGGAGGAGCAGTCGCTCGATGCGCTCCTGGTGGCGACGGCGCGGCTGATCGCCCTGTCGGACGGCACCCAGGTCAGCGCCGGGGGCAGTCTCCGGGATCGCCTCGGGGATGGCCTCGGGGGCGGTCTCGAAGGCGGTCTCGGGGACAACACAGCGCCCGCCCGGGTGGCTCCCGGCGCAGCGGCCACCGCCCTGGCCGTACCTCCGGCGATCCGGATGCCGTGGCTGCGTCTGGCGCTCGAGGAACACCGCGCCGCGGCACATCGGTACGGCACCGACCTGGACGCCGCCGGCGTGGTGCGGTTCACCGTGGCGCGGTAACCGGTGGTTGGCTGGTGGTGTGCCACCCACCGTTGCACCACGGGCAGCGATAGACCCGGATCTCGCGTCGCGCGGAATCCAGCCCCAGCGCGAGGGCGAGCTGTCGGGCTCGCCGCCGGCTGCGCAGGGCGTCGGCGGCCTGACGGTGGTCGCGGTAGCGCTGCTTGCCTGTGGCGGGGCAGATCGTGGCGCGGTGACGATCGATGCGCCGTTCTCGTCGGCCTCGCCCGCAGCGGGACCGCATCAGCGTGGCGTGCATGGAACCTCCCCATCTCGTCCGGTCGACGGCCGGTTCTGGACGTCTCACCGCTGGAACCGATCCCGGTCGGCAGGATGGTGGGTGCGGTGATCACGGGCATTGATGGGCCGGGATCGGTAGGAGATGCTTCTGGGCGGCGAGGTCGGGGCGAAGGGGAGGGGCTGGTCGTGATCAGCAGGGCGGGCGGATGAGCAGGTACACCTGCCTGCACGTCGTCGCCGAGGTGCTGCAGCGACTGGCCCGGCTGCGGGGCATCGACGACGGTGGTCGGCGCGGGCCGTGGGCTCCGTGGCTGCGCCGCTCCGATGATCTGCGGGTCGGTTGGGGTGTGGTGATCCGCACCTGGCCGCTGGAACGTGGTCGCGCGCCGGGAGCGAACGCCGTCCCCGAGCGTGAGGTCGTCCCGTGGTTGCGCGAGGCCGCCGAGCGAGGGTTCGACGACTATGCGGCCCTGGGCGCGATCGCCCCCGAGGTGAGCCGGGGCGCGATCGAGCTGCTCGCCGACCACGGGGTGCGGACAACCCCCCACGAGCTGAGCGAGATCGTCGCCACCCGGCTGTTGGTCGCCTCGGCGGAGCTCGGTCGCTGCCCGCAGGGTCCACCCGAGCTCTCGGCCATCTCGGCGGGCATCGCCGCGGAGCTCGCGGGCGCGGCGAAATCGTTGCCCGCCGCGGACTTCGAGGCCCTCGCGGCGCCTCGGTACGAGACGCTCTGGCGCGAGAGGGGGGCAGCGGTGTGGGCGGCCTGGCCGCCGTCCGGGGTCGGTCTGGGCGCCGACGCTCGTCCGCCCCTGCTGCCCGATCGATCGATCGGGGCCGGCCGTGGCGGCTGGGCGCTCGGTACCGACCGCAGCGTCTATGACCGATATGGCCTGCACTACCAACGCAAGGCGCGCACTCGGCGGTCGCGGGACGAACCTGATCGCCGGCCGCTGCCGGCTGACGGTACCGAGCGCGTCGAGGAGGAACTGGCCCGGGTCTGCTCGCCGTACGGTCTCGTGGCGGCCGAGCACCACGGCGTGGTGCTGGCCATCGCCTACGGCGCCGAACGCGGCGACGCCCGGACCAGCCGCGGTGCACTCCACACCCTGCGCACCAGCCCGGATCCGCTGCTGCCGCTGGTCGCGGGGCGTCCGGCCGAGGCGGTGCCGGACGAGGGCCTGGTGGCCGCGGTGCGCGACCTGGTCGACGGCTGGCGACGTTCGGAGCCGGCCCGATTGCTCGCCGTCCGTCATGGCGATCTCGACAGCCACGTGGACGTGATCGCCTCGGCGCTCGGTCGCAAGGTCTGGATGGACCTGCACCGGCGCGAGCGCGAGTTCCTGACCCCGGCCGACCGTCCCTCGGTGGCGCGCCATCTCAAGGTGGCCATGGACCAAGTGGTTCCCGAGGCGGTGCAGGGACGGGCACTCGGTGCCGGTGAGGCGGGCCCGCCCGACCCTGCCGACCGGCCCCGACTGCCGGAGGCACGCGTCGGCCCGACGGCGGCCGAGGCCGACCAGCTGAGCCGGCGCGAGAACACCATGCTGCGCCTGATGGACGACGCGCGGGCCTCTGCGGCGGGGGCAGAGCGCTTGCGTCACTGGGGAATCGCCATCACGAGTGGAGACGACGAGCTGGTCCGTCGCGAGTACGCCGACTTCGTGGCCGAGCAGGTTGTGGCCTCGGCCGGTGCGTTGGACGCCGCGAGGTTCTCGACCGCCGACGAGCTCCTCGACGTGCTACGACAGGCACGAGGTGATCAGGCATGACGACATCGGTCCCGCCCGAGCCGCCCGGGGTGGTTCCCGTCGTCCGGGGTAGCACTGGGGACGTCGTGATCGGGCGGCTGCCCGCTGCCCCGGCCGGCGTGGTCACGCTGCCGGTGCCGGGAGGCACCCTCTATGTCGACCCCTCGGCGGTCGATGCCCTACCGGCCCTGGTCGTCGTCGACGAGGGCCGGGCGGCGACCGCGATCGACCGGGTGTTCGGCGAGGGCGTCGCCGCGGGGGCGAGCACGGCGGGTGAGCAACCCCGACTGCTGCCCGCCGCCCGGACCGAGGGATGCGAGCGACTGATCCGGTATGCAGCGCTGCGCTGGCTGACCTCGACCGGGCCGTTGCCGGTGGACCGGGCCACGCTCGCCCTGGAGTGTGCCGTCGCCGCCGACGACGCCGAGGACCTGCTCGATCCAGAGGTCCACGAGGCGCCGGACGTCGTGGAGTTCGCGCCGCTGGCCGTGGCGTTGGCTCGCACCCTGCGCACCGGTGGTGACGGGCTGGCCTGGCCGGGCCTGCCCGATCTGTTGGAGGACTCGCTCGCGGCGATCTGTCGTCGGGTGTCGCTCGATGACCCGATCAGTGCCGTGGCGCACCACGAGGCCGAGCTGCGCCGGGCGATGCACCGGTTCGGCACCGGGGCACTGGACTGGGACGCGTGGCAGCAGGCGGTGGGGTCGGCACGTCCCGAGGCCGCCGTCCACGCCGGCGTCGGTGGGGTCGCCGACGAGGCCGTCGTGCGCTCGGGGCGGTCGAGCGTCGATTGGGCGCACGTGCCACCAGGGGTTCTCGACGCCGCCGAGGGGACCGTGCTGTGGTGGGTGGCGCCGTCCGGCGCCGATCGGGTGCGGATCGAGGTCGAGGTACTCGCTCACCGGGCTCCGGTGCGGACGTCGGCGCTGGCCCGGCTGGTCGGCGGGGATCCCTCGGCGCGCGAGGTGTTGGTCACCCTCAGCCGTCGGGAGCAGACGCGCGGGTTGCGGGTGCGGGTCTACGTCCCCGGATTCCCGCTGCCTGTGGCGGACGCCGAGCTGCGGCCCAGTAGCGATGGGCAGCTGTGGCGGGGGTCGGTCGACGTCCCGGCCCGGGCGCTCGGCGACGACGGCATCCTGGTCGACGTGCACGGCACCGGATGGCTGGCCCCGCCGCGGTTCGGCCCCGCTGCCGTCCCGGCCGAGGCGATGCGTTGGGCGGGCCGGGGTCTGGCCCTGCTGCGGCTGTCGCGGGCGGCCCCCGGCACCCCCCGGGACGGCGTCCGTGAACCATGGGAGCGGGCGCGCCAGCTCTATGCCACGGTGGCCGAGGGCGGTGGCCCCGGTGCTGCGCTGGCGGCCCGGCAGGAGGTTCGCTGTCTCGCGGTGATCGTCGCCCATCTGGAGGCGAACGGAGAGACCCGCACCCGGCGGTTGCGGGCCGAGCTCGACGACCGCGCGAGCACTGTGACACCGATCGATGTCGCCGTCCCCGATCTCACCGACCCGGCCTGGGCTCCGACGGTCGCCGAACTGGGCCTGCTCGGCACCCGGAGCTCGTCGTGATCCCGGCAGCCGACGGCGACGCGCCCGAGCGGGTGGGGTGGTGGTTCGCGCTCGAACCGGTCGGTGCCGATGCGGTGGCCTGGTCGCTGATCCGGGTCGACGACGAACCGCCCACCGGCCCGGTCGCCGCCGGGCTGCTCGACGGCACCGCTCCGCTGCGTCGGTTGGCCCAGGCCCTGCTGCCGCAACGGGACGCCGCGCAGCTGTGGACCGGACCGCTGGTCGATCACGAGGCCGAACCCTGGACGGCGGTCCGGTTGGGTCGGGGCCTGATCCCGGACGCGCTGCGCGAGGAGTTGCTGGCTGCCGACGTCTCCCGGGTCCGGCACACCGTGACCATTGCCTGCCGCGGCTGGTTGGCCCAGGTGCCGTGGGACGTGCTGGCACTGGACGCCTCGGGCCGGGTTCGGCTCATCGAGCGAGCTCGCGTCGGCGCCGGGCTGTCCCCGACGGTCAATGCAGGCCGCCGGCGGGCGCCGGCGCCGCGTCCGGGTGCGCCGGCGTTGCGGCTGCTCGATCCGGGCAGCCGGCACGACGCCGATCTGAAGCCGATCTACCCCGGCGGCTACCCGTTCGACTGGGACGACGTGCTGCAACCAGGGGAGCGGTTGATCCCCGACGGGAGGCCGCTGAGTGCCGAGGCGTTCGGTGAGTTGCTCCGAGCCGAGGCCGGGTGGAGCCGATTGCTGTACTTCGGTCACTGCCGTCCGGGGACGGCGGACACCCCGGCCGGGGCCTGCCTCATGCTGAGCACCCCGGACGGGTCGCAGGAGTTCACGGCCCACACCTGGCTCGGCGATCCCGAGCGATGGCCTTGCCCTGCTCGGGTGGCCTTGATCGCTTGTGGCAGTGACGATTCGGTGCAGCTCGAACAGTCCGGGTTGCCGGTGGCCGCGGTCAACGCCGGGGCCGAGGTGCTCACGGTGACCCGGTGGACCCTGCCGCTGGACGTCGATCCCGCCGAGGCCGCCACGACGGCGCTCGCCCTGGCCGTGGACGCCGCCCACCGCGCCCCCGATCCCCTCACGGCCATCGGCGCCTGGCAGCGTGAACGCCTGACGGCGTGGCGGACCACGGGCCGGCGCCGGGATTCGCCACTGCTCTGGGGGGCACTGGCCACCTACCTGGTTCCGGTGGCCCAGGTGGAGTCGCCGAACTGACTCCCTGACCGGGATCGGTCGAGGGGACACAGGTGCTGACCGTGCCTGGCCCCGAGATCCCAGGGAGTGGTTCCCGTGCCGTCCTTGTTCCGACGCCGATCCCGCCATCCGTTGCCGACCGGTCGCCCCAGCCCGACCCGTTCGGCACGAACGACTCTGAGTCGTGACCTACAGCAGACTCAGCCACTGCAGGACCCCCTGCCGGACACCAGTGGTCCGGTGGCCCTGCTCGGCCTGCGGGCCAGCGTCACCGCAGGCGACCGGACGCGGCGTCCGGCTCGTCGGTTGGGGCGCCGGGTCCGCCGGGTCGAGATCGTGCGCCGTCGCCGCTCGGCCGCCCTCGAGGGCGTTCGCGGGCGGCTCGACGCCGGTCGGACGCAGGCCCGGCTGGCTGCTGCCGCCGCGCACGACCGTTCCGCCGCACGTCTGGGTCACCTCTCGGTGTGGATCTCGACGCTGCCGGTGTATGCGCTCGCCTTCGGGATGGTGCTGAACGATCCCGTCTTCGTGCTGATGACCCTGCGTGAGGCGTTCGACATCCCGCTCTCGACCGGGGCGCTCGACGTGCGCAATCCGGATGTGCTGGTCGCCGTGGCGGGCGCGTTCGTGGTGACAACGGTTCTCGTGGCGGCTTCGCACGTCACCGGGAATGCGTTGGCCACGTTGCTGTTCCGGCCGCATCTGGCCAGGGCCGGCACCGATGAGGGGGACTCCAGGGGTGCCTTCCCGGGGATCGCCGAGCATCAGCGGCTCATGGGCACCGTTCCCGCGGCGATCATCGCGACGATCGGCATCGTCCCGATGTTCTGGTTCATGGTGTTGCTGCACCATTTCGCGGTGGCCCGGTTCGAGGCCGACATCGCCGCCTCGATCACCGGTGGCAGAGCCCGCACCTGGGTGGTGTGGAGCATCACCATGCTGCCGTTGGTGGTGCTGGCGTTTCAGACCCTGGCCTGTGCCCCGCAGGTGGAGTTCGCCCGCAAGGCCTCCGGGTGGAGCCGTCGGTACCGACTGCGTGAGCGGCTCGACATCGCGGCCGACCAGCGCCGCATCAGCCTCGAGCACCGGCGCCGCACCCGCGCGGACTGGTCGCTCGCCGTCCTGGCGGACGTCTTGCGCGACATCGCGCACCGCACGGATCACGAGGCCTACCGGGCGCGCAACGAGACCGGGGCCGTGGACGTCTCGGCGGTCGAACAGGCCTGGCGGTTCCCCGCCGACCCGTTGCCCTCCGGGGTGCCGGCCGTGGAGGCCACCGGCCGGGTGGCCGGACGGTTCCTGCCCGGGCTGGACGACGTCCCGAACCGGGTGCGCTGTGCCGTGACGGCCTGGCGCCGGTTGCCGCCGGTGCCCCAGGCATCCGAGGCCGCCTGTCTGTGGCGGCAGGCGCGGACTCGCGCCGAGCAGGCGGCCGGGATCAGTGCTGGGACCACGGGGACCGGCCGCCTGGTGCGGCTGGACCTCACCGGCACCGAGCGGGTGCCGGCCGCCCGCAACGGTGCCGATCGCGTCACCGACCTCGACGTCGTCTCATCCCGGGAGCAGTCATGAACCCCACCGCACCCCGTCTCTGGAGCAACGCTGCCGTGCTGGCCGCCGTCCTGGTCGTGACCGGCTGTGGCGGCTCGGCCGACAGCGATGCGCCCGGGCCATCGGCGGGCGTGGCTCCGGCGGCCTGTGCCAAGGTCTTCGCCCAGAGCGTCCCGGCCGCCGCCGACAACGTGTTGCTCGTGGTCGATCGCACCGCCTCGGTGGCCGACCAGCCGATGCCGGCCGCGCTCGCCGCGGATCTGTCGGAGGTCAGCCGGCGCAACGGATCCCTGACCGTCGTGGCGGTCGACGGGGACGGCGCCGCGCCCCGGATCCTGGCCAAGCACGTCGCCTTGAGCACCTCGGGGGAGCGGGATCGTCCCTCGGTCGAACGGCTCGCCACGGTGATCCCGGCCTGCGTGGCGGCGACCTACGTCGATCCGGTACGCCCGGTGTCGGCGGGCAGCGATCTGTATCGGGCCATGGCGGTGGCGGCGCACCTGCTCACCCCGGGCACCCGGCTCTGGACCCTGACCGACCTGGTGCCCACCGCCGGGTCGCTGGCCCTGGACGACGAGCTGGTCAGCCGGGGTGCCGCGGCGGCCGGCCAGAGCCTGCTGCGGGCTGCCCCGTTGGATCTGAAGGGTGTGCGCTGGCACGTCGTCGGGATCGGTGCGACGTCGGCGGCGCTGGTGCCCGCGACCCAGGAGTGGCTGCGTGATCTCGGCCGTGTGCTGTGCAGCGGGTGGCATGCCACCGGGTGCGAGGCATTGGCCCTCGATCCGGTGAACCCGGTGCGCACCGGCGCTGCCGGCCTGCCCGCCGATCCGATGCCGGCCTTCCCCCGGGTCACCCGGCGACGCACGGGCGGCGGATGCACCTACACCGTCCCCGGCAGTGTGAGCTTCGCGGGGGACTCTGCCGACCTACGGGACGACGTCGGTCAGCTGCTCGGCGAGCCGTTGCGCCAGCTGCAGCAGGATCCACAGGCTCGTCTGGTCGTGGTGGGTCACACCGCGAGCTCGGCTCGCTATGACGCGGCCGGGTTGAGGACGTTGTCGCTGCGCCGGGCCGATGCGGTCGCCCGGTGGTTCCACGAGCAGGGCGTCGATCAGACTCGGATCACCACCCGCGGGGTCGGGGACACCGAGCCCCTGGCGGAGGACATCGACCCGACCAGCGGACAGCAGATCGAGTCCGTGGCCGCGCGCGAGCGGCGGGTCACCCTCACCGTGGCCGGTGCCTCGTGTTGACCCGGGCCCGGATCGCCTCGAATGCCGCTGTGCCCGCCGGGCTGCGCGACCTGGCGCCGCTGCGTAACCCGCGCCGCATGCTCGCCTGGTTGCTGGTGCCGCTGTTGGCAGCGTTGGCGTGGCTCGCTCCTGCCGCACTCGGCCGGATCGGATCGCTCGGCGAATCCCGGCTGGTCGGGCCGCGCAGCCCCGCCCCGGTGGGACTCGTGGTCGCGCTGGACGTGTCCGGCAGCTTCGCCTCCTACGCCGCCGTCCGGACCCGGGTGCTGGAGGAGGTGGTCCGCTGGGCGCCCGCGAATCTGCGCCCGGACGACACCCTCACGGTGCTCACCTTCGCCGGCGGGGCCGACGTCCTCATCGACGAGGTCACCATGGCCGAGCTGGCCCGCACCGGGCCTCGGCTGCTGGCCGCGGGTCCGGCGGTGGACGGCACGCGGATCCAACCGCTGCTGCACACGGCGGCGGATCACGTCACCCCCGGCCGCACCACCACGCTGGTGGTGGTCTCCGACACCGTGGTGAGCGATCTCGACCGCACCGCCGTCGACCGGCAGGTCCGGCAGCTCGACGCGGCCACCATGACGCTGATCGTGCCCGAGGGGGTCCGCCCCACGCGGGACTGGGCGTCCGTCTTCGACTACGAGCAGGTGCTGGCGTCCTCACCCGAGGCGTCCGGTGAGATCGCCCTGGCGATCGGCCGGGCCATCGCCCACGCGACCGGGCAGACCCTGCAACGTCGTTGAGGGGCAGACCTTTGAAGGACAGACCCATGACATTCGTCGACACCGATGACGGGAGGTGTGATGCTCTGACCGTGCGCCTCGAACCTCGCGAAGGGCCCGAGCGTCTCGAGCTCGACGAGGATGCCGGCGAGCCGGGGGTTTCCGAGCGTGATCTGGCCTTTCGTCACGAGGCGCGCCGCCATCTGGAGAGCACCGCCCGGCCGGAGGAGTTGCCCCGGGCGATGGTCGACGAGCGGATCGCCGAACTGCGCCGGCGGGAGGCCGTGGGCGAGGGGCACGCGGTGGTCGAGCATCTCGACGTGACCGATGCCCAGCTGGCGCAGCGAGCGCTCGATGGCACCGATGCCCGGATGGACCCGAAACACCCGGAACGGCATCACATCACCAAGCCGCCACCGGTCAACGCGACCCGGTTCGAGTCACCAGCGGCGTTGGTCCGGGCGGAGGCTGCCGCCTGGGAGTCGGACACCGGCCGCGAACGACGTGACGCTGCCCTGGCCGGGTTGCCCGAGCAGGCGAGCTCGAAAGAGCTGCACGACATCCAGGTCAAGTGCGTGATACCCATCGAGGAGGCGCTCGGCCCGGACTGGCGCGATCACGTGACCGGGCGCTCGCACGCATCGGGTGGCCGCGAGGAGACCCGATTCACGGCAGACAGCGTTGTCGTGACTCGCTGGCGGCTCGACGGCGAGGGTACGTGGTACTGCCAGACATGCTTCCCGAGCGCCCAGTGAGGAGGACGACATGCTGACGAAGCGATTCGAGGACTTCATCTTCACCTACCTCGATGCGGACGCCGACTCGGAGGAGATCGGTCCGCGGCTGCGCGAGGATCCTCCGCCGTGGTACGCCGAGTGGCTCCGGGCAGATTTCGAGCAGGCCGTCCTGGGCGATGCGTTGACGCCGGAACTGTTGCAGCGCTTGACGGGCCGCGCCGTCCCGGACGACGAGGCCGCCGTGGCGTGGTTGCGCGAGCTGTGGGCCGAGTGGTTCCCGGGTGAGTCCTATCCGGAGTCGTCCGGATGACAGTCCCAGCCGGGGCATCGATGACCGGAGCATCGATGAGTGCGCACGGATGCAGGGCATCAAACGGCCTCAATCGGTCTTATCGGGCCACCGTGGTTCCAGGGATCACTCGAATGACGCGCGAATCCGCACAACGCCGCTTCTGGCTCCAGCCTTTGCGGTTGAATCGTGTGTAGCGGCCTCTCCACCGGGTCGCGGAATGACCAGTCACTCAACGGCTGAAAGGTGAGGACTGGGGCAAGGTTTCGTGTTACGTTAACCAGCTTTGGTTCGGGACTCGACGCCTGAGTAACAACACTCGCCCGGGGGCCAGAGGCAGGGGGCATTGGTGGATCAATGGGAGCCGACCGAACGGTTGGCCCAGTCCGAAGAGCTGGTGGACGACGCGTCGCCCGAGAACTCGACCCCGGTTGTCGAGGAGTCGGCGGACGAGGACGTCACGCCGCGGCAGGACGCGACGGGACCCGAGCCGGCAGAGCAGGTTGCCGAGTCGGACACGCAGGCCTCGGACCCCGTGGCCGACGCGCTGAACCTGGTCTCCGGGCAGATCACACAGTTCCGGGATCAGTTGGAGCGGCACCATGACCGTTCCACGGCCCAGGAGGACCTCATTGCCCGGATGCAGCAACAGATCGAGTCGCTGCGAGCCGATCAGGTGCGCGCGCTGCTCAAGCCGGTGCTGATCGTGCTCGCCGACCTGCACGCCGAGGCGGTGTCGACTGCGGCCGAGGATGTCTCGGGTTGGAGCGCCCGCCAGGTGTCCCGAACGTTCGACTACTTCGCCCAACTCGTCGAGCAGGCGATCGCCCAGCTCGGCTTCGACGCGATCGGCGTCGAGTCGGGCCAGGAGTTCGATCCGCGGCAACACACCGCCTCCAGCAAGGTACCGACGCCCGACCCTGCGCTGGCGCGTCACATCGCCCGCGTGGTCCGCCAGGGGTTCCGAGCCCCCGAGGACGCCACGCCGGCGCTGTACGCCAAGGTCACGGTCTATCGCCACGAAGCGCCGGCGGTCAGCGAGACGCCCGCGGCTCCCCCTGGCCCGTCAACCGGTCAGCCCACGCCGGTGCAGGAGTCCGATCCAGCCGGCACCCACTCAGCGTCGCCCGACCCCGCCACCCACGAAGGATTCATCTGATGAATGACGTTTTCGGTATCGACCTGGGCACGACGTATTCGGCGATCGCCTATATCGACGACAACGGGCAGCCGTCCATCATCAAGAACGCCGACAGTGTCGACACCACACCCTCCGTCGTGTTCTTCGAGAGTGCACACAACTCGGTCGTGGGTCAGGTCGCCAAGAACGGCGCCGTGGTGGAATCCGAGCGCACCGTGTCGTTGATCAAGCGGCAGATGGGCAGCGACTACGAGACCACCTTCGACGGCCAACGCCAGACCCCCGAGATGATCTCGGCGTTGATCCTCAAGGAGCTGGTGACCCGGGCCCGTGAGGAGACCGGCATCGACTCCAACCGGGTCGTGATCACCGTTCCGGCCTACTTCGGGGTCCGCGAGAAGGAAGCGACGCGGCAGGCCGGCGAGATCGCCGGGCTCGAGGTGGTGGGCATCGTCACCGAACCCGTGGCAGCCGCGCTCTCCTACGGCTTCAAGAAGGGCCAGTCCAAGACGCTCTTCGTCTACGACCTCGGTGGCGGCACCTTCGACACCACCATCATGCGCACCTCCCCGAACGCCGTCGAGGTGCTGGTCATCGACGGAGACCGCAAGCTCGGCGGCGCGGACTGGGACATGCGTCTGAGCCAGCTCATCGTCGAGAAGTTCGTGGCCGCATCGGGCTTGGCCGAGGACCCGATGGAGGACGACGACTTCCGCCAGACCGTCGCCGAGCGCACCGAGGCCGCGAAGAAGAGCCTGTCGGCTCGCGAGTCGGTTCCGGTCAGCCTGGCCTACGGGCCGGCCAAGGACACCGTCACGGTGACCCGCGCCGAGTTCGAGGAGGCCACCCGGGACCTGTTGCAGGCCACGCTCGACAAGGTCGAGGCAACGCTGCGCGCGGCCCACGAGAAGGTGCCGGACCTGACCATCGACGAGGTCCTGCTGGTCGGTGGTTCGGCCAAGATGCCGGCCGTCGCCGCCGCATTGCGGGGCACCCAGGCCTGGACTCCCAAGCTCGCCGATCCCGACCTTGCGGTGGCCAAGGGTGCCGCCATCTATGGCATGTCGCCCGACGCCGTGGGCGGCGACACCGATGCGGCAGCCGCTGCAGGTGAGGGTAACCGGCACCTGCTGCCCTCGGCCCCGTCGGTCACCAACGTGCTGCCGAAGGGTCTCGGGGTGCTCTTCTGGCGGCCGGAGACGCAGTCGCACTATGTCGGGTTCCTGGCCCACCGCAACGACACCCTGCCGATCGAGCGGTTGCACCAGCGAGCCTTCACGGCCGACGCCAATGCCACCGAGATCCACATCCAGATCTTCGAGCAGGGCGGTGAGGTCGAGTCCGAGCGCCCGGCTGACAACAACGAGGTCACGCCGGCGTCCGGGGCCGTGTTCACCGGTCTGCCCTCGCTGCCCGCCGACTCGCCGATCGACATCTACCTCACGATCAACCACGAGGGTCTGGCCACCCTCGAGGCGATCGAGCCGGCCACGGGTCAGAAGCTGCACCTCGAGGTCACCATGGCCGTGATGCAGCCCGAGGAACAGCGGGCGGCCATGGATGTCATCGCCCGGATGACCACCCGCTGACAGATGGCGCAGGACCCCGGGGCCTACCGAAAGCAGGTCCTCAAACCGTTCAAGGCCGAGCGTCGCAGCGAACTCGTCACCGGCCTGGACGAGTTGCGCTCGGGCAAGCTGCCCACCCGGCTGGACCTGACGTATCTCTACGCCATGTCCCCGGGCATGGCCGATCACGAGTGCGCCGCTCAGGTCGACTGGGTCAAGGACGTCTGGTCGAAGTCGATCAACAACGCCATCTACAAGGACGTCGCCCCGACCCTGCTCGAGCTGCACCGGCTGCTGGAGGGCGTCGCCCCGAACCTGCGCTCCGCCGCCTTCTGGCTCACTCGGTTTGCCGCCCAGGACCAGGCGGCGCAGCAGACGCTCGGTGAGCTGAGCGAGATGCTGCGCAGCGAGTACGCGGTCTACAAGGTCATCACCCCGGCCCTGCTGCGGACTGCGGCCGACTCGGTCGGCGGGCTGGAACGGGTGACGGACGCCCAGCTCGTGGCAGCGGCCGGCGAGGTCGGTCTGCGCGTCGTCCCGGAGTTCACCCTGCCGACGGCGACGCTGCCCTCTGGTCTCAGCGAGCTGAACGTCTCGCAGTGCCGCAGCCTGATCGACGCCATCTTCCTCGAGGGTGCTCCGGCGAGGTTCCTGATCGTCGACGGGTTCCCGGGCCTGACACCGGCCCAGCTGGCCGCCGCCCGGGGCGAGATGCAGGTGCGGCCGCAGACGCCGCACAACGACGCCGTGATCAAGGTGCTCGGGGTGCTGGCGTCGGCCGCGAGCACGCCGCAGCAACTGCACGACCTGGTGCTGCGGCACTTCGTCGAATTGGCCATCGCCGCGAAGTCGGCCGGGTTGGCCTCGGCCGCCGTCAAACGCCTCATCGATGCCGGCGTCGACCCCATCGACGCCGGTCGGATCGTGTTGCAGGCCGGGGTCAAGAGCGCCGGCGTCACCCCGCAGACCGTCGAGGAGAACATCGAGTCGGGCCAACTCGGTGAGGCCCGGCGCGTGCTGGAGCTGTTGCTCGGTGCCGCGGACGCCGGGTCGTCCTCCGCGGCGCTGGATGCCGCCAGGCATCGGCTCGAGAAGGTCGAGCAGCGGGTTCGCCAGCTGCGAGCCGACGGCCGGACGGCCATGGAGTCCGGCGACATCGAACAGGCGACCCAGCTCTTGGCCGAGGCGTCACGCCTCGCCGCGGACGACGAGCAACTGGCCGAGTTGCTCCGCTCGTTGCCGCCCGGCGCGCCGACCGGACTGGTGGTCACTGCCGTCGAGCAGGGTGTGCGCCTGCTCTGGTCCTCCGGTTTCGGCGGGACGGCCGAGACCCGGTACCGCGTCGTCCGGAACGTCACGAGGGCGCCCGAGGATGCCCGGGACGGCGTGGTCGTGGCGGAGGGGTTGGACGCCACCGAGGTGCTGGATACCTCACCGCCCGTGGCGCGACGGTTCTGGTACGGCGTCTCCGCCGGCCGGGGCGGTGCGCCGTCCCGCGTCACCGTGCGCGAGGTCCTGCACCTGCCGCCCGTGAGCCGGTTGCAGGCCCGCAGCACCCCCACCAGCATCACGTTGACCTGGCGCAACCCGGCCGGGGTGCGCGACGTCCGGGTGGTGCAGATCGGCCCGGACGGCGCCCAGCGGAACCTGTCGCTCGATTCGCCGGAGTCGGTGACCGTCACCGAGGTGGTCACCGGGAGCACGTACACGTTCAGGGTCACGGCGGGTTTCCTCGGCCCGGACGGCGCCGAGCTGGCCGGCCCGACCGAGACCTGCCAGGCAACACCGCGCGCCGAGGCCAAACCGGTTGCCATGCTGGATGTCTCGATGGAGGCAGCCACCGGCGACGGGGGCAGGGTCACCGCCTCGTGGCGCATCATCGCGGCCTACGACGTCGAGGTGTGGTGGTTCAAGACGCCACCGCCGTGGCCGTACGGCAGTCAGGTACCGATGAGCGAGGTCGCCGCGGCCCAGGGCACCAAACTCGTCGGTCGGCTCGAGCGCAAGGGGCAGCGCGCCAGCGTGACCTCGACCGTCCCGCCGGGGCTGGGGCACTATCTGCCGTTCACCCGGGACGGCGATCTGGGGCTGGTCGGTCAACTGCGCGAGTTCGGCATCTGTACCCCACCGCGCAACCCGATCGTGGAGCGCTTCGGTGACGAGCTCGTCGTCTCCTGGGATTGGCCCACCGATGACGTCGACATCGAGGCGCGGTGGGTCTCGGCTGCAGGTCCGGAACAGGCGACGATCACCCGGGCGGAGTACCGGGCTCGCGGTGGGCTGCGACTGGGCGCCGGGCCCCGCACCACCACGGTCACCCTGTCGAGCGTGGTGGGCAATGACGGGACCTGGACGTCGCCGTCGGTGAGTGTGTCCGTGCCGGTGCTCGCGGCGGCGGTCTCGTACCGCCTCCTGTGGCCGCGACGCCTGTTCGGTCAGGCCGATCGGGTGACGGTGGTCTGCACGTCGCCCCAGGCGGTGGTGACCGAGGTGCTGGTGGTCGCCGCCGAGGGACGGTACCTGCCCGGTCGCGCCGCGGCCGGCATGACGCTGGCGTCGCAGCGACTGGTGATCACCGACGCCGGCGAACACCGCTTCGACGTCCCACTGCCGAAACTCGGCAAGGAGTACTGGATCCGGCTGTTCCCCGCCGAGGACGGCGCGGTTCGGATGATCGACCCGGCGACCGATGAGATGCGAGGACGATGAGCATGGTGGGTTTCTCTCTCGTGCCGAAGGCGGCCTGTCCGTACTGCTACTACCGGGTCGATCCTCGAAGCATCATGATCCGGTGTACCGGCCGGCCGGCCCCCGGGCGGGAGGCTTGCACCCTGAAGGAGGATCCGGCTCGCAACCGGGTGCTGGGTGACTCCACCCCGGTGCTGCCGTCCTTCGCGCCACCTCGCGGCCGGTTGTCCCTGGGCAGCGCCCTGTCGGGAGAGTGCCCGAACTGCTTCGGCCGCAGCGGGATTCGTGTCTGCCCGCAGTGTCACTCGGTGCTGCCCGCGAGCTTCGGTGGTCGCAGTCCGATGTTCGGCGTCGTGGGGGTCAAGGGTTCGGGCAAGACGGTCATGCTCACGGTGCTCAGCAAGGAACTGAAGACCTCGGTCGCCCGGCGCTTCGACGCCTCGATCGACGATGTCGGGTCCTCGGCGCTGATGCGCAAGATGGCGCGGTGGCGCGACCAGATGGACTCCGGAGGCCAGCTACCCGAGTCGACAGCGGAGTTCAACCCCGCCGAAACCGTTCCGGCCGTGCTGGAATGGCGCTACGAGCGCAAGGGGGTAGCCGGCATCAGCCGAGATGAGGCCACCGTGCTGTCGTTCTACGACACCGCGGGTGAAGATCTCAAGACCCTCGAGGGAACCCGGAACCAGCACTACCTCGCCGCCGCCGACGGCTTGATCGTGTTGCTGGACCCCTTCGGCTTCCGCGCCAACCGAGACCGTGGTCTGGCGATGGGCATCCCGGAGACCCAGCTCGAGATCGAACCGGTGAACGTCCTGGGGTCGATCACCACCATGCTGCGCGAGGAAGCCGGCAAGGGGGGCCGCAAGAAGGTGGATCGGCCGATGGCGATCGTGGTGAGCAAGATCGATGCCTTCTTCCGCGACCTGCCGCCGGAACACCCGGTGCGCCAGCCCGGATCCAACCGACCCTTGTTCGACGAGGCAGAGTCCCGCAGCGTCCACGACCACATCGAGGCGCTGATCCACGACTGGGACGGCGACGACGTCCTGGCACATCTGCGCCTGAACTACGAGCGCTACCGGTTCTTCGCGGCCTCCGCTCTGGGTGCGGAGCCGGAGTACCGCAGTGAGCGGGTGAACAGCCGCGGCGTGCTGCCCCATCGGGTGGCGGAGCCGTTGCTGTGGTTGATGTCGCTGCGAGGCTTCATCCCCAAGGCCGGCTGACCATGGTCTTCAAGGGATTGCTCTACACCGACGCACGTCGCAACGAGTCGGTTCACGGGGGTGAGGGGTTTCAGTTCCAGGCGATCAGCGACGGGGTCGCGCAGAACGACGAGGACGCTGCCAAGACCCTGCTCTACGTCGTTCCCCGAACCCTGCTGGGCGCCGACACCCCGGTCGAGGACTATCCCCACTCCTTCGCCTACACCGCGCGCGAGGGACGGTTCTATGTGGCGCGGGGCAAGTACCTGGGTCGGGTCGGGGACGGGCGCTCGGGTAATCAGGTGACGCACTGCCTCATGACCGAATCGCCGTCCGACATCTTGCCGAACCGGCCGGCGCAACTGTTCTCGGCACCGGTGTGGGCGCTGCACAAGGCGAGCAGCACCCGCATGGCCGAGACGGCCGGGCCGCTACTCGTGGGCGCCGACTTCGATCTGCCCGCGCTCGGTGAGATGGTGCTGGGCGACCCGGCGGCGGTCGCCGTCCTCCCGGTGTTCCTGACCATGATCGAGATGGCGGTCTCCGCGCAACGGACACGGTGCATCCTGCTGCATCCCGACCTCACGACAGTCGTGCGGTGGATCGCCCTCGGGACCTCGTTCCTCGACTCGGCGACGGCCTTGACCACAGCATTCCGGGCCTTCTCGGCCAACCCACTGAGTGACAGTTCGTTCCCGATCGTCGGCACCTCGCCCCGCGTCCTGGACACGACGCTGCCGGTGGCGCGGGCCGTCGGGGTCAACGTGCTCGACCTGACCACCTTCGAACACTCGCCGGTGACGCCGTCACCGACGGCGGTGCGGCATGCCGAGTGGTTCAGGTCGGGGGACACCTTCGCCGCGCTGGAGGCCATCGACGTCAGCCGCCGCTGGGGCGCGGTCATGGATCCCGACCTCGCGGCTCGGGCCGCCGGCGTCGGCGTCCTGGGGTTGGAGGATGTGCCGGACGCCGCCCGTGCCGCGGCGATCGCCGTGCGGCAGCTGGCCGAGCACGAGCTCACCGATGACCTCGACGAGTACGGCGAGGGGCTCTTGACGGCGATCACCGTGCCCTCGGGGGATGACCTGCAGGACGTCGTGAGGGCGTTGTGGGCGTTGCAGGACAAGGGGTTCGACAACCAGGCCCCGCACGTGGCGCTCGCCGCACTGGAACGCGCAGCGAGCAATCCCCGTCAGGCGCACGCCTGGGCCGATTCACACATCAAGTCGGCGCCTTCGGCGGCTCGACGCCCCGTGAACTGGCCGGATGAGGACGCCCGCCATCATGCGGCCGGGCTCTTGGCCGCCTTTCTCGACGGGGTCGCCGACGACAAGTTGGCCACCGCGTTCGTCCTCGCTCGGGATCTGGGGACCGGCCTCGCGGCACAACAGATCACCGGACCGCTGCAACGCCTGGCGCGAGTGTGGGTTCGAGAACCGGAGCTCACGGCGCGCTCGACGTCCTGGTTGCACGGTGACCACGTACTCGAGATCGTGCTGAACGAGCTCGCCGCTGCTCTCGACGAGGGTGACGGCGCTGTGATCGCCGCTGTCAGGGCGGGGCTCTGGGACCAGCTCGCCGACGTCGCTCATCCTCCGGTGGGGCTCGCGCCGTGGCTGGCCGGTCGCCGGATCGCCCGTGCCGAGCTCACCCAGCAGGTCGGCTTGTTGCAGCGCACCGCGGTGGGTTTTCCGGCCTCCAGCTGGCCCGCCTTCCTCGACCCGGCGCGGCCCGATGTCGAGATGCTGACCGCCTGGCTGGGCATTCACCGCGACGTCCCACCGGATCTGGGCCGGCTTCTCGACACCACCATCGAGAACTACCTGCGCGACCGGCGATGGTATCTGGCGATGCAGCACCTGTTCGAGGTCGTGGCCGGTTGTGCGGCACCCGAACTGCGCCGACGAACCATCCACCTGATCGATCAGGGCGCCATGTTCCGCACCCTGCGCAGTGCGGCGCTGCGGGAGTCCGATCGGGCCTCCAACAAGGCCCTGCAGGAGCTGAACACCATTCCGGCTGTCGTCCTGCAGGTGTACTACGACCAGGTCGCCCAGCTCGTGGTGGTGTGTCGTGACCACGAGGCCGCCTCGGCCCTGCTCGACCGGTACGGCGATGACCTCGGCGAGAGCATCGCCTACTTGCTGAAGATCGAGCTCGAACAGAGCATGCCGCGCGGGCTGTACCTGGGAGTGCGGTTGTTGGAGCACTCCTGGGCCGGGTCGGTGAACACCGCGGTGCAGAAGGTGCTCGTCGACTGGTGCAAGCGCTACAAGGACACCCGGGAACTCGAGGCCGCCCGCCAACGACTCTCGGCCGGCCGGGACGAAGCCCTGGAACAGCTGCTGCGCTCCTCGACCGGGATCGGTGGGTGGTTCAGACGAGGAACAGGTCGCACGTAGCACTGATCGTCGGTGCAGGGGTGGAGGGGTAATGCAATTCGTCTTCGGCGCCCTCGCGGTCATGGCCGTCGTGATGCTGATCTTCTACGCGTTGTGGATTGCGCTGGTGCTGTTCTTCCGGCTGCTGTCCTACCTGATCTTCTACTACGCCGTGGTCCTGGCCGTGGGCGCCCTCGTCGGCGCCCTGGTGGGCCTGTGGGTGCCCTGGACGGTGCTGGCGGGGCGGGCGCACACCGTCCCCCGGCTGCTGACCCCTGACGACGTCATCGCCGGTACCGCGCTGCGCGGCCGACCGAGGGGGCCGGCCAAGCACTTCGGCTGGGACCACGCCTGGCCCAGTTACCTTCCCTACCAAGCCGAATACGATGCCCGGGCGGTGGCGGCCGAGACCCGATTGTGGCTCCACCGAGCCTGGGGACTGGTCTCGGGCACGCGTCCGATGCACTGGGCCACCCTGGTCAGCGCGGTGCGGGGGCGAGACATCGCCCTGGCCGCGCCGGCAGCCCCGACCGCGGCGCGATACCTGTTCCTGGCGGTGCCCTTCGCCGGCTTCAGCATCGGCCTGGTCGCGTCGGTGGCGGTGTGGTTCCTGCTCATGGGGGCCGTCGGTGCCCTGCTCTCGCTCGGTCGTGCGCTCATGTTGTGGGTGCACCGGCTGCGTGACCGGGTGAGCTTGCGCCGTGACCGCGCCTCGATGATCTGCGTCGAGTGCTTCACCGAGTCGAGTGTGCCGAGTTACGCCTGCAGCAACGCCTCGTGTGGCGTGATCCACCGCGACATGCGCCCCGGCCCGCTCGGTGTGGTCGGCCGTCGATGCGCGTGTGGCGAGTTGCTGCCGACCACCGTGTCCTCCGCCTCGCGCAGCCTGGCGATCCGGTGCCCCTCGTGCGATGCGGAGCAGTCCGCGGGCGCAGGAACCCGCCAGACGGTGATGTTGCCCATCATCGGGGAGGTCGCCGCGGGCAAGACCCGGCTGCTGGTCGCGGCGAGTGTGGGTCTGGCGATGCGGTTGACCCGCACGGGCGGGTCGCTGACCCCGCTGAACGATGAGGCGGAGGCGTTCCTCTCGGACGCCGAGGCGCTCGTCGTCGACCGCCGCAACACCGTCAAGACCCCGGACGCCATCCCTCGGGGGGTCGCGCTGCTGGCGCAGGGGTCCGGACCTCGCCCGGTGGAGCTGCAGTTGCTCGATGCCGCCGGCGAGCTGTTCCAGAACTGGGACACCACGGCGCGGTTGCGCTATTTCGACAACGCCCGCTCGATGCTGTTCGTGATGGATCCGCTGGCCATCCCCGCTGTCCAACGGGAGTTCCGCCGCTCCACCCACCAGGGGCAGCTGCTGGTCGCGGAGGGGCGGGCCGAGGAGGCGTATGCGGCCGTGGTCGACCGCCTGCGCCAGGAAGGGGTGCCCACCGACAAGCGCACGTTGGTCGTGGTGTTACCCAAGGCCGACGTCCTGACCCGCCTCGGCGTGGGGCGTGACCTGCGAGATGCGGACTCGGAGGGCATCCGGTCGTGGCTGATCGGGGTCGACCAGGACCTGTTGGTGCGCCGGCTGGAACGAGACTTCCTCACGGTTCGGTACTTCGTCGTCGATTCGATGAACACCACGGACGTCGACCATCCGCTGCATCCGGTGCAGCCCTTGCTCTGCGCGATCGAGCAGGGTGGGGCACAACTGATCCCCGAGCCGAAGGAGGCCGCGTCGTGACCAGCCAGATCCCGGTGGCACACCGGGTGTTGCGTCGGTCCTGGAGCGTGCTTCACCTGGTCACGATCGTCCTGGCGTTCCTGCTGCTGGTGAGCTGGTACGTCACGGACGGCAACGGGTCGAGGCTGGTTCAGGGTTGGTGGGACTGGTCGTGGTTCCTGCAGTGGAAGGTCTTCCACGTCGTGGACTTCCCGTGGGCATGACATGACGCCGACCCAGTGCCCGCGCTGCGAGCGCGCCTGGCCGGCCGGCAGCAACCGATGCCCGGTCTGCCACTTCCGGCTCCCGGCGACCCGATCAGGACCGGTGGGCGACGGCGGCTATCGCGGTGCGGCTCCATCGCCACCGGTTCCATCGCCGTCTCCAGCTCCAGTGCCGTCTCCGGTACCTGCTCCGTCACCCGCCCCGCCGTCGCGCCCTCCGGGCGCCACGACTCCGAGGCCGCCCGCCCCGCCGCCGCGCGGGGACGGGTCCTTTGCTCCTCCGGCTCCGGGCGCCGGCTCGACCGCCGCAGGTGGGCCCGGCGTGCCTGGTGGCGCGTCGGGGCGGGCTTCGGGGCCTGCCCAGGTCTCGCAGTCCCTGCTGGGCGGAGTCCATGTGATCGGGCGCGTCGTGGAGGTGCAGCCGCCGCGATTCGACACCGTGAACCGCGAACTCGAGGGCGCCCTGGGCCGCTTCGGCCTCGGCCTCGCCACGGCCGTGCCGAAAGCCATCATGATCGTCCTGGGTCTGCTCTTCTCCCCCCTGCGCTGGATCCTGGGGATGGGTATGGGCATGGGTGGCCGATCGGCCGGCATGCCCCCCACCCCGCTCCAGGTTCCCTCCACCCCGTTTCGGGTGCAGTGCGCCGACGGCACCGTCGTCCACTGCCTGTTGCGGGGCGAGCAGCGAGGCACCGGGATCTACCAGGGCGCCGACGTCGAGGTCCGGGGACGATTCACCAGGGCTCGCGTGCTGCTGGCCTCGTCGGTCCGTGACATGGCCTCCGGTGCGTCGGTGCGCGGCCATGTCCCCGCGGCGGCGAGATACCCGGTGGCACGAGGCCTGCTGAAGGTGGCGGCCGGACTGTTCGTTCTGCTGGTCCTGCTGCAGTCGTGCGGCATGATCCGGCTGGGTGGTTGAGATCGCTGTGGAGAGAGGAGGTCTCGTGTGAGTACCGAGTTCACGGATCGGGGCGAACCCGACGATCATCGAACGATCGAGGATGCGCGCTCCGCGGAGGAACCGACGAGCGAACACCTCGAACGGCCGGACGACGGGCTGGAGCGCCTCGACCGCAGCGCCCCGGAATCGACCGGGTTGCGCGAGGTTCCGCTGCGAGAGCTGCACGATCGGCACCCGGGGGAGTATCTCGAGCCCATGAGTCGCACGACGCCGGTCGAGCGGTTCCAGGACCCGGAGCGCACGGTTCATCAGATCAACCCCATGCTCGACAGCTCCCCTGCGTATCAGGTCAACTGTGCGGACTGCTCTCGAGCGGTGGAACGAACCTGGCGAGGCGACCGCGAGGAGGCCGCCGGACGCTCGGAGCTGAGGGGTGAGACCGATGGGCGCACCCAGGAATGGGCCGGTGAGTCGTTTCACGCGATGCGCTCGGCGGACGACGTCCGTGATCGGGTGTTGGAGGGCGGTCCGGGATCGAGCGCCATCGTGCACACCGATTTCGTCGACCACGACGGCAACCCCGGGGGCCACGCCTACAACGTGGTGAATCACGAAGGGCAGGTGCGCGTCGTGGACGGCCAGCTCGGCGAGGTCTACGACTGGCACGAGGGCACGGGACACCCCGCCATGGCATCGGTCGATCGGGTTCGTGCCGTCGGCTGGGACGGGAACGGAAGGGCGTTGTGGTGAGCGAGATGACGGAGGAGGCTGCGCGGATCACCTTGCGCAGCATGGGATCACCGGCAGCCGATCCCGAGTGCTACGTCGGGACGCGCCGTCCGGCGGGATGGCTGTTCCGGTGGCGTCCGGAGTGTGGCTCGCCCCCGGTGGGCACGGTGGCCTGGGTGGTCGCCGACACCACCGGACGCGCTGGTCCGGTGCGACTCGGACGCACGGCCGAGGCACTGCTCGACGAGCTCTCGCGCCCGGCCGGCTGACGGGACGCCGATGCCCCTCGACCTCGTCGAGCGTTACGGTCTGCCCGCCCGGCTGGTGCGCGAGGCCCCGTCCGATGCCCTGGTGGCCCTGCGCTACGGCCGGGTGGTGTCCGGTGAGTGTGCCCCGTGGCCGGGGCCGCCGCGGCGACGCTGGGTGCGGGTGCTCGCCGTCCCGGAGTGGGACGGCGGTACGGAGTCGCCGCTGGCGATGCTGCTCAGCGTGCTCGCCGGTCCCGGCATGCAGCTGGACGTCGTGCTCCGCCACGACGACGCCTCGGGCATCGGGCTGTACCTCGGCTTCCTCGACCAGGCGACGACGGCCCGTGCCCGCGCCCTGCTGACCCCGGACCACGATCTCGAGGAGGCCACGCCGCCCGGTGCCGAGGCCTGGCACGCCCTCGGGGTGGTTCACCGGGTGCAGGGCGTGGTGGAGGTGCGCGAGGGCTCGCCCGCGATCGAACGCCCCGAATCGTTGGTCGATCGCATCCAGGGCATTCCCGGCAGCTGGTGTGTGCACTGGCACCTGACCGGATCCGGGCCCCAACAGGTGGACGCGCTCACCGAGCGGCTGCTCGCCCTGGCCGACCAGGCGGCCGCGATGATGTCGGTCACCACCACGCTGACAGCGGTCGAGTCGACCACCGTGGTCAGCCAGGCCTGGACCCGGGTGCAGACCTGGCTCGATGTGCTCTACGCCCACGGCACCCGCGGCCGCACCATCGGTCTGTGGTCGGTCGACACCTGGGCCGCCGGCCCGGACCCGGCGACGCTGGATCAGGTGATCGCCGCGCTGCGAGCGGCCGTTCCGGGTGAGTCGGGTCGATCGTTCGCCGCGTCGGCCCTGGCGGCATCAGGCGGCGCCGCGCCGACCTCCTTGCTCACCAGTGCCGACCTAGGCGGCATGCTGGTGCCCCCGCGCCGCGGTGTCCCGGGGCTCGCGGTACGGGCGGCGCCGCCGGGTGGTCGTCGACCGACGGACTCGTCGCAGCCGATCGAGCTGGGCACCTACTGGGGGGTCGACCTGCCGGCGCAGATCGGCCTGGACGACCTCGAGGGTCACGGATTTCTCACCGGCACGACAGGTTCGGGGAAGACGACCTCGCTGCACCGGCTGCTCGCCGCACTCTGGAACGACAACCACGTGCCGTTCCTGGTGATCGACCCGGTCAAGGACGAGTACTCCGGGGCGGCGTCCCTGTTCCGCGGTGGCGTGCGGGTGGTGACCGGCAACGACCTGCGGATGAACCTGCTCGAGCCATGGCCGGGTACCGATGATCGCCGGCACATCGTCCAGGTGGCGCAGGCGTTTCGCGGCGCGTTCACGATGCCGAGTCCGGCTCCGTACGTGGTCACGCACCTGTTCGACACGGTGGCCATGCAGCCGGGCGGTCCGGCCGGAGCGACGCTGCACGACATCCGGGACGCGCTCGATCCCCTCATCGACTCCCTGGGCTATGCGGCCGAGGCCCGGACCAACATCCGTGCGGCGTTGATGACCCGGCTGTCGTTGTTGCTCGCACCGGTGCGTGCGCACCGGTTCGGTTGGCCGAATTCCTCGATGGTGCACGGGCTGTTCGACCAGCCGACGGTGGTGACCTTGGCCGACCTGGTGGACGACGAGGAACGATCGTTCATCGTGCTGCTCCTGGCGATGGCCACCTGGAATCGTGCCCGGGCCCGAGCCCGCTCCGGCCGGCCGTTGGCCGTGGTGGACCACGTGCTGGTGCTCGAGGAGGCGCACCGGGTGATCCCCGAGCTTGGGCCGTCCGCTCCGGACAGCGAGAACGGCAGCGCCGCAAGGGTTTCGGCCGAGTTGCTCTCGGCCATGCTGGCCGAGGTCAGAAGTTACGGCCAGCAGGTCCTGGTGGTGGACCAGAGCCCGTCGAAGGTGTCCTCCGATGTGCTGCGCAACACCAACCTGAAGCTGGTTCACCGCATCGTCCATCCCGACGATCAGCAGCAGGTGGCCGGCGCCATCGGGTTGCCGCCCGACCGGGCGGGCCTGCTCGGTACCCTGCAGCGAGGTCAGGTGCTGGTCTCGACCAGATCAGAGCCCGTGCCCCAGACGGTGCGAGTTCACCCGGCGTCCCCTCGATTTCCCGCGCGGGCGGCCACGGTGGCCTCCGGCGCCAGTACCTGGCCGTGTTGTACCGCCGAGACCGCGGTCGCGGTCGAGGATCACTTCCGGGCGTGGGCGGCCGCTCCGGAGGCCGCGTCCCACCTGGCCCTGTTCCTGGTGGGGTTGCGGCTGGGTGAGGGCGACGGGACGGCGTTGCGCGCGAAGGTGTACCGGTCGCTGCTGTCCATCGGGGCCGGGCTGCCGACCGATTGCCTGGCCTGGGCCGGTCTACGCCGGGTGATCGGGCAGGAGCGCTCGCTGGGCGCCATCGGCAGCCGCAAGCAGTACGACGTCATGCTCGGTGTGGCCTTCCAGGCGTGGCAGGAGCGCCGGCCCGCCGAACGTGAGGCGGCCACCCTGCCGGGGCTGCGCGGCGGCGTGTGCGATCAATGTGGCCGCAAGTGCCAGGTCCGGGTGCCGGCCGCCGTCCTCAACCGCGCCGCACCCCGCTACGGACCGGGTGTGCTGCGCACTGCCGGGTGGCGCCGTGATCTGCCCGATGTCGTCGACTGGGGCGTGGCGCAGTTCGCCGAGTTGCTCCCGTTGCTCGGCGAGCGCGCTGCCAAGACGGTGATGCGATGCCAGCTGGCGCAAGGGGTTCAGCAGGGTGCGCTGCCCCGGTCGGTACTCGAGCAGCTGGTCGCCAGGATCTGTCCGTGACGATGAGGATGCGAACCACGAGGAGTTGGTGGTCATGACCGGTCGAGCGATCGGCATCGATCTCGGCACGACGTACTCCGTCGTCGCGGCCCTCGACGAGCGGGGTGAGGCGCAGGCGCTCACCGATGTCGAGGGGAACGTGCTCATCCCGTCGGCGGTGCACTTCGTCCGCCGGGGCGAGGCGGTGGTCGGTCGGCTCGCGAAGGCCTCGCAGGCCGTGGAGCCGGACCGCGTGGTCACCGCCGTCAAGCGGGACATGGGCACGGAACTGACCCGCCGGTTCGACGAGGTCGACCTCACGCCCGAGGGCATCTCCGGTGTGATCCTGCGAGCCTTGGCGGTGACGGCGGCGAATGCGCTGGGGGTCGCCCCCGAGTCGCTGCGTGCGGTGATCACGGTGCCGGCCTATTTCGGTGTCGCCGAGAAGGAGGCCACCGCTCAGGCTGCGGCGATCGCGGGCCTCGACCTGATGGAACTGGTGGCCGAGCCGGTGGCTGCGGCGGTGTCCTACGGTGTCGACAGCGGAACGTCCGGGCTCGTCCTGGTCTATGACCTCGGCGGGGGCACCTTCGACACCACGGTGTTGGAGGTCGGCGCCGAAGGCCCGCGAGTGCTGGTGACCGATGGGTCGAGTCGCCTGGGTGGTCTCAACTGGGACGATCGGCTGCAATCGCTGCTCCTGGAGCGCTTCGTTGCCGTGACGCAGGACGAGGATGCCCTCGACGACGACGACTTCCAGCTCGCGGTGGCCGCCGCCGCGGAGGACCTCAAGAAGCAGCTGAGCGAACGGGAGTCGGCGTCGGTCACCTTGACCCGTGGCCGGGAGAGGTCACGCATCGCCCTCTCCCGCAGCGACTTCGAGGAGCGGACCGCCGATCTGGTGGCGATGACCCTCGAGGTGGTGCAGCGAGCGCTCTCCCTGGCCGGAACGCGGTGCCGGCTGCCGCTGCGTGAGGTGATCCTGGTCGGTGGGTCGACCAAGATGCCGATGATCGCGGCGGCGCTGCGGGAGGCGGTGAACGTCCCGGTGGCGCTTCGCGACCCCGACCTGGCGGTCGCGAAGGGTGCGGCCCTGCACGCAGCGGCGCTCGATCGACGGGCCGGGGTGCCGCCCGAGCAGCCGCTGATCGCGGTGAGTGCCAAGGGCGAACGGGCGCGTTCGCTGCAGCCGGCGACCGGGGTGGTGCCGCGGGCCATCGGCGTCCTCCTGCGCGACAGCCACGACCCGTCGGGCACCCGCCTGTTCGTCGAGCATCTGGTGACGGCGAACACCCCGCTGCCGGTCGTCGGTGTCGAGGCGACGTTCGCCACGATCATGAAGAACCAGGACCGGGTGCGGGTCGAGCTCTTCGAGCAGGCCGGCCCGATGCCCTCACCCGATCTGGCCAACAATCGGCGCGTGCTGGACGGAGAACTGATCGGCCTGCCGCAACTGCCCGCGGGGTCACCGATCGAGCTGACCCTCGCCGTGGCCCCCGACGGCCGCATCCGGTGCACGGCACTCGAGCCACGCAGTGGCAAGGTCCTGGTACTCGAGTCCTACATGGAGGGCGTCGTGGACGGCGCGGCGGCCGCCGCACAGCGTCACCACGTGTCCTCCCTGCGGATCTCCTCATGAGCACGCCACCTGGTGTGTCGTGGATCCGGCGGGATTTCACCGCCGCCGGCCTGACCCAGTACCCGACCGGACGGCACCTGTCGGCCATTCAGGACCAGCTCGGTGGATCCGTGGTGCTCTGCATCGACGTCAGTGGATCGATGAGTGGGTCGCCGCTGAAACAAGCGGTGGCCGGTGCCCGGCGCTTCGTCGGCGAGGCGCTCGACCAGCACTACAGCGTCGGCATCATCCTGTGGGACACCGGCGTCGCGGCGCAGATCGCCCTGCAGCGCGATGCCAAGGCGCTCGGCCGCTTTCTGAGTCAGGCCGCGATCGCCGGCGGAACCGATGTCTTCGCGGCGCTGGTCACCGCCGAGAACCTGCTGAGCGGTCGCCCCGGCGATCTGGTGGTGGCGGTGTTCGGTGACGGTGACCTGGGCAATCGTCACCGGGCCATCACGCAGGCGGATGCCATGCGGCGCAAGAACATCCGCATCGTGACGTGTGGTCTGGGTGCGGCGAGCGCGCGCAGTCTGGACGAGATCTCGACCGAACGCGAAGCGGCGCCGCGGACCGCCGCTCCGGACAGCATCGCCGACGCGGTGGCCGGGCTGGCGACAGGGCTGCGACGCGGAGGTGCAGGGTGAGCGGGACCGAGGGCGACAGGGGCAGCGGGAGCCAGCAGGTCTGGTTGCGCCGCCGGTTCGAGGCGGTCGGGCTGACGCAGTACCCGGTCGGAAAGCACCTGGCCTCGATCCAGCAACAGCTCGGTGGGGCCGTGGTGCTCTGCCTCGATGTGAGTGGGTCGATGTACGGAACGCCGCTGGCTCAGGCGGTGGCCGGATCGCACCGGTTCGTCGCCGAGGCCCTGTCGATGGGTTATGAGGTGGCGGTGGTGCTCTGGCACTCCGACGTCGCCGACCACACCAGGCTGTCGCGTGAGAGCCGCCCGCTGGACCGGCTGCTGGCTGCCGCCCGAGCCGGCGGCGGCAACGACATCGTGCCCACCCTGCGGCTGGCGGATCGACTGCTGGAGGGACGCGGTGGCGACCGGGTGGTGGCCATCTTCGGGGACGGTGACCTGGGTGACCCCCGGGCAGCAGCTCAGGCGGCGGATGTACTGCGAGCGAAGAACATTCGCATCATCACCTGCGGGCTGGGTGATGCGAGTGCCCGAGCACTGGACGAGATCTCCACCGAGGACCGCAGCGCTCCCCGGACGGCGGCGGCGGACACCATCTCCGATGCTGTCGCGGGATTGGTGACCTCGTTGCGCAGAAACCCGGGCTCGTGACCGACGCCGAGGACGGCGCCACGCCGCCGACCGAGGCCGTGCCGATCCAGCCGATCCAGCCGCTCCAGCCGCTCTAATCGGCCTCGTCGTCCCAGGCCTCGTCCAGGCTCCAGCTCTTGCCTCGTGGCGCTGGGCCCGGGGCCGCGGCCGAACCGGGGGTCGATCCGCCCGATGGGTGCGGTGGCTGGGGAGGGATCGGTCGGCTGCGCGGGGGCGCGGACCCCGCGGCGGACCCACCGGGTGTGCCGGGGGGCGAGGCGGGGCGCGGACCGGGTGTCCCCGTCCCTCGGGCACGGCCGGGCGGCGCCGGACGCCGCGGACCAGGTGTGCGAGAAGGTCCGGGAGGCGGCGGTGCGGCCGGTGGTGGCGCGGCAGACGTCGGCCCGCTGTACCAGTCGTCCGGGTCGTCGTCCGTCTCGAACTCGACGCCGGCCCCCTTGGGCCGAGTGCGGCCGCGGAACCTGACCTTGAACGGACGTTCCTGCCGGACCGTGACCGGCTTGTCGGTCTTCACG
Source organism: Kineosporiaceae bacterium (assembly GCA_016713225.1). Taxonomy (NCBI): domain Bacteria; kingdom Bacillati; phylum Actinomycetota; class Actinomycetes; order Kineosporiales; family Kineosporiaceae; species Kineosporiaceae bacterium. Next base: position 258,840 of record JADJPO010000002.1, read on the forward strand.
TCGAGCAGGATGACGTCGGTGGTACCCCGGCCGAACAGCAGGTTCTGCACATGCCGGTAGGACGCATCGGGGTTGGGGATGTGGCGCAGCATCTCGACGGCCTGGTTCTGGCCGGCCGTCTCCATGCGGAACTGGCCGAAGCCGAGCAGGTAGCCGATCGGGCCGCGGATGTAGTTCATGTCGGTGAGCTTGCCGAGCGGCAGCATGGCGACGTTTCGGGTGAAGATGCCGGTCACGGTGATGACGCGCTTACCCGTGATGAAGACCAGGTTGCGGGTCCACTCCCAGTAGTGGAAGGCGAGTCTGCCGACCAGCAGCAGCACGGCCAGGGTCACGAGAAAGCCCAGACCGGCGAGTCGGTCGCCGGACAGCTGAGTCAGCAACAGAAAGCACAGGAACAGCCCACCGGCCGTGGTCAGGATCGGCTGGATCATGACGGTCCAGTGGGCCTGCCCGCCGAGGGCCTCGCCGTTGAGTTCCGGGTCGGACAGGTACCGCTGGAACTCGCTCGGCAGCTCCCGCCCCTTGCGGACGGTCCACGGCCACGGTTGCGGCAACGCGAACATCGCAACTACCGGTTCAGCAGGGCATCGAAGAACGTGAAGACCGAGTTCACCGCATCGGCGATGAAGAAGAAGATCGCCCGCACGTAGTCCGCCGCAGTCGTCGGATCCACGATCACTGCGTAGATGAGGAACACGACGAGCACGCCGATGATGATGCTCTTGGGTTTGACCTTCATTGCACCTCCCTCACCGGCTCCGCTTGCTCGCGTCGTCCAACGGCTCAGCATGGCCGCCCGTGCCGACGACGCAACGGAGGCGCGCCGACGAACTTCTCACACGCAACACCAGTCACATCTGTACCACGTTCGGTACGGGCGTGACGGATCGGACACCTCGGGCCGTGTCACCTCTTGTCACTCACAGTACGACTCGGGCGGCGAGTCCGACAGGGGCGAGGGTGAGTCCGGCGAGGTTCAGACCACGCCGTAGAGCCGGTCCCCGGCGTCCCCGAGGCCCGGCACGATGTAGCCGCTCTCGTTGAGCCGCTCGTCGACCCCGGCCACGACGATGGTGACCGGTGCGTCGGGGCCGAAGGCCTGCTCGACCGCGGCGAGGCCCTCGGGGGCGGCCAGCAGGCAGATGGCGGTGACGTCGTCCGCGCCTCGATCGAAGGCGAACTGGATCGCGGCGGCCAGCGTTCCGCCGGTGGCCAGCATCGGGTCGAGCATGTAGACCTGCCGGCCCGAGAGGTCCTCGGGTAGGCGGTTGGCATAGGTCGTGGCCTGCAGCGTCGCCTCGTCGCGCACCATGCCCAGGAAGCCGACCTCCGCAGTCGGCAGGAGCCGCGTCATACCGTCCAGCATGCCCAGACCGGCCCGCAGGATGGGTACCACGAGCGGTCGCGGGTGGCTCAGGTGGACGCCGATCGTCTCGGCCACCGGGGTGCGGATCGGGTGCGGCTCGACCCGGACGTCGCGCGTCGCCTCGTAGGCCAACAGCGTCACCAGTTCGTCCGCCAGGCGGCGGAATGTGGGTGAGTCCGTCGTGTCCTGACGGAGCAGGGTCATCTTGTGCGCGACCAGCGGATGGTCCACCACCTGCAAATGCATGATGCGGAACCTACCCGCACCTCTTCGCGCATGGCCATGGTCGATGCCACGATGTGCAGGTGGCGTACTTCACCGCAGTCATGGCCAGGTCCGCAGCGGCATGGAAGGCCCGGGACGTGGAGGTCGACGAGACCTCCTCACTCGACGACCTCGCCGACGCGCTTCGAGGTGTCGCCATCGGCGACCAACCCGTGCTCGCCGTGGTCGAGCACGAGGATGAGTGGTTCGCGATCATTCGCGTCGACGGGGAGGACGAGCCACGGTTGTTCGTCTCCGACCTGTACGCGGCCTCGCGGTCGTCCTACGGGGAGTTGCTCGCGCCGGCCGCCGACGTGGACGACGACTCCGACGACGGCTCGGACGAAGCGGCCGACGGCGACGACGAGGACGAGGACGGTGACGCCGAACCCGAGGAGATCACCGTCGACGCCTGGGCGGGCGAGACCGACCTACTCGATGACCTGGGCGTCGGGGGCAAGGCGCTGCGCAAGCTGGTCGAGGAGCACGCCGACGACCCGGGATTCGTGCTGGGCGAGATCGGCGAGGCGGTCGGCTTCTCGGATCTGCTCGAGGCGCTGCGCTGATCGTGTCCGGCCCGAGTGGGTCGGGGCTGAGCCCGGGGCGTGACGTGCCGGTCACTGCCGCGGACGACGCCGCGATGGCGCTCGCCCTGGAGCAGGCCCGGGCTGCCGTGGCCGGCGGCGATGTGCCGGTGGGGGCCGTGGTGCTCGGCCCGGACGGCGCGGTGCTGGCCCGAGCGCGCAATGCGCGTGAGGCCGACGGCGACCCGACGGCACACGCCGAGGTGTTGGCGTTGCGCGCGGCCGGGGCCGTGTTCGGGGCCTGGCGGTTGGCGGGATGCACCCTGGTGGTGACGTTGGAGCCCTGCACCATGTGCGCCGGGGCGGCCGTGCTGGCGCGGGTGGACCGGGTGGTGTTCGGCGCCTGGGACCCCAAGGCGGGCGCTGCCGGCTCGTTGCGCGACGTGCTGCGTGATGTGCGCCTGAATCACCGCATCGAGGTGCTCGGCGGCGTCCGTGAGGCCGAGTGCTCGCTCGTGCTGCGTGAGTTCTTCGATGGACGTCGCCCCTGACCACCTTGAGGCCACGAGTGGGGACGAACGCACCGTTGATCATGATGAAACGGTGCGTTCGTCCCCACTCGTTGGTGGCTCGGTGGCGCTGGGCCGGCGGGAGGGGGGGGGCGGGATGCCTCGGGGATACCGATTGGGGTGCACGGGCCTGGACCAGGTATCCTCGCGGACGGTGGCGTGTCCGAGCGGCCAAAGGAGCACGCCTCGAAAGCGTGTGTGGGCGTAAGTCCACCGTGGGTTCAAATCCCACCGCCACCGCGTCTGACCTGCGAAAACGCCCGGCCTGCCGATCTTGGCAGAGCCGGGCGTTGCTCGTTCGTCTCAATTTTCGTCTCAATTGGTCTCTGGCGGCCGTTCGCGACCCCAGAGGAAGGCGCCCAGGTCGTCGGCGACGTCGCGGCGTAGTCCTTCGGTGATGTGCTGGTAGCGACTGGCCATGCTGGTGCTGGACCAGCCCATCAGGCTCATGGCGACTCGTTCGGGCACGCCGAGCAGGAGGAGCACGGTGGCGGCGGTGTGGCGGGCGTCGTGCAGGCGGGATTCGCGCACGCCGGCGCGGCGCAGCAGGCGCTTCCAGTGGTCCCAGTCGGTGCGTGGGATGATCGGTTCACCGGTCGGGGTGGCGAAGACCCAGCCCCCCTCGACCCACATGTCCCCGGCGGCGCGCCGTTCGTCGTCCTGCTGGTGGCGGTGGGTGCGGAGCAGGTCGACCAGTTCGGCGGGCAGGCCGATCACGCGTCGTCCGGCTCGAGACTTGGTGTCGTCGGCCTCGGGTCGGATGAGTTCTCGGTGGGGGCAATAGCCGGGCTGTCGGGCGATGCAGCTGGCGGTGTCGGTGCAGCCGTGGCGGTACTTGGGGCGCATGCGTTGGCGCCGAACCGTGAGTTTGCCGGTGTCGAGGTCGATGTCCGTCCACTGCAGGCCGAGGCATTCGCCTTGGCGCAGGCCGAGGGCCAGGGCCACGGCCCATCGCGCGCCGTTGCGGCCCTGGGCGGCGGTGTCGAGGATGCGTCGGACCTCGGCGAGGGTGTACGGCACGACCTCGAACTCGTTCAGGCGGGGGGCGCGGGCGAGCTGGGCCGGGTTCTTGGGTAGGTGGTGCCGGCGGACGGCCTCGTTGAGGGCGGCCCGGATCGTGCGGTGGGCCTGGTGGGCGGTGGCGGGACTGCTGCCGTCGGCGATCATCCGCTGGTAGAGCTTCTCGAGGTGCTCGGCGGTGAGGTTCTTCAGCTTGTGCTTGCCGACCCCGGGGATCAGGTGGATGTTGACCGCCACCGAGTAGCCCGCCAGCGTGTTCGGCCGCACCGAGGGGCCGGCGATGTTCTCGAGCCAGTAGGTGAGCCACGCGGTCACCGTCCAGGAGGTGCCCGCGAGGGTGATGGCTCCCTGCTCGCGCTGGCGTTCGAGGTCACGCACCTTGCGGGTGACGACCGCTCGGCTGGTGCTCGAGATGTGGCGGCGGTCGATGCTGCCGTCGTCCTTGAATCCGACCGTGACGCGGCCGTGCCAGTACCCGTCGGTGCCCTTGTAGATGGACGACGCGTGGTTGGGGGCACGACCGCTGTCGGGTGTGCGGGGCATGGCGGAGTGAAAGTCCTTGTCGGTCAGGCGGACTGGGCAGTGTTGTGATCGCCGCGCAGGGTCGCCAGGAAACGGGGGAGCGCGTCGGCGGGGATGCGGCGCAGGCGTCCGATGGTCACCGACTCGACGGCGCCGTCCAGGACCAGGCCGTACATGGTCGAGCGGCCGACCCCGAGCGCGCGGCGGCCTGGGGATCGTGAGCAGGAGGCGGGGCTGGTGGTCGGCGATGTCGGTCATGACTCTCCAATGCTAGAGAAGTACTAGACCGTAATACTATACATGGGTGACGTCGGAGGGAAGGTCGCGCCGCATCCGTGGTGCGCCGCAACCGATGCGGACAGGTTCAGGTGTCCGCATCGATCAGTTCCCTGTGTCGGGCGCGGTCTCGATGCTCGTCCTCATGACTGATGTGCCTGTTCAACGTCGTGCCGTGTCGGGACGTCGCTGCGCCGAGGTGCCCTTGTTGCCGCGCGTGGTGCTCGGGCGGCTTCCGGATCGGGCGCGTGAGGTGGTGGAGTACCGCAAGTCTGGACTCAGTCTGAACCACATCCAGGGCTGCCCGCTGGGGTGTTCCTACTGCATCCGGCACACCTACGGGCTGTGGGACAACCAGCGGCCGGTCGCCCTGACCAGCGACGCTGAGGCCGTGGCAGAGCTGGTAGGGCACCGCTACTTCCAGCCCCACGTGACTCCGGTGCAGCTGTTCAATCGGGCGACGGATCCGTTTCTGCCGCAGGTGGAACCGCACACCATGGCCGTGTTGAGGGATCTCGACGCGCGGGGGCTGACCAACCACGTCCTGGTGATCACACGTCACACGGTGAACCAGGCGCATTGCGCTGCCCTGAACGAGCTCACGCACTTGAAGGTGACCCTGCTGTTCACCTGGTCAGGCATCGACGACACCCGCATCGAGCCGTTCCCCTCACATGTTGCGGCGAGGTCGTTGACCACGGCGTTCGAGCACGCCGATCGCTATCGCACGGTGTTCTACTGGCGTCCCATTGTGCCGGGTCTCAACGACACCCCCGACCACCTCAGGCACGCTCGACGGTTGGCCGAGCACGCGCACGCCACGGTCTTCACCGGGCTCTTCTACCGCGACGACATCGCTGCCTACTACCGAGCGAACGGCGTGCCCCAGCCCTACGAAGGCACGGCGCGCCGCAAGATCGTGCCCGCAGAGCTGGAGCGGCGCATCCTGGACGCCTTCCCGTCTGGAACGGTCCCGCTGTTCCGCAAGACGTCGTGCGCCGTGTCCTACGCCCACGCGATGCCCGACTACAACGGTCACGTCGGCATCCGGGAGCTGTGCGACATCTGCCCGGCGGCTCAACTGGCACGCTGCCTCACCACGCGCCGGCTGCCCACCGTCGAGGAGGTAGGACGGGTAGCGTCGAGGCTGCCGGAGTCCGACGACCTGGAGGTCGTGGATATCGACGATCGGCGCATGCTCGTCAATGGCCTGGACGAGCAGCCCCGCTACTACCTCCAGCACACCCTGGGCTACCAGGTGCACGACAGTCGGCACCCTCACCGGCCCGGGCGACACGGCCGCGCCGAGATCGGCTGGAGCGAAGGAGATCCCCGATGATCCAGCCCTCCGCATCCGTCCTCGATCGGGCCTGGACCGATGTCACCTGGGCTGTGGTGGACGTCGAGGGAAACGGGCAACCGCAACCGGACCTCGTCGAGATCGCCATCGTCCCGATCCGAGGCGGCGACGTCGGCCCGGCCCGGTCCTGGCTGGTGCGCCCGCCACGCCCGGTGACGTGGCAGGCGCGGCAGGTCCACGGTCTGTCCGATGAGGATCTCCAGCACGCCCCGACCATCGAGCAGCTCGCCGTCGAGATCCTCGCCGAGCTGGCCGACGTGGACGTTGTGGCAGGACACCAGGTGAGCGTCGATCTGTCCGTCGTGCGCCGTGTCATCGTCGGCTGGCCCGACCTGCCGGCGGCCGACACCCTCCGCTTGGCCCGGGGACTGTTCCCGGAGTTGTCCTCCCACCGCCTGGTCGCCCTGGCCGAGCACCTGGGACTGGCCGACGCGCTGCCCGGCTCCGCGCATCGAGCGGCATTCGACGCCACCGTCGCGGCGAGGTTGCTCGTGCACCTGGCCACGGCGATGACGACCCCCACCGTCGGTGACCTCCTGAACCCCGGCGCCGCCCGGGCGAACCGCGCGCCAGGGCGCGAGGACGCCGCGCCGACGCTGTTCGAGGTGCCCTGACCGTGGCGGCACGACCGAGGGTTTCCGTGAGGGTCGCCATCGGGGACCATCACGTCCACCCCGTGGGCCTGGGCACCATGACCGCGCTCACCGGCCCCGGCCACTGGTGGCACCCGGACGACCTCGACGCCGTCCGACACCTGTTGCGCGGTGCCATCGACCACGGCGTCGACCACCTCGACACGGCCGACGCCTACGGCCCCGAGACAGCAGAACACCTGATCCGCAAGGCCTTGCACCCCTACCCCTCGCACCTGTTGATCGCCACCAAGGGCGGAATGACCAGGTCAGGTCCGAACCAATGGGCCCGGTGCGGGCGGCCGGAGTACCTGCGTCAATGCGTGGCCCTCAGCCTGAGACGACTCAAGACCGAGTGCATCGACCTGTACTACCTGCACCGGGTCGATCCCGCCGTCCCGCTGGCCGACCAGATCGGTGTCCTCATCGACCTGCGGGCCGAGGGAAAGATCCGCCACATCGGACTGTCGCAGGTCACCCTCGACCACCTGCAGGAAGCGCAGGCCCTCACCCCGATCGCGGCAGTCCAGAACCGCTACCACCAGGCCGACACCGACAGCCGCGACGTGGTCGAGCACTGCGGCAGCACGGGGGTGGCCTTCGTGGCCCACTCGCCCCTCGCGCAGGGCGCACTGATTCGCCCCAACCCATCGCCCGGGCACCGGCGACCGAGCACGGCAGAGCTGTTGCGGTGGGTACTCGCACACGGCCCGCACGTCGCGACCGTGCCCGGCACGCGATCCCTTGCGCACCTTCAGGAGAACCTGACGGCGATGGGGTGAGGACCCAGCCCGATTGTCCGCATCAACCGCTGGTGAATCGCCGTGCAGGACTGTCGCGGCGGATCGCGGCCTGGTTATCGTCCGATCAGTGGCCTGGCATCGCCAGGCGCGCGGGGCGAGCGAGGGGGTCGGTGATGCCGCAGCCACCCCGTGCACTCAACCCGGCTGCCTCGCCCTTGGCGGCGTTCGGCGCTGCGCTGCGCGAACGTCGGGTGGCAGCTCGGTTGTCTCAACGCCAGCTCGGCTGCGTGATCCATGTCAGCGGTGCCCTGATCGGCAAACTGGAGAAGGCGGAACGGCGACCGGACGCCGATCTCGTGCGCGGGCTGGACCTCGCGTTGGAGGCCGGCGGCACACTCTGGGCTGCCTACTCCCGGCTGCTGGAGGCGACTCCGCCGTGCCCGCGCGGCCCCGAGGATGCTGCCGTCCCGGGCGGGCGGCTATCCGGACTCGGGTACCGCGACCTGGTCGGGCTTCGCCCGGCACCACGGATACTGCCCGCCGAAGAATTGCCGCGAGTCGTCGCCTCGGCGTGGGCGGACTATCAGGCCTCGGCCTTCTCCAAGGTGTGCGAACAAGCGCCAGCCCTGTTGGCCAGTGCTCGGTCGGCAGTCGAAGCGCCAGGCACACTGACCCCGGTCGAAGCCTGGCGCTTGCTCGCCCTCGCCCATCACGTCGCCGCTGCCGCGTTGGCGAAGCGAGGAGAGCTGACCCTGGCCGCTCTCAGTGCCGAGCATGGCTTGCGCGCCGCGACTGCCTGCGGAGACGCCCACACCCTCGCCGCGCTGCACCGGTGCATCGCCCACACCGTGCTGGCCGGCACCGATGACGACGCCGCCATCGACCTCGTCGACAAGGCGGCGACCGAGCTGAACGCCCACGCACCAGACACCAACGACCCGCGGACGCTGTCGCTGCTCGGCAGCCTCTGGCTCGTGGGCGCCCTCGCCGCCGCGCGCAAGGGCAGCCAACACGAGGCAGACACCTTCCTGTGCCAGGCAGAGCGCCTGACCGAACGGCTGGGCCAGGACGCCAACCACTGCTGGACCGGGTTCGGCCCCACCAACACCGCGCTGCACCGAGTGTCCGTCGCGGTGGAACTGGGCAGGATCGACGAAGCGGCACGGCTCGCCGCGACCATCTCGACCACTGGGCTCCCGCGGGAGCGGCGCATCCGGCACCTGCTGGAGCAAGCCCGAATCGCCCACCTCGGCCAGCGACCCCACGACGCGGCCGACGAACTACTGGACGCCGAACGGCAAGCCCCGCTCCATGTTCGCCGACACTTCATCACCCGGGACCTCACCCGCAGTTGGTGCCACAGCCCGCAGCTGACGCGCCGGGCCGACGTCCGGCAGCTGATCAGCCGGATGGCCCGCGACGCCACAGCGCTGTCAAGCGGGGCGCGGGTTGGATCCCCGAGTGTGGATCGTTCGAGCAGTCCCCTGCCAGGATCAGAGGCGTGAACAGGCCACCGATGGCAACACCACGGGTCGCCACCGGAGCACTGATCCGTGAACAGGATGGCTCCGGGGTGTTACTCGTCCGTCCGACCTACAAGCCGGGCTGGGATCTACCCGGTGGCTACGTGGAGCCGGGAGAGAGCCCCGCAGCCGCCTGCGCTCGGGAGCTGGCCGAGGAGATCGGCCTGGTGCTGGCACCGAGCCGCTTGCTGGTCGTCGACTGGGCACCTCACCCCGACGAGGGCGACAAACTGCTGTTCGTATTCGACGGCGGTTGTCTCACCTCCCGCGACGTATCGAACCTGACACTGGACCCGGGCGAGATCGCTGAGGCGCGCTTCCATCCGCCGGACTCGCTGGCCGGGTTGATGCCGGACCGACTGGTTCGGCGCCTGCTTCTCGCGTTGGAAGCGGTCGCCGGCGACGTCGCCGTGTATGCCGAGCACGGCGCGCCATTAGCGCCCGCCGCCGCTGGGCCGAAACCGGGACCGTAGACCCCGACACGGTCATCGTGCACGTGGCGAAGGCGGAAGGCGGATTCCGCGCCTTGTCACAGGCGTCGCACACGCTCTGGTAACACCTCCGACCCAGGGATCGACCCCATCGGCGGTAAGGGGCGGTCCAAGGCCTGGCGCATCCTCACCGAACCACAACTGCTGAGCCAACTCGTGCAGGCCCTTGGGCTGGGCTCCCGCGCTTGTTGACCATGTTCCGCGATCGTGAGGTTATGGACAGGTGGGTGCCGATTGAGGTCGATGGAGTGCAGGTGCTGGTCCGGGCTGTCGCCGAGCCTGGAGATGAACCAACCTCGGGACGCCTGGACGAAGCCGGGCATCGGGTGTTGTCCGCGTTTCGACAGGGCGCAAGTCGTGATCGTGTCACTAGGTACTCCGGCGGCCGGCTCGGTTGCTGAGACGCGGACGGCCCGGGGCGGATCCGAACCAGGTGCAGGTCGAGTTCGCCCTGGCGTTGACGACTAATAGTGCTTTGTTGGCTCGGCGTGGCCGCCGGCCGATGAAGCGCGCGCGTAGCCGGTACTTGTCGCGGTTGCGGAAGCCGCGGGCGATGAGGCTGTGAAGCTCGATCAGGCCGGCGCCGGGCTGGCTGGCGTTCATTCTGCGAGTTGAGCGCCACTCCCCGGGGATTGATCTTACTGAAGGTTGTCAGTGGGTGACGCTACGGTCTGATTGTGATCACCGCTTGTCGCATCTGGGGCAAGTCCGCCGGGCTCTCCACCCCGTACCCCCTGGTGGGGCACCTCCTGGACACCGCCGCAGTGAGCGAAGCCCTCGTAGACCTGTGGCTGCCCCAGAGCCTCACCTCCACCCTCGTTGAGTGGAGCACTCTCGATCCGGAGCATGACCCCGAGCAGGGGGCACGCGCCGTTCTGGCTGCGGTGGCGACCGCGGGCGTCCTGCACGACCTGGGGAAAGCGACACCTCAGTTCCAGCAGCTCGATGCCCTCGCGTTCAAGCAGATGCGAGATGCCCTACCCGAGCTGACACGTCCTGGCTCGAACGACGTCGTCTCACACGACATCGCCGGCCAAGTTCTGCTCACCGCGACAGGCCACCCCAGCTGGCTGGCCGAGGCCGTCGGCGGCCACCACGGCCGGTTCTCCCGGGTCCCACGCCAGACCGCCCTAGGACGGGTTCCATTTCTCGGGAGGGGGAGTTGGGAGACGGCCCGAACCGAGCTGATCGACTTCCTGGACGCGCAGCTGCGCGTGAGAGAGACCGCCGGGCTCACCCCAGGCCTGCTCGTCGACGAGGTGACCCGGCACGCGGCAGTCGCCCTGATCACCGGGATGGTCATCATCGCGGACTGGCTGGTGTCGAGCACCACCTTCTTGGCCGGCCGAACCCTGACCACCGAGCAGGCCGCCAACCCAGGCCAGCTCGCCTCGCATCTCGCTCAAGCCCGCGATCTCGCGCCTGGCCTGCTCCGCGACAGCGGGCTCGCCAGGGCACGACTTCGGCCCTCGGGTCTTTCCGACGCCTTCCCGCACATCACTGAGCCGCGCCCACTCCAGGACGCCGTCGCTCGCGTCCTCGGGGACACCACCGACGCGACCGGCCCTGCCTGTGTCGTCATCACCGCCCCCATGGGGGAGGGCAAGACCGAAGCCGGTCTGCTCGCCGCGAGCGCCCTCGCCCGGACCGCCGGACGCCACGGGGTGTACGTCGCGTTGCCCACTCAAGCCACCGCCGACCAAATGTACGGCCGTGTGCTGGACTGGCTGGTTCGCGCCGCAGACGGTCCTGCGCACAGCACCCTGTTGCACTCCCTCGCCAGCCTGAACCCGACCTACGCCGCGCTTCCCTCAACGCTGCCTGCCGCCAGTTCCGGGCCGACGCCGGACAGCGCAACCCTTGGCGCCGCGGACGACCAGGTGACGGGGACGCTCGTATCGGCGCAGTGGCTCCACGGGCACAAGCGCGGTCTGCTTGCTCCGTTCGGTGTCGGCACCATCGACCAGCTCCTGATGGCGGTCCTGCGGCTCCGGCACCAGCCTCTGCGGCTGCTCGGCCTCGCCTCCAAGGTTCTGCTGATCGACGAGGCGCACGCGTACGACGACTACCAACAGGCCCTGCTACGGCGTGCTCTGACCTGGGCCGGTCAGCTCGGAGTGCCCGTCGTTCTCATGTCAGCCACTCTGCCGACTGCAACCACGGCCGCCCTGGTCGATGCGTGGCAAGAAGGCGCTCAGGCATCCCCGCAGGCGCGCGGCACCAGCGGGCTCACCTACCCCGGTTGGGGAGTCTGGTACACCGACCGGCCTCCCGTCGTCGAAGCTCTCACGGTCAGCCGACCGCAAGTTCTGCAACTGGCTCACTACGACGTCACCGACACCGACCGTGCCGACCGCTGCCTCGCCCTCGTCCGCCCGGTCGTGGACAGCGGCGGCTGCGTCCTGTTCGTGTGCAACACCGTCGCTCGAGCCCAAGCGCTCACGGCATACCTGCGACGCACTCTGCCCGCCGACGTCGACGTCGACACCCTGCACTCCCGGCTGCAGGTCGGTGAGCGCCGCCGACGCACCACACGCCTGTTGACCAAGTACGGCCCACCGCGCCGTTACGCAGGGCCGCCCAGTGGATCCGACGCCGGTCAACCGGAGCCGGAGGCTGCATCGCGCCGTGGGGTCCTGGTCGCCACCCAGGTCGTCGAACAGTCCCTCGACATCGACTTCGACCTGGTCGTGTCCGACCTCGCCCCCGTCCCGCTGTTGCTGCAACGCTCCGGGCGAGGACACCGGCACGACCGCGACGGCCGCCCCGACGTCGCCCGACAGCCCACGCTGGCGATCCTGTGGCCCGTGACGGCCCAAGGTCGGCTCAACCTCCGCACCGACAGGCACATCTACCCGGAAGCCCACCTCCTACGCACTGCCGACGTCCTCCGAGGCCGGTCACGCATCCGCGTGCCCGAGGACGTTCAGACCATCGTCGAGGCCGTATGCGGCGACACCCCCGCCCTGGCCGATGACATCCTCGCGGCGGACACGCGACAGCGGCAGGTCACCTACGGCCGGGAGGCCATCGCTGACGTCGTCGCTGTGCCCAGGCCGGCGGCTCTCGGGCACGTCGAGGAGTTCACAAGCCCTGTGGAGGACAGCAGCGCCGTCGCACGCGCACGCCTCGGTGCCGACACCGTGGCCGTCCTACCTGTCGTGACCGTCGACGGCGTGATCTGCCTCGCCGAACCTGGCCACGTGTCCGGCGCCGCGCTGCCGGACACGCCCGTCCCGGCCCAGGTGAAGGCGCTGATCGACCACGGTCACCGTCCCCGCCTACCGCCGGAGCGGGACCTCCTGGACCGATGACCTGCCCCCGAGTCCTTGGCGGTCCCATCCCCTGCTGTCCGACCTGAGGCTCCTGCACCTGGGCCAGGTTCGCCTCGCCCCGGTCACGAACGAGCAGGACGGAGACCCACCGTCGGCCCCGGCTGACGCGCTGCGCGCCGTCGTCGACACCCGCGACATCGAACTCGATCCACTGCTCGGCCTGATGATCACGACCAGGGAGAACACGTGACCCACCCGGCACCCTCACCACCTACGATCCCGGCCCCGCAGACGGCACCCAGCTACGACCTGACCCGACAGCCCTGGATTCCCGTCCTCACCCACGACGGGCGCACCGAGACAGTCGGCCTCACCGAACTGTTCCTGCGAGCCCACGAACTGCGCGACCTCGGCCTACCGCTCCCTGCCGCCACCACCGCCCTGCGCCGCGTCCTGGCCGTGATGACTTACCGGATCGCCGGCCTCGACGACCCCGACCTCCCGGTCGGCCGGTGGCGGCGGCAACGACGAGCCGTCATGGACACCGGCCGGTTCGACCCCGCCGCAGTCGAGACCTACTTCCACCGGCATGCCGCCGGACTCCACCTGTTCGGGGACCGCCCGTTCATGCAGGATCCCCGCCTCGGCGACCCGGCAGTCTGCACGTCTACCAGTGGGGTCAACAAGCTCGCGGTGACCCGTCCGGCGGGCAACAACCGGGCCTGGTTCGGCCACCACTTCGACGCCGCCCCGAACCGCTCACCCCGGCCGAGGCGGTGATGTTCCTGCTGATCCACCTGTACTTCGGGGCCGCCGGGCAGATGACCCCCCGCTCCGGACACGGGAACGGGTCGGCGGGGCCGCTACGTGCCCTGGCCTCCTACCATCCGATCGCATCGACCTTGCATCAGACGCTGCTGCTGAACCTCGTCGCGCCCGTAACCTTCACCCGGTCCACGGGCACGGGAGCCGACGAGGCCCCATGGGAGGCCGCCACACTGCCCGACCCGACTGCCCCGTTCGATGTCATCGGGCCTGCCGCGACCCTCGCCCGCACACCTGTGCACGCCGTCCTGCTGCAACCGGCCGCAGACGGTGTGACCGTCGTGGACGCCATTGTGACCTGGGGGCGGGACAGCAGGCTGCAACGAGCCGCCTGGGAGACCGGCGGTGTTGTCGCGACCTCTCCCGTGATCCTCGCCGACCCGTTCCTGTGCCGGCGGACGAACCGAGAGGGCGCGGTGTTCGCCGTCAGAGCAGACGCGACCCGGGCGGCATGGCGAGACCTTGACGCGCTCCTGCTCGCCCTCCCGGACGTCGGCGCGGTCGACCTGCGTCCACGCGTCTTGGCGGAGCTGGACGACGACAGCCTCGATGGCGCCGTCGACGACATCTGCGTGGAGGCGTTGGGGATCGACCAGGACGGCAGGTCGAAGAACACGGCGATGATGGCGTCCCGGACACGGCCGGTCCCACCCATGCTGAGAGCAAGGCATCCGCGCGCCGCAGATGCCGCTGCGACCTCCCTCCAACGGGCAGGCACGAGCGCCCGACGCCTGGACATCGCTCTAGAACGGGTGTGGCTCCGCGAAGGAGAGGGCACGGACGGGAGACCCGCCAACAAGGCCGTGAAGGACCAGGACCTGAGCACCGGCTGGCGCAGGGACGCTCAGCAGCAGTACTGGGCCGCCGCCGAGGAGCTGTTCTGGTCTCACGTCCATCTGGCCGCGATCATCGAGGCCCACGCCACGCTCGACCCCGATGCCCCCGAACCGCCTGGCCCAGATCCCGCGGCCGACTACCGATCCCTCGCCCGGACCATCTACGACCGTGTGACGGCCCCTCTGGCCACCCGCTTGCCGTACACCCGATCCGTGGCACGGAATCGCCCCTGACCGACCGCCCGGACCAGACCGCCACCGACCCCGTCAGGCCCGTGTGCCGTCCCCTATCGGCCTGGCACACAGAGAACAGGACCCAGCCGTGAACAACACGACAGCACCCAATGCCGCCTCCGCTCAGCGTCGTGCATCCGCTCAGACAGCAGACGCTGCCTTCGTCTCCTACGTCCAGGAGCTGTGTCGTGATCGAGGCTCCCGTGCCGCGTTGCGCCGCGCCGGGGGACGCCCCAGCGCCGAAGCCCTGGAAGCTATGCCGTACCTCGAGCGCTGTATCTCGCCCGACAGCAGACCCGCACGCGTCGAGGCGATCTACTGTGTCGCCGCACTGATCGCGATGACCTGGGAAGCACCTCGCACACCTCACCGGGACGAGGCCGACACTCCTGACGAACCCCGAGACGTCCAGCAAGAGGCCTCAGGCGATGCCCCCCACCCCAACGAGACGACCGAGGGACAAGAGACTCACGCGCCCTACAGATCACGGAACCTTGGAGCCAGCCTGGCCGCAGCGATCGCCAAGGCAGGATACGCCACCGACTCACCGACCTACCGGGCCGCCGAACGTCTCCTGAGATCCGCCGCCCGCGACGATGCCCCTGGAATCCGCGACCGCCTGCCCCGGCTGGTGGACCGCTTCGAGGTCACCGACGTGGACTGGGCCCAGTTACTGGACGAGCTGACCTGGTGGGACCAGCGGACCATCCGTCCCGGCGTCCACTGGATGCGCTCGTTCTACCGCGCCGAGAGCGCCCAAGCGCCTGCAGCCGACACCGCTGAACCGGCCCCGACCACAGCGGATTGACCCTCGCCGCCGTGTGTACCTACGGCCGCGAGCACTGGACCTGGACCGACACCGAGCCAAGATCAATAGGAGCCATCGAGATGACCAGCACCCGCTTCCTCGACCTGCACGCCATCCATCCCGTGCCATTCGCCCTGCTGAACCGGGATGACCTCGGCGCCCACAAGACGATGACGTACGCCACCCCACGGCTACGGGTATCCAGCCAGTGCTGGAAGCGCGCGATCAGAGAGCGCATCGAAGAAGACCTCGCCGCCCGCGGAGGCGATCCCGCGGTGCGCACCAAGCGCCTGGCCATCGGCATCGCCGACCTGCTGGCCGAGCGCGGCATGGCCCGCGAACTCGCCGACCTCGCCGGAGCCGACGTCGTGGCAGCACTCGGAAAGGCCATCGACAAGGATCGCCGGACGGGAGAACTGATCTACCTCACCCGTTCCCAGATGAGCGAACTCGCCGACCTGGCCGCCGCCCGGATCGGCGACTATCAGGCAATCGTGGACGGCACTCGCAAGGCAACCAGAGGAGGGAAGAAGGCGACCGACACCGTGGTCGACGCGGCCGCGGCCGCGAAGGCCCTCGGGCAGGCACGCGGAACGGTCGCCCTCATGGGCCGCATGCTCACCGGCGTGGATGGCGGCACCGTCGACGGCGCTGTTTCTGTCGCCCACGCCTTCACCGTCCACACCGCCCGCGCCGAAGACGACTACTTCACCGCCGTCGACGACCTCAACCGTGTCGATGACCCCGGCGCCGGACAGATGGGAAACACCGAACACGGCGCAGGCGTCTACTACCGGTACGCCAGCGTCGACGTGCGCGAGCTCCAGTCCAACCTGAACGACGACTCCGTCGCCCGGCTGCTCCTCGAGCTGTTCCTCACCGCCTTCGTCGAGACCGTGCCCGGCGCGAAGCGCCGCTCCACCGGCACCTACACATTGCCCGACTTGGTGTGTATCCAGGCCCGCACCCAGGCGCCCCGCAACTTCGCCGGCGCGTTCGAAGCCCCCGTGCGGGCCACATCCGATGGGCACTCCACCCCCGCACGCCAGCGCCTCGACGACTACGCGGCCCGGCAGGCCCGCGTGTTCGGCGACGGCGGACTCCAGAACGGCTGGGTCATGGACATCGATGAGAGGACCTACCCCGCCCTCGGGCAGCCCTCGAAACTCCCCGCCGCGGTCGCTGCCGCCCTGACCGCGGTGGGCCTGTGACCGACCAGACCTACCCCACCAGCGACCACCCAGGCGCCCACCAGTCCGACCTGCCGGCCGGGCTCGTGCTGCACCTCGCCGCGCCACTCCAGGCCTGGGGAGGGGTCGCCGCCTACGAGACGTCCCGTCCGACCCTGCCCCACCCGTCGAAGTCCGGACTGGTCGGCCTGTTCGCCTGCGCCCTCGGCAGAGACCGCGACACCTTCCCCGATGACCTCGCAGCCCTCCAAGTCGCCGTGCGAATAGACGACCCGGGCCTGATCATCACCGACTATCACACAGTCGGCGGCGCCAGCGCCGGTGGGGGAGTGCTGACCGCTTCAGGCGCGACACGCCGCGAGGCCATCGTGACCCGAAGGCAGTACCTGTCCGGGGCCCGGTTTACCGTCATCGTTGAAGGCGACTTCGATGTCCTGGACACGTTGGCTGCAGCCCTCGACGCGCCCCGATGGCCGCTGTTCTTGGGGAGGCGATCCTGCCCGCCGCAGACCCCGCCCCTGCTCACCAGCGGCATCGGCTGCGGACTCGCGCTCAGAACCGCCCCGCTGCCATCCGGGGCACCGAGGAACCGGGTCCGGGTCGTCTGGGACCTCGGATGCTCAGGAGCCGCAGGCCACCCAGACCTGCTCCCGGACCTTCCGATGTCCTATGCGCCGCGCCGCCGGGCACAGGGAATCCGGCAGGTCCTCGTCGAGGACATACCAGTGGACGGCCCACAGCGACCCCTCGCAACGAGCCATGAGAGCGAGGCACTGGAACACCTGGAGACGCTTCGCGCTCATTTCGAGGAAGGACCACGACGAACATGACCACAGCAACGACCTCGACAGGTGACGTCACGATCGGCGCCAGGCCAACGCCGTCCCTGTACCGGGTCGAAGTCAACCCCCGGAACTTGACGGCACGCCGGAACCTCGCCGACCCAGCCCAGATGCACCGACGGCTGATGAGCCTGCTCCCCGACGACCTGGGGGACACCCCGCGCGCAGCTGCCCGGCTGCTGTACCGGCTGGAGAAATCCCGCGAGCCAGTCCTCCTCGTCCAGAGCGGCATGCCCCTGGACTTCGACCGCCTCCCGGCCGGGTGGGCCCACCAGATAAGACAGGCCTCCCTAGCGGGCCTCCTACACACGCTTCAGGACGGGATGCAGCTGCAGATCCGTACCCGCGTATCGGCAGTGAAAGAGCGCGGGAAAGTCCTCCTGCGGGCCGGGCAACGCGTGTCGGTCCACCAGCCAGAGCTACGCGAGTGGTGGCGGCATCGTGCCGATGCCGCGGGACTGCGCACGAACGACGACCTCGGGTGGAAGCTTCCCGAGAGAACATGATCTGCTCGTCGACTGGGGCCGCCTGGGCACCCGCCATCGTGGAAGGCATCGCCGCAGTTACCTCAGCGGAGGCACTATCGACGGCCATCATCGACGGTGTCGGCAAGGCCAGGGCCTACGGATTCGGTCTGCTGTCCGCGCGTCCCATGGCGTGACACGACCAGAGGCCGCAGGTCCCACGCCCGACGGCTGGACTGAATGAAATCCCGAGCGCTCAGTCGCATCGCCGCAGGTCAAGAAGTGTCCTCCCCGCGCACGCGGGGGTCATCACGAGCCGACCCCCGGCGCCTTCGCCACCACCGGGTCCTCCCCGCGCACGCGGGGGTCATCACAGCTGCAGCGCGGCGGACGCCCGGGCCGCGGCGTCCTCCCCGCGCACGCGGGGGTCATCCCGTCTGCGGGCCGATCCCCTCGATACCGGTGAAGTCCTCCCCGCGCACGCGGGGGTCATCCCAGGGTCAGCACGTCTTTGTGTCCGGGCCGACCGTCCTCCCCGCGCACGCGGGGGTCATCCGTACAACCCCAACTTGAACGCGTGGGACTGGAAGTCCTCCCCGCGCACGCGGGGGTCATCCCTCCACGAAGGGCTGGGACGAAGGCACCAACCTGTCCTCCCCGCGCACGCGGGGGTCATCCCTGGAGGTAGTCGTCGACGTTCAACCCGCCGACGTCCTCCCCGCGCACGCGGGGGTCATCCCCATGTCGATGTAGCTCTCATCCAGTCGTTTGGGTCCTCCCCGCGCACGCGGGGGTCATCCGCCGCCGAGCAGATCGAAGCCCGTCTAGAGGAGGTCCTCCCCGCGCACGCGGGGGTCATCCCAGCTTGCCCGGGGTCGTCGTCAGGCCGCTGCCGTCCTCCCCGCGCACGCGGGGGTCATCCCGGGAGGAGCGGCATGGGACGCTCGACGCGCTCGTCCTCCCCGCGCACGCGGGGGTCATCCCTGCTCGGCCAAGAGCGCCAACTCGTCGACCAAGTCCTCCCCGCGCACGCGGGGGTCATCCCAGCGGTTCGGTGGTGGTGTCGTGCAGCCCCTTGTCCTCCCCGCGCACGCGGGGGTCATCCCGCGACGAACGCCGCGATCAACGACGTGGTGACGTCCTCCCCGCGCACGCGGGGGTCATCCGGTCTGCACTCGACTGGTCAGCGACGCCATGGTGTCCTCCCCGCGCACGCGGGGGTCATCCGAGCTACCTGCTCTCGATCCTGCGCATCGTGCAGTCCTCCCCGCGCACGCGGGGGTCATCCGCCGTTGCCGGTGGGCTGGGCGTATTCCTTGGCGTCCTCCCCGCGCACGCGGGGGTCATCCGGCCGTTCAGCTCGACGTCCAGCTGGAGATCCCGTCCTCCCCGCGCACGCGGGGGGCATCCCGCCTTGGCGATGGCCAGCTCCTCGAACCCACTGTCCTCCCCGCGCACGCGGGGGTCATCCCGACTGGGGCTTCAAATCCGAATGGACGAACAAGTCCTCCCCGCGCACGCGGGGGTCATCCCCAGTCGTTGCAGCGGGCTGTCTCGGCGGCGATGTCCTCCCCGCGCACGCGGGGGTCATCCCAGCTTGGAGGGCACTGCAGGGGCACGCGTGGAGTCCTCCCCGCGCACGCGGGGGTCATCCCTCCGCCATCTGATCATGGCTCTAAAAGGGTCGTCCTCCCCGCGCACGCGGGGGTCATCCCTGCAGCAGCCGGATCGGGTTGTTGGTGTCGACGTCCTCCCCGCGCACGCGGGGGTCATCCCTACGCCATCTGCAATGGCGACGCCCGCAACAAGTCCTCCCCGCGCACGCGGGGGTCATCCCAACCCGCTATCGCGGGATCCGCACACGGACGATGTCCTCCCCGCGCACGCGGGGGTCATCCCCGCCACGACCGGGTCGCTGTCCATCGCAGCGCGTCCTCCCCGCGCACGCGGGGGTCATCCCGGGCAGGCCACGGTCAGCCCGACCACGCCGACGTCCTCCCCGCGCACGCGGGGGTCATCCCAGGTATGCGAACGGCTCGTTGAAGTGGTGGAAGTCCTCCCCGCGCACGCGGGGGTCATCCGTACTTGGGTATGGGTGGCCAGGAGACGCGCCTGGTCCTCCCCGCGCACGCGGGGGTCATCCGTGCGAGGCGGGCAGCGCTATGCCGATGGTCTGGTCCTCCCGCGCACGCGGGGGGTCATCCCGAGTTCAAACCGCGGACGTCGAACAAGTACCTGTCCTCCCCGCGCACGCGGGGGTCAGCCGAGCCGCCGCCACGCAGGTCCCCGGCGCCTCGGGCATCGGACAACGGGCTGCCGGCTGGGGCGACCTGGCCGAGCAGTGGGTCGAGCTCGACCGCCAGAAGCATCGCCTCGGCCTGCGCCTGCTCGGCGTTCGCTGTCGCGCGATGCAGCCAGCCGCGTACGGCGCCCACTAATGATCGCGATGGCGCAGCTGACGAACACATCTACTCACACATATGTTTGGTAAACCGCGATGGTGGCGCATCATGGCCGGATGGCGGGCGGGATGAACAGGAGGCCTCAGCCCGAGCGGCTGGCCGTCCTGCTCTCGCGCGCTGGGGGACCGTCGATCCCTGCCGCTTCGCCGCTCTCGGCACGTCACTGCTGGGTGGTCGATCCACCGGGTTGGCCTGGCCGTTGGCCCGGGTTGCTGCACCGATGGGCGCGCGGGGATGCCGGCTGGGTAGGTGAGGTGACGATGGCGGTCGTTCACGAGGGTCGCCAGATCGTCGTCCAGGCCAAGTGCCGGCCGCGATGCTCCGCCCGCTCTGAACATGAACCCGTCCTTCCCCATCTGGCAGCAAACGTGCGCCCTGGGGTGCTTGCAGCGCTACTCGGTGACGCTGACGTGGACGTGGTCGTGGTGGCCGAAGGTGGGTCCGGTGCTGGGGTAGTAGCCGCCGCCGGTGTAGGCGCGCCAGCCCTCGGCGGCTCGGCGTTGGGACCAGATCCGTCCTTGCCAGATGACGTAGTCGATGTGTAGGGCGGTGGCGTTGTCGTGGAGCCAGTGGGCGAGTTGCCAGCCGCGGGCGGTGTCGGTGGGGTTGGGGTAGGTGCCGATGCGGCCGATGGTGTAGTCGCAGGCGCGGCCTTTGGGGTGGTCGCTGCGGGGGTCTCCGCCGCGGGGTGACCAGCACGCGGCGGGCTGGTGTCCGAAGGTGGCCTCGATCTGGGTGTAGAGGTGGGCCAGGGTGGGCGTGACGCAGCCGCTGGTGCCGGAGGGATCTTGCACGCAGCGGCTGCTGTCTCCACGGTAACTCGCCGCCGGTCCGGGTTCGGGAAGGCAGGGCGCGCCGTCCAGGGTGGCCCCGGCCACGCACGGCACCACGCCACCACCAGCCGGGGACGCCGCGTGGTAGGCGACGGCGAGGGCGGGCAGCGCCACAGCAGGTAGCGCGACAAGAAGCACGAGGACGACGAGGGCGCGTTTCATGATGCGGCGTCCAGTCCGGACGCGGTGGCGTGGATGTCGTCGGCGCGGGGTCCGTCCATCCAGGGCACGAGCCGGATGGGGGTGGGCCGGATCCCGGTGGCGAGCAGCAACGCGGTGAACTTGGGTAGGGCACGGACTTGGTCGGCGGGCAGGGCGCGTTCGCGTCGGGTGGTGACCGAGGTCCCGCCGCCGCGGCCGTGGGTGCGGGTGCGGACGCGGGTGTCGGTCTCGCCGATGAGGCGGGAGATGTCGTCGGCGAAGGTGGGGTCGTCGATGCCGGCGCCGATGAGTTTGATGGTGGCGGCGGAGAACAGTTCGTCCATGCCGCCTTGTCCCCAGACGCGTCGTCCTTGGGCTCGGGATTGCAGGATGGTGATGGGGACGATGCCGCGTGAGCCGAGGTGGGAGTACAGGCGGGGGAGTTCGGTGATCCGGCAGATGTTGGCGGCTTCGTCCAGGACGGCGACCAGGGGTGGGTCGAGGCGTCCGGTGCGGGTGTGTTCGGCGGCGCGGACGGCGTCCAGGAGGAGGCGGTCGGCGAAGGCGGCGATCAGGGGGGCGGCGGATCCGGCGCCGTCTTGGGAGAGCAGGTAGAGGGTTTGGTGGGAGCGGACGAAGTGGGCGGGGTCGAACAGGTCCAGGCCGGGGCGGGGGGTGACCCAGGCCATGATGGCGGGGTCGGACAGGCAGGCGGCGGCGGCGCGGGCGGTGGCGTAGACGCCTTCGCGGGTTTCGTGGGCGCCGTGGGAGCGGCCGGTCATGACGTCGGCGAGTTGGGTGAATCCGTTGCGGGCCAGGATGGTGCGGGGTTCGACCGCGGAGATCGAGGTCAGCCAGGTGGCGACCTTGGCCAGGCCGGCGCCGGACAGGGCGGCGGCGAGGATGAGGGCGGTGAGGAGGTCTTCGGCGTCGCGGTCCCAGAAGTCGCTGGTTTCGGCGCGGCGGATCTCGTGCAGGAAGTGTCCGGCGAGGCGGCGGGCGTCGGCGAGGGTGTCGATGCCGTCCAGGGCGTCCCACGCGAAGTCCTGCCGGGTGCGGGTGACGTGTTGCGGGTCGAACGTCCAGACCCGTTCGCGGGTGTCGCGGCCGCGCAGGGCGGCGGTGAGGTCCCAGACGTCGGCCTTGTTCGAGGTCACCACCACCGCCCCGGGCGCCTCCAGGATGGCGGGCACGGCCAGGCAGGTGGTCTTACCCGACCGGGGCGCGCAGATCGCCAGGACGACGTCCTCCCACGTGGCCCGCAGCAGCGGCCCGCGCCGCGCGGAGCCGAACCGTCCCAACGGAACCCCCAGATCGGACGGCGCCAGCCTCGTCCGCCCCCGCAGCGAAGGCCGCAGCCGGGCCACGTGCTGCAGCGCCGCTCGCCCGGGTAGCAGGTGCGCGTACTGGGACCGGCTGCCGTAGCCCTCCCGCGGGGGATGCCGGCGCCGCCACCACGCCACCCCGACCGCGATCGCCAGCACCACGGCGGCGGCGTAGGCGACGGCGAGGACGACGACCGCCCACGCCGGGACGCCGCCCCAGATCCCTGCCGGGCCGGTGCCGTGAGCCAGTGCCCGCAGCGTGGCCCCGAGACCTGGGCCGAAGCCGTGGTCGGCCAGCAGGGAGAGGCTGCATCCGGCGGCCCACACGACGGTGCCGGCGGCGGTGGTTGCGGCGGCGGCGATCCCGGCCAGGACGAGCAGGTCGGTCCAGGCGTCGCCGCTGCCGAGGAGTCCGCCGAGGGGGCCGTCGGGGCTGGAGGTCCGCCGGGTCCGCGGCACGGTGGTGGTCATGGCAGGGCTGCGGGGTCGGTGTCGTAGAGCGCGGCCTCGTCCCCGACCAGCGTCATCTGGACGGGGATCCCGGGTCGGTCACCGGCTTTGAGGAGGTAGTGGCCGCGGGCGGGGTGGTGTCCGGTGCCGGTCCAGGTCGCGGCCGAGGACCAGGACGCGACGAGGTGGCGTTCGGTGGAGGTGAGGTGGCGTAGGGCGTTGACGTGGTCGAGTTCGCGGTCGCTCATCGCGGTCAGGGCGGTGATGGCGCAGCGGTCGAGCAGGCCGCGGGCCTTGGCGCGGTCGGTGTCGTCGGCGACGGCGGCGAGGTCGTCCAGGGAGTGGGTGAGCATCAGGTGCGCGACGCCCTTGTGGCGGTAGATCCGGGTCAACGCATCGGCGTGCTCGACCAGGGCGGGTGAGCCGCGCAGGGCACGCCACATCTCATCCAGCACCGCCAGGTAGCGCCGCGGCGCCGTCCCGGTGACGCGGGTCAGGGCCGTGGTGGCGTCGATGACGGCGTGCCCGTGCGACCAGGTCGCCAGCATCGCGGCGGCCATCAGGGCATCGGTGGTGGCGGTGATCGCGGACAGGTCCACACACACGATCGGCGCCGTCAGGTCCAACGGTGTCGTGGTCGCGGCATCGAAGACCCCCTTCAGGGGGCCTTCGAGTAGCCCGTACAGGGTCCGCCGCAACGGCGTGGTCTCGCGCTCGAACCGGGCCACATCGACCTGGCACGCCGCGACCAACGGCGCCGGCGCCGCGGTCAGGACGGCGAGCACGTCACCCACCGTCGGCTGCCCACCCCCCCCGAGATCCCCGGACCCGAGGTCCCCGGACCCGGTGTGGGTCAACGCATCCAGCGCGGCACCCAGGACGGCGGCCTCCCAGTCCGCGACCGGCCCGCCCCGCAGCAGCGCACACAAGGCGGTCAGGGTGCCCAGGCGGTGGCCGCGGATCTCGGCCAGCAGCCGTCGTCGTTCGGTCGGGTCGACGTGGGGGAGGGCGTGGGTGAGGGGGCCGGCGTCCAGGGGGTTGATCCGGTCCAGGCCACGGCCGATCCGGATCACCTGCCCCCCGGCGGAGCGGGTGATGGGGACGTATTCGCCTTTGGGGTCGCCGAGGATGAGAACACCTGTCCCGGCGGCCATCAGCCCGCGGATGATCCGTTTGGCGAGGCTGGTCTTGCCGGCGCCGGGGGCACCCAGGACCATCATGCCGAGGTTGGTGACCAGCCCGGCCTCGTGCCAGGCGAACGGGTCACAACACACCGGCTCACCGGTGTGGGCGTGGTGCCCGACCGGCACCCCCACCCCCGGCGCCCCCGACCCCGCCCCGAACGGGAACAACCCCGCCACCTGGGTCGTGGTCCCGGCGAACGCCCACGGCCCCGGATCCACCCCCGCATCCATGAACGCAGGCGGGGTCATCGGGTCCACGACCGGGCCAGCTCGGTCAGCGACAACCCGGCCGGCAACCCGGCGTAGAACCCGGCGGCCTGCAGCTCATACAACCGCCGCAGCCGCACTTGAGAGGCGCCCGCGGCCTGCTCGAGGTCGGCGACCGCGGCCCGCAAGCCCTGCTGGTCGGGGGCGGTGACGGTGGCGGTGAGGGTCGCGGCGATCCATCCGGCGCCGGCGGCGACCTCGCGGGTGGCCTGGTCGGCGGCGGCGGCGTCCCGGTCGTCCTGGGCCGTCGCGGCGCGCCCGATGACGGGCAGGGCAGCAACCATCCGCGCCAGGAGGCGGCGGCGGACCTGGCGGGTCGCGGCGTCCAACGCGGCAGTGGCGGGGGTGGGCCGGTAGGTGACAGTGACCCGCTTGCGGGCGGTGCCGGGGCGCATCAACGGGTCCAGCACCCGGGAGGTGACCAACTGCCGGGGGGCCTGCGCCCACACGAACGACGCCGACACCCCACCGTCGTGGACGTAGTCATCGCGGTGTTCGCGGGCCGCGGCGGGGCCGGCGTGCTCCCAGTCCGGGACGTCGCCGCGGCCCAACAGCAACGCCACCTCCACCCCGCCCGCACTGGCCGGGTCGAACGCCGCCCGCACCGCCCCGGCCAGTCGCGCCGGGCTCATCGGCCCCAGCACCCGCAGCCCACACGCCGCCAGCCCGGCGGTCAGGTGCTGCACCGAGGCATCCAGCAACGGCAGACAGGCCTGGACGCCGCGGCGCCGGTCCCGGCGGGCGAGCTGGGTATCCCAGGCCCGCAGGTCGAACACCAGGCTGATCCGGGTCTCCACCTGCATCGCCGTCTCGGGGGTGGTCTCGGCGAGGGTGGTCATCAGGGCACGGCAGTCGGCTGGTGCGGTGGGGGACAGGCGGCGGGTGATGGTGTGCCGCAGCGTGTTCCCGGGGTGGGGGAGGTCTCGACGGTCACGGTGACGAAGGCGATCTCGGGGCGGTGGCCGAGGTGTTCGAGCCAGCGTTCCCACGCGGTGACCGCGGCGTCGTGCGCGCCCGGCTCGGACAACTCCGCTGCGCTCGACGCCACCCGCACCGTCACCGCCACCCGCCGCGCCCGGGGCTGGTGGATCGCGCCGTAGTCCCCACTCGGGTGGGGGACGGTGAGCATCACGGTCTCGGCGAGCGGGCCGGGCAACACCCACCCGGCCGGGGTGATCGCCTGGAAACCGGTGGCGCCGGTGGCCGCGGCCCACCGCCACCGCGCCTTCCCACCCAGCCACCCGGCCAGCGTCCTGCCGGCGATCCGGGCGGTCCCGGCGGCGGTGGCCAGGGCGCAGCCACCGAGGATGAGGGCGCCGCGGCGGGGATCGGACTGCGCCACGATCACCCCGGTCAGGTACGCCGCGACCACGGCCACAGCGAGGGGCCAGGGCAGGCCCCGGATCGACAGCTTCTGGGGGCGTAACCAGTTGCCGTACAACCGGTCGCTGCTCACGGCGTCCCCGACCCGCTCGTGCCCGTGGCGCCGGTACCCCGCGCCGCGGTGGACAGGCCGCGGGTGGCGGCCAGTTGCGCGCCGGTCGCGGCGATCCCGGTCACCGTCGCCACACCGCCCAGGGCGCCGCCGGTGGGGGCGGCGTTGACCGCGAAGGTGACCAGCCGCAGCAGCACCGGCAACGCGGCGATCGCGGTGAGCATGATGCACAGCCCGCTCACCCACGCCTGCACACCCTGGGACTGGCCCATCACCGACAGGCCGATGAAGTACACCAACGCCGCCGCGGGCTTGAGGAACACGAACGCCAGCAACCAGCCCGCCACCTTCGGCAACCACAACAGGCTGCCCCGGTTGAACTGGCCCGCCGCGGCCACCGGCAACATCACCGTCAACACCAACACCGCGCCGTCCCGGAACAGCATCACCACGTACTGCACCCCACCGACGATCAACGCCAACGTCGCCCAGAACGCCACCAGCGCCGGGGAACCACCCTGCGAGGGAAGCATCGCGCCGAGCCGCTCCCCGAGATCCCGGGCCGGGACCGCCGCCAACAACCCCGCCGCCAACGCCTGCGCCCACTCCTGGATCGCCCGCACGACCGGGATCGAACCCGCCGCGGTCACCGAGAACACCAGCAGGCCCCGCGCGATGTCCCGGACCCACCCATGCGAGGAACCAGCCACGCCCCAGGTCACCGCGGCCAGGATCGCCACCACCGCCACCGGCGCCGCCAACCACGTCGTCACATACGACTGCGCCGCCCGCAACGCCACCGTGTCCACACTCGCCGACGGGGTGGTGGTCCACCACCCGAACACCAGGGCGATCATCTGCCCCGCGGCCTGCGAGATCGCCCCGGACACACTGCCCCAGAACGAATCCACCGCCCCCGCGACGCAGCCCTGCGGCGACAGGCACGCCGCCAACCCCGCCGTCACGACGCACCCACGGCGTCGTAGGAGATGTAGGTGGCCGGGTCCGGGGATGAGACCACCCGGGCCACGCCCGACCAGTCCCCCCACGGCGGCGCGATCACCCGCCAGTCACCCTCGACCCAGACCAGGCCGACCCGGTACTCGGTGAACACCGGCGCCCCCGCCTCACCGACACCCTTCACCAACACCACCACGACCCGCTCCGCCACCGCGGCGTCCGACGACGACGGCGAGACGGACGCCGCGGACGGCGTCCGTGGGCTGGGCGCTGGCTCGGTGCGGTACCCGGCGATCGACCCGGCCTCACCGCGGATCGGTCCCTCACCCCGGACGCCGGCCTCGGCGGCATACGAGCGATAGGTGGCTGACGTTTCGCGAGCCAACTGCGCCTGGCCCGGCCCGACGACCTGCTCGGCGA
Organism: Kineosporiaceae bacterium; assembly: GCA_016713225.1. Classification (NCBI taxonomy): domain Bacteria; kingdom Bacillati; phylum Actinomycetota; class Actinomycetes; order Kineosporiales; family Kineosporiaceae; species Kineosporiaceae bacterium. The sequence goes on from JADJPO010000002.1 coordinate 286,084, forward strand.
TCGTGGGCGTGAACACTCCCGGTCCCGCGAACGCGAACGTCCGCACCAACACATGGACGGCGGCCAACGCCGCCCCCGCCTCATCCCGGGAGAAGCACGCGGCTCGCAGGCCGGACAGGCAACGAGGGCCGTGCGTGGCACTGACCGGCAGCTGCAGGCCGGCGAAGTCCACCCACCGGAGGGTGCCGTGCTCGAGGTCCGGGGTGCTCGACGCCGCCGGGGTGGCCGTGCGGGGCGTCGACGGTGAGGTGGAGTCCTCGGAGCGGGCCAGGTCCGTGCCGACGATGCCGATGCCCAGGGCAGCCAGGAACGCGACGCCCGTCCACAGCAGGGAACCGGGGCGGCGCCCAGGCCTGGGATCGATGCGGCGTACGGCAGGTGCGGAGCGCAGGGGCCGTTGCCTTGTCCGGGTGCTCACGAGACGCCCTGACTGACCAACGCGACCGCGCCGGAGACGATCCCGGCGCCGATCAACGCCAACGCCAACTGCTTGACCGCCTCCGGAGACCCACCATGCTGGCGGACCTCGATCGCCGTGCGGGCACCGGCGATGATCGCCGCTAACCCACACATCGCATACGCGATCCACTTTGCGTTCGCGACCAACGCCCCCACCGCCGAAGCCACCCCCGGCGGAGCCACCGGCACCGGATTCGGGATCCCCACCCCGACCCCCGGAGGCGGTGAAGCCTGCACCACCATCAACACCCACCACATGACAACTCCTCGCCAGACCGCTAGGGATGTAGCAGACCGTAATACTAGGGACCCTGATGATAGGAGGAGGGCATGCTCCGTGACAACCACGAACGGGCAACCGTCACCGGTGGAGGAGGATCCACCGAACCGGCTGCTCGGCTGGCCGACCCGGCTTCGGGCAGCCTCGCCGCCCTGGCCGATGAACTCGAGCGGCTACGCGTTCAACGCGACGAAGACCGCGCCCTGCTCGACGAACTCATGACCGAACTCGCCCGCCACGGCCTGGGCGCCACCACCACCGAGACCATCTATGCGACCTGGACCGACTGGGTCGACGACTGGCTCGTCCCCCGGATCGACCGCAGCCCCCACCGCTACCGCTGGTGCCACCGCTACGCCGACCACCCAGAGGTCGCCGACCGCCTCGAAACCCTCTGGCACACCTGGGAAACCCACTGGCCCCAACCCCAGGCACGCCTGGCCTGGTACCGCGACGGACTCGACCACCACTGGCCGCTGATCACCGCCGACGACGGACCCCTACGAGCTTGCTCGGCCGCTGAGAATGTCCACACCACGTAACGGCCGATCCGGACGATCACTCCGAGTCGAGGGCATCCTGTAGCTGATCGCGTCCCGGGCAGCCTTGAGGTCACCAGCGAACACCGCGGGGCGCCTGAGGCGAGTGACCTACAGGGCCACGGCCTCTTGGGCCAACGTGAGCGCACGGTCGACGCTGTCTCGATCGTGACCCTGCGGAGCGTTCGCCACCACCCACCCCGCGGCCCAGAGACTTCGAGCGAGGTCGGGTTCGAAGGCGTCGGGTCGGGCCGCAGCCAACCGCCGGTGGATCTCGATGGCCTGTTCGGTCGCGGCCAGGGCCTCCTCCCTCCGCCCCAGATTCGACAACCGGACCCCGAGGTTGTTCAGCGCCCTGGCGAGGTCGGGTTCGAAGGCGTCGGGTCGGGCCGCAGCCAACCGCCAGCGGATCTCGATGGCCTGTTCGGTCGCGGCCAGGGCCTCCTCCCTCCGCCCCAGGTTCGACAACCAGGCCCCGAGGTTGTTCAGCGCCCTGGCGAGGTCGGGTTCGAAGGCGTCGGGTCGGGCCGCAGCCAACCGCCGGTAGATCTCGATGGCCTGCTCGGTCGCGGCCAGGGCCTCCTCCGCCCCAGATTCGACAACCGGACCCCGAGGTTATTCAGCGCCGAGGCGAGGTTGGGTTCGAAGGCGTCGGGTCGGGCCGCAGCCAACCGCCGGCGGATCTCGATGGCCTGTTCGGTCGCGGCCAGGGCCTCCTCCCTCCGCCCCAGATTCGACAACATCACCCCGAGGTTGTTCAGCGCCATGGCGAGGTCGGGTTCGAAGGCATCGGGTCGGGCCACGGCCAACCGCCGGTAGATCTCGACGGCCTGTTCGGTCGCGGCCAGGGCCTCCTCCCGCCGCCCCAGGTCCGACAAGCGGATCCCGAGGTTGTTCAGCGCCGTGGCGAGGTCGGGTTCGAAGGCGTCGGGTCGGGCCGCAGCCAACCGCCAGCGGATCTCGATGGCCTGTTCGGTCGCGGCCAGGGCCTCCTCCCTCCGCCCCAGGTCCGACAGCCGGATCCCGAGGCTGGTCAGCGCCATGGCGAGGTCGGGGTCGAAGGCGTCGGGTCGGGCCGCAGCCAACCGCCGGTAGATCTCGATGGCCTGTTCGGTCACGGCCAGGGCCTCCTCGCGCCGCCCCAGGTCCGACAGCCTGATCCCGAGGTTGTTCAGCAAACGGGCACCCTGGGCGGTAGCGGGGAAACCGTGCTCGTCAGAAGGCGCCTCGCGCCACCCTTGATGGGCTTGGTCGTGATGGGAGAGGGCGTGCCGGGTCAAGGCGACTGCTGCCGGTTGCAGGTAGCGGCTCGATCGGGGCAAGGCCGCCACGACCACGGACATGTCGACCTGTCCAGGCACGGCCGCCACGAGGCCACCGGTGCCGTCGGGAGCGGCGAGCAGATCCGCGACATCCCGGGCTCGCGTTGCTGCCCTCAGCAGCACAGTGAGCAGGCGATGGATCTGAGCCGGGCCGAGCCCGTGCCTTGCCGTGATGCTGCCGCCGTGGACGGCCCGCAGCAGAGTGTGGGGTAAGAGGTCATCATCGGCGATGCCGTCGTCGCGCTGGCGGCGCATGACTCGGGTGATCAGCTCTTCGCCGAGTCGGTCGGGTTGCAGCGGTGGGAGCCAACCAGCCCCGGCCTCCGGGGTGGGGTAGAGGTCGTGCAACCAGTCCGCGATCGCCGCGGCGCGATGCGCATCGACGCCCAACGCGACCCGGATCACGGCGGTGGCCTCCGACCGGCTCGCGGCCCCGACCAGAGTGGCTGCCGCGACCGCAGTCTCCACCACAGCCACCCCGGGTCCGTCCCCGAGGTCTCCAACGCTGCCGGGTCGGCGGATACAGCTCAGCGGCTCGGGTCGGCGGAGCCAGTGCCGTTCAGCTTCCAGGTCCAGAACCCGGTTGACCAGGTTGCCCGCGGACGCACCCCGGTTCGGTTCCCTCTCCGGGCCGGCGGCGGGCAGTAACGAAACCACAGCGGCAAGGTGCAGCATCAGCGCCGAACCGAGATCCGCGTCGGCCAGGTCCGGTTCGGTCGCCGGGTCGGCCAGGGGCATGGCGTGGACGGCGGCGAAAGCAGCCACCGCCGGACGCAGCCCGGCCCGGATACGCGCGAACGCTGCCCGCCGGTCGCCAGTATTGGTCGAGGCCAGCGCCGACAACTCGACTGGTTCGCCCACGGCGGCGCCACGGCGGGTCAACTGTGCCTGCACTCCGGTGTTGGCGCGGGCACCCTCGGGTTGCCACCAGTCGCCGCCGTGACGGGCCACCAGCAGTATCCGCCACCGGGCACCGGCGACGTCCTCACCGGTCATTGTCTCGACCAACTCGTTCAGGACGACGGCACCGAATTCGGCGGCATAGTCGACGACTACCAACACCGCATGATCGCTGGCACGGGCACGACGCAACAGATCCCGCACCGCACCCACGTCTCCGGCCCCTCGGACCAGGACCCCGGCCCACCCGCCACCGCCGAGGACCACCTCCAGCAGCCTGCGTGCCAGGCGGGTCTTGCCCTGCCCGGCCGGACCGCTCAGAAGCACCGCCGACTATCCCGTCGTGGCACCAGTTCGTCCATCCACCTGGCCTTGCGGCCGAAGAAGTCCACCATCGCGGCGTACGCCCGCAACATCGTCACCAGCGATGTCTCGACCTGCCGATCGACGCCGACCCGGTACGTGTCGGGTCGGGCCTCGGGCAACAACGCGGCTGCGATCGCCGGCACGCCCGCGACGTCCTCGATCCGCGTAGCCACCAAGCTGCCACCCAAGGCAACTCCCGGTTCCTGGCCGCGGGGCAACGCCCGCACCAGGGCCACCGCAACATCCCGGTCCATCCCGGCGACGCGACACCTGCGCACCACGGGACCGCCGGACAATCCCCGCAGGGTGGACCGGGTCACACGCCGCGAACGCCGGCCCGGTCAGTTTCAGTGCATGCACCGAACCCAATGGCAAGGCGACGTCGGCGACGTCGGCGAGTTCGGTGTCGTGGTCGGCGGATGTCGGCGCGTTGGACGGGAAACCGAGTACCCGGACCTGGCCCGGGCTTGACCTCCATCCCCAACGGGATCACCGCGGCCGCGAGCACCTCGGTGGCTCGAGCAAGGTCCAGCCCGATCTGCCTGAGCCGGTCGTCGTCGACGGTGAGGACCGCGACATCCCAGGCTGTGTCGTGGTCGGCGAGCACCACGGGTAGGTAGTCGTAGGCCTGGCCTCTGCCGGTCGCGCGCAACCGGAACCACAGCGGCTCGCCACCGTCGAGCAGATCCCGCACGCAGTGCCACGCGGTAAGCACGTGCCCCGCACTGACCGCGAACGCCGACCGCAACTGCTCCCCCGCCCGGCCCGCGGCGTCCTCAGCGGCCACGCGGCGGGCTCGTTCAGCGTCGGTAAGGATCCGTCCGACCCGCATCCCCATCACACGCCCTCGCTGTCCACGCGAAGGGTCAAGCCCTGGGTCGGCGGCTCAGCGTCAGCGTCACCTGGGCACTGGACTCGGCTTGCGCGGTGAACAACGCCTGCACTCCACCGCTCAACGTCACCCCGAAAGTGACCTGTACCGACTCCACACCGAAATCTCCCGGCGCTGGATCGCTCACCGGTTCGTTGTCGAGGACCTCGGCGAACCGGCGGGCCGTGACCCGACTTGGCGGGCCAACTCCTCGGTCGCCACGCGGACCGCCTCATCGCCAACCGCCGCGATCCGCGAACGCGTCTCGGTGGCGTGGCGGCCCCGGGCACCGAACGCCTCTTCATCCCGACGGCAGCGCATCGGCATCGACCCCAGCGACCACCGGGAGTCCGATCACCGCCACCGCCACCTCGTAGCCGGCCACCGGTGCCATACCGCGCGCACCTTGCTTGTCGGACGAGGACACCCGCCCACCTCCCGCCCTGACTCAGAGCCAGCCCAACGGCCCCGCCGCGACCCCTCTACGCCACCCTAGTGATCAACCCAGTCCCGCGAGGACCAACAATCACATCCACGGCTGCAACGGCGAGTGCCCAGAGTCCAGGGAAGGACCTGGTTCACCCTCACCAAGGTCGTTCGCGGCCCTGGCCGGACCGGCGCCTGGAGGGCGAGCGAGGCAGCCGGGCACGCAGGACCGCGTTGGCGATTGCCGCGAGGTCGTAAGCCACCTCACTGGACGGCCGACGGCCCATCGGTACCTGTGCTGCCACCCGATACATAGTGCGCCAGAGCGCGCCGATCGCAGGCCGATCGCCAGCAGCCAGCCTCCGTGCGGCTACCGTCTCCCGACCCCGCGACGCCTCCGCAGCCATCTCTGGCGACCTCGGACCGGTTGCCCATTGGGCTTGGAGTCTGGGCAGGGACAGGTCGCCGGCCAACTTGGATCCACCGAACCAGACCTGCCGCCCGGCGGCGTCGAGGTCACCGGGCCGCCCGACGGCATACCCGGTGATCCTGCCCGGGCGTGCGCTGCGACTCGCGCCAGGTCACCAGCACGCCCCGCCGGGCGAGCTGCTCGGCGAACTCTGCCCCGGCCCCCGCACGGCTGGCGGCGTCGCGGACCTGGCGGGTCAGCCACCGCCGCGCTGTCTCGGGGTTTGCGGTCCGCGTGGCCTTGGCGAGTTCGGCGCGGGTCGGTGCTCGCGACGACGTCCGATGGGGCATGGCGACGGCCTGTAACCCGAGGCGGCGTTCGGCGGCGCGGGCGGCGGCGTGGACCTTGGGCCAGTCCCGAAACACCTCGACCGGATGGCCGTCCATTCGGGCCAGGATCACGGCGATATGGATGTGGTCGTCGGCGTGCCGGACGGCGATCCACCGGCAGGCGGCGTCATCGCCGTGGCCAGCGAACCCGGTGCGGTGGACGACGTCGCGGGCGATGCTCGCCCACTCGGCATCGGTCAGGGTGCGGTCGCCGGGGGCGGTGCGCATCGAGCACTGCCACACCGGGCGATCGACGTCGGGTTGCAGCTGCAACGGCAACAACATCCGCGCGGTCAGGTCCGCGACGTCCGGGCGACCGGCCCGGCAGGCGGGCGCGAGCTCGGCCAGGGATGGGCCGTCGTCGCCGCGCCAGGAGGCGACCAGGCGCGGGCGGGTGTGCTCGTTGGCTCGTCCCTGGGCCGAACAGGTACCGCAGTAACCCGCCCAGGTCCCGGCCTCGGGTCACCTTGCCGATCACGATCCGCCTCCGCAAGGGGGCTGCCCGGCCGCGCGGTCGGCTGCCTCGGCCAGGCGCTGCAACGCCACCAGTACCCGGACCTCCGCTTCGAGCGATCCGACCGGTCGCTGCCCGGTGGTGTTCTTCTCCCGGGCGAGCTGGTTGAGGTTGTTCCCGACCCGGTTGACCGCCGCGGTCGCCTCCATCACCTCTGCCAGCACCAACCGCGGCGATGCCCCACGCCCGCCGATTGGCGACCCGGTCATCGCACACCCCGGGCAGTTTCGGGGGTCGACCGCGCCCGGTCGGCCGTAGTGGTACGGCCCCGCTGGGCCGTTCCACCAGCATGCGCCGGGCGTAGCACCGGCGCTAGCTCTAGCTCGCTCCCGCCTGAAACCAGAAGGCGCACCGGGCCGCACCGGGAACCGCAGGGACGAACCGAGCATCGCCCTCGGCCGGTTACGAGCCGACCGGCGGCGCGTCATTGCCCGGGCAGGCAGCAGGGCTGAGGACGCGGTGAGTAGGACCGCCACCCCCGGGACCAGGCCCGCGGATCGACCTCGCTCGCGGCAGCAGCGGCGAGCGGTCAGGTTGGGTTGTGGGCAAGAGATCCGACGGGGTGGGCGGTCACGGCGTCCAGGACGGCCCGCGGCGTCCGTGACGACTTGCGCCACAGGACACAGGCGGGGTCTATGCAGGGGTCGGTCTCAAGGCAGTCCAGGCCATCCGCGCCCACCTCGATGCCGGCGGGTCAGGTATTCCCACCGGGGTGATGACGGATGACGGATCAGGCCCTCTGTCGCTATTACCTGCGTACGCCTACGCGTACGCGGGGGATATGGCAACGACCCCCGAATCCGTCATCCGTCATCACCCCCAAGCGGCCGGCCACCGCGCCTGGTTCGGACGCGTTCTCGGCCGGGACGACGGGGTTGGTCGGTGGGTGGGTGACGGACTCGTCGGGGTGGGGTAACGGGTGGGCGAATCGGGGTGACGGGCCGCTGACCTGCGTCACCCCGCCCGACCCACCGGGGTGACGGTCGAGTCGACCGTCGTCAGCGGGTCTATGCGACGGGTGAGGGTGACCCGTCGTGGCGCCGTCGCCGCAGGCCGTCATCCGGCGTCGGCTGTGGCGTCACCCCGGACCGTGGCCGGCGACGGGTGACGCCTCGCGTAACCCCATGTGGCCACGCTGCACGGCCATGACCACCACACCCCACCCGACGGCCAACGCTGCGGTGAACGGCGGCGGGCTGCGTCGTCCACACCCCGGGACGTCACTTGGCCTGTCCACAGACACCGTCGCCGCGGTCGATGTCCCCGGCGTCGGTGGCCTACATCTATGGCAGAGGTCAACCTCGGACGACGACGCCCCCGGGTCTGACCACGAGCCGGGAGAGGCCGACGTGACCGCCACCATTGACGAACCAGTGACCATCGCGTGCAGTCGATGCGGCGACGGTTGGACGGCGACCCAAGACCCACCGTCCTTCGTCAGCCTCGCCGCCGCACTCGACTACGCCGCCCAGGCCCGCTGGCAGATCGACGACGACCAACTGCTGTGCCCCGACTGCTCGCTGCGGCGGGCCTGCGAGGACGCCGGCCACGTCTGGGGTCGCTGGAGCAACCTCGAACGGTCCCTGAGCGGACGCCCTGGTGGACGGGTGCGTCACTGCCGCGTCTGCACCACCGGCGAGTTCACCCCACCACTCCGACAACTCGAAAGAGCACCAGCTGAGGTCGTCGGTCAGCCCGTCCAGTAGTGACACGAAGTTCTCAGTGTTCTCGGCGTCCAAGACCGCGGCGACCTCAGTGACGATCACCTGCGAACCCGTTGGCGTCCGAAGCCTCACGGACGCCCGTGCATCGCTGCGGGCGTCAGGTTCTTCTCTTTCGAGACGAACGGCAAGTGCTTGAACGAGCGGCGGCACTGCCTCCGCGTCCAGCGGTGTCCAGGAAGGCCGCGGGGCACGTGCACCGCGCAGAAGCTGAACCGGCCGTCTGGGGTCGAGATCCGCGTCACCGAGAGCCGGCGTGGGCGGGGTGACGCGAGGAGATCGGCAGCAGCGTCCTCGGCGGTCGGTAGCGGCTTCGAAAGCCCCAGCCGCGGCCGGGTGGAATTGGGCGAGTCGCTGTGGCGCGCGTACGAGGCACGGGCCTCGACCGGGCGGTCCACCATCGCGATCCTGACAGCAGACCTCGCGGCAGATGAAGCAGGTCCCGCGCGGCCTGGGGGGGGGCGGGCCGGGGGGGGGCCCGCCGCGACCAGGCACGCACGACGCCTTCAACGCCCGGCCCTCGAGGTGGTCGACTATGGCGAATGCGTCCCCGAGCCGGTCCACTAAGGCGCCCCGGTGGGAGCCTACCGCGTCCAGCTCCTGTCCCCGGCTGAGTGGGATCTCGGCGATCCGGGTGAAGTCCCAGCGCCTGTCAGCCCTCACCGGCCCCCGTCCCTTGCCGTCGCGCGTGACTGAACTTCCCGTGGATGGGGCCAAGCCGATGTTCGGCGGGTCCGTCTGATCAACGCTAGCGGCCACGGTTTCGCTGCGGCCCGGAAGCCAGGTGGGCGCCTCGGCTCGGTGTGACGGCTGCTAACGCGGCTTGGAGTACCTGCTGTGGTCGGGGTGCCATCGACATTCCCAGCGTCGGCGTGGGGAGGACCCGCCGGGCGGCGGGGTTGCGGAGGTGGTCGGCGGCGGCGCGGATCTGGTGGGCGATGCGGGGCTCGGTGGCCCGGCGGTCGGCCCTGCCCCAGCTGGGCGCGACGGTCTGACATTCCAGGGGGGTGAGCCATCGCCCGGTTTCGAGGTGGTGGCGGGTGACGTCGTCCAGGGTGGTGGTCAGGGCGGTGAGTTCGGCGGCGTAGCCGCGGGCGACGTCCGCAGGGGATGGTGGTGGTGCGGCGCATCCCGGCGAGGAGTTGGTGGATGCCCTGGGCTTGGGCGAGGGGCCGAGGGTCGCTGGGCGCGATGGTCGCCAGGCGGCGGGTGGTGTCGCTGGCCCGGGCGAGCAGTTCGGCGTGTTCGCGCAGCACGCCTGCGAGGGCTGCGTCGTGGGGTAGGCCGGTGCGGGCCAGGGGTTGGCTGCCCTGGTGGGCGGCGGTGGCGATGGTCAACGCGATGAGTTCGACGTCGCGGGCGCCACGGCACTGGCGCCGTGCAGGAGGTCGGTGAGTCGGTGGAACGCCTCGGGTAGGTCGCGGGCGTTGCGGGGCAGCAGGGGGTGGTGGCCGGCGCGGGGGCAGGTTCACGGTGACGTGGGGCTGGGTGGTGGTGGCGCGGCGTCCGGTGTGTTCGGCGGCGACGCCGAGACCGGATTGGCGGTCCATCTTGACGGCGTCGGCGTCGCTGTGGCGTCCGGCGTGGGTCAGGGAGGTGGCCAGGTCGTCGGAGGCCGCCAGCACTCCTTGGGTGAGGGCGGCGATGTCGGCGAGTTCGGTCCAGGCTGCTTGCCCGGTGGGGTGTGCGGTGGGGCCGGCGGCGTCCCAAGCCCCGGCGGCCAGGACGGCGTTGCGCGTGACCTGTTGCCAGCGGGCACCGGCACCCGAGCGGGTGGGTTGGGTCAGGGCCTCGGTGGGTGAGAGCGGCGCGAGGCGGGGGATGTCGGCGAGCAGGGTCCCGAGCAGTCCGACGGGGTTGCGTTCGGCTTCGCTGATCAGGCGTGGGGTGGCGTGTTGGCTGGATCCGGTCAGGTCGCGGTGGATGCCGCGGAGTAGGTCCAGGGTGGCCTGGTATCCGGTGAGCGCGACGTCCAGGTCGCTGTCGGGGATCGGGCTGCCGGCGGTGATGCTGCGGGCGAGGGTGGCGGCGAGTTCGGACATGTTCGTCCGGTAGGTCATGGCGTGGCCGGTAGGGCGGCGAGGACCTGGGCGGTGCGGGCGGCACGGAGCAGGTCACCGATATCGGACGAGACCGCGAGGACGGTGACTAGGGCGCGGCGGGCATGGCCGAGGCCCTCGACCAGGGTCATCGCCACCAACGGTTCGGTGATGGGGCGTAGGCGGGGCGGACGTCGGTGAGGATCCGCAAGGCATCGAGCAGGGTGAGGCGGACGTCGAGGTCGAGGTGTTCGTCGTCCAGGACACAGGCCAGGGCATAGCTGGCGGTCTCGACGTGGGTGGGTCAGGGGGTGGGCAGGGGGTGGTCGGGCCTGGTCATCGTGGGGTTGTGGGCTCCTCGGGTTGGTGGTCGGGTCGAGGAGGGCGATGTGGCGGTAGATGCGTCGGGAGGGTCGGGAGAGGCGGGCTTGGGTGATGCCGTGTTCTGCGACCAGGCGCATGGTGAGGGCTTTGGCGGACAGGGGTTCTGCGCCCATGTCGTGGCAGTGGCGTTCGTAGGCGGCGCGGACGGCGCCGACCTCGGCCCAGTGGGCGTCGCCGAGGAGGCAGTGGTCGCGGAGGAACGAGGCGAGGGTGTCTTCGCTGATCCGGTAGTCCTCGGTGGCGGCGCGGACCTGGTCGGGGTCGTTCAATCCGGTGGCCAGGACGTGCATGGCGCCGTGGATGGCCCAGCCGAGGACGGCGGGTCCTTCCTCGTGCAGGATCCGGTGGTGCAGGTCGGGGTCGCGGCGGTGTTCGGGGACGACCTGGGTGAAGGGGATGAGGCGGACGCGGCGCCAGAACGAGGTCCGCCTTCGCGGACTTGGGGAGGTGGTTGGAGGCGATGACGACGAGGTGGCTGGGGTGAAGTCGAAGAAGTCGCCGCGCATGAAGCGTCCGGTGAGCATGTCGCCGCCGGTGAGGCGTTTGACCTTGGCTTCGTCGAAGCGTCGCCCGGAGGACTGCTCGGAGCAGATCAGGAGCCGGACGCCGCGCAGGCGGGCGATCTCGGTGGGGTGGGCGGTGTCTCGGCCGGTCATGAGGAATCCGTCGGGGGCGGCGACGGCGTAGCCGCCGAGGTCGGCGGAGCCGAGGAGTCCTTGAAGGACAAGCAGCAGAACGGTTTTCCCGTTCGCGCCGACCCCGTACAGGAACGGCAGGACGTGGTCGCGGACCTGCCCGATCAACGCGAGCCCGGCCAGGCGTTGCACGTAGCCGATCAGGTCGGTGTCCCCGGCGAAGGTCTCGTCCAGGAACGCCGTCCACCGCGGGTGGGCTGCGTCGAGGCGGACGCCGGTCGCGGTGATCCGGGTCAGCAGCAGGTCGGGGTCGTGGCGCCTCAGGGTGCCGGTGGCCAGGTCGATGATGCCGTCGCGGGTGTTCAGCAGCAGCGGGTGGGCGTCCAGGTCGGCGGCACGGATCGAGATGCGGGGGTCGGATTGGGCGACGCGGACGGCGCCGGCGATCCCGGCCGAAGACAGCGAGTTCCGTTTGAACGACTTCTCCAGGACGGTCTCCTGGGGTAGGTGGCGGGCCAGGCCGCGGGCGGCTTCCCGGATGTGGGCCTCGTCGTGGTCGCGTCCCCAGGCGGCGTCCTGCCAGCACCACCAGGCCCCCATGTCCGCCAGCCGCCGGATGGTGCCGCCGTACTCATCGACCAGCCGTAGCGCGTTGGCGTCGTCGGTGCGGGCCCGCTGCGGCAGCTCCGGTGGTGGTGGGTGGCGGGCGGCGTCGATGGCGTCCAGGGCGGCGCGTTGTTCGGGGGTGGGTTCGGCGATCGGGGTGGTCACCGTCGGCCCCGGACGGCGGTCGGTGGGTGGGGTGGGTCGTGGCGGGTGCGGGCGACCATGCGTTGGGCGGAGGCGACGGTGCGGTGGGCCTCGATCTCGGGCAGCCCGGCGCGGACGGCGGCGTGCACGATCGCCCGCAGGTCGGTGTGGCCTTCCTCGGCGGCCCGGCACGCGGCCCAGAACGTCCCGTTGTTGCGGCGCCCCTCGGGCAGGGTGGCGACCCAGGCGGCGAGCACCTGCACCGACGTCGTCCCGGTCCGAACTTGTTGCGGGCTAACGGGTCGCGCGGGCGGGGGTGGGGCGAGCAGGGTGCGGAGGGCGGGCCAGTCCAGGGGGCGGCCGGCCCGGGGGTGGATGCGCATGTCGGCGTAGGAGGCGCCGTCGACGACCGAGGGTGGCACCAGGACGTAGCCGCCGCTGGCCTTGAAGTCGATGAACTTCTCCGGCAGTCGGCCGCTGGGTTGGGTGGTGCCGGGGAAGTACAGGTGCATGCCCCCGGAGGGGGTGGCGACGGCGCGGATGTAGTCCTCGAGCAGTCCGGCCTCGGCCAGGGTGGTGATCGCCGAGTACCCCGATCCGCCGGGGCGCCGGTCGATGTCCAACACGTCCACGGTGGCGGCGCCGGTGGGGATGGCCAGGTTCGCGGTCGGGGCGTGTTCCCACCACCACCGGATCTGCTGGGTATCGGTGGTGGCGTCCAGCAGGCCGTGCCGGGTCAACGGCCGCTTCATCCCCGGCACACACGGGAACACCGGCCACCCCGATGCGGCCAGGCCCAACGCCGCGGTCAGCACGGCGTGCGGCTCGGCCAGGCGGCGACTCATGCCACTTCCTCGGTCACGGGGCGCGGCAGCCGCCGGTACCGCTTGGTCTCATCCCGGGCCACCAGCCCGGCCTCGGTCAGCACCCGCAACTGCCCCACCACCGTCGACCGCGGCCGGCCACTGACCTGGACCAGCTCGGCCACCGTCGCGGGCGCCTGATCGAGCAACCCCAGGACGACGTCCCGCACCGCCGCAGCAGGCAGCGGGGTGTCGTGGCCGGTTGCGGAGCGGGACGCTCCGGCGCGGCGGTCGGGGGCTGGATGTGGCGGGCTGTGCGGCTGGGTGTCGGGCGGGGGGGGGGATCGGTGGCGGTGAGCAGGGCGGCGAGGTGTACCAGGGCGACCAGGACGGCGGCGGGGACGGCGCCGACGATGACGACCAGGCCGGGCCCGGGGTGCAGGTAGCGCGCGGCGATCAGGTGGCCGGCGGCGTTGCCGACCAGGGTTCCCGCGGCACCGACCAGGGCGACCGCACGCCCGAAATCCCGGGCGCGGGGCGGCGTCCCCGGGCGTAGCCAACACCAGCCGCCCACGCTGCCGCCGACATCCAGGGCGGCGGGTAGCAGCCACGGAGTCCAGCCCGCCCAGCCCGCCACCCGCGCCAAGGCGGCCAGGGTGGAGGCACTGGCCACCACCGCCGCCGACCCGGCCACCGCCATCCCCAGATACAGCGGCCACACCACCCGCACCCCCACCACGCCACGGGACGCCGCAGGTCGGGGTACGAGGGCCGGGACCGGTTCGGGCCTCACCGGTTTCACCGCCCCCGCAGCCGGTACTGCTCGAGGAACTGTGCGGTGAGCACCACCCGCCGGTAGGGGCTGATCGCGACCGTGGGGAACCGGCCGTCCCGCGCGGCGGCGTAGGCGGCGTTCTTGCTCATCCCCAGGATCCGGCCCGCACGGGGCACCGAGATCGTCGGTTCGGCATCCGGGTCCGGCAGGGACCGATCGCGCTGGCGAGGACTCATGAACGCAAACTACTACGGAATAATAGGACCGTGCTAGTATTCAGTGTTGTTGGGACCGCCCGGTCTCTACCTGCGCGCTAGGCTGGGTTCCGTGAGCAGAACTGGACGCCGGTCGGCCGCCTCCCGTCAGGAGGTCGAGTGGCTCACCCCCGCCCCCGACGGCACCCCGGTCCAACTGGCCTGGCCCGACGCCGACGGCCCGTTCCACCTGACCTGCCACCTCGCCCGCGTCGACGGACGGACCATGCTCGTCGGCCTGGACGTCCGCAGCTTCACCCTCGACACCGACGGCACCCCGATCCCCGGCGAGACCGGACTGGCCGAGGTCAACCACCCCGCCCTGCGGTCCCTGCGGGCCGGGGAGATCGCCGAAGCCGCCCGCGCCAAACTCGCTGCCCTGCTCGCGACCAAGTCGACCACCCGCGGCCTGGACAAGGCCACCCGCGAAGCCGCCGCCCGGACCTTCGAATCCCTCACCACCCCCAGCCGGCCCCGCAGCACCGGACCCCGCGCCGCCAGCAGCCAACTCGAACTCGTCGCCGACCTGTTCAACCGCGCCGTCGCCGCCGGCGGCGACTCCGCCCACCGCCCCTCGATCTACGTCCACCAAGCCCTCGTCGAGGACGGCCAGGACGTCACCCTCAACACCGTCCGCGGCCAGATCCACCGCGCCCGCGTCAAAGGACTCATCCCACCCGCCAACTGACGGCGAGATCGAGCAACGCGTGTGCGTTCCGCGGTGAACGCGGTGATGGCATACCCCCGTTCGGGGTAACCGCGGCTGCTCTCTGCGATCAAGCACGGTCGCTTCGTGTTCGTTGATCGCAACGTATTGACAGTGCAACCGGGGGTTCCCTTGGATACGACGAACGAACGAAACGGACAACTGAGACTTCACCGACGGTCTGGCCCACCGTCGGTGTCGAGAGGGGAAGCGCGCGTGCCTCGCTGGGCCACGAGACGGGTTCTGCCTGCCCTGACGCTTGCTCTCGTTCTCGCAGGGTGCACCAGCACCGACACCCCGAAGCTGGAAACACCCTCGGCGACAACGGCTTCCGCCTCACCCAGTACCGCTTCCTCGCCGACGCCCTCGGCGGACCCTCGCGCCGAGCCGGCCATCGCGGCCTACCGTGCGTTCTTCGCTGCGGGACTCGAGGCGGCCCGAAACCCGGGGCGTCTGGCCACGGAGCCGAAGCCTGGAGCATCCGATTTCCGGAACTACTCCTTCGATCCGCTGCGTGGCCAGTACATCGCGTTCGTGATGGGGTTGGCCTCGGACAAGGTCGCCTACCGAGGTTCGCCGCCGACGCCCCGGATCACGGTGAGCAGGGTGGATCTGGCGGCCCAGCCTTACCCGATGGTCGAGCTCAGCAATTGCCCGACCCCTGCCCCGACCTGGACGGCGTACTCCCTGGCCACCGGAAAGGACATCCCCGCCAAGCCGGCCAGCGTGCCGCAGCCCTATCGACTGCAGGTGGAAGTGATCCAGTATCAAGGCCATTGGGGAGTTTCGAAGATCACCGCCGACAACACCGCGACATGCACCGGCTGACCTCGGCCCTGACCCTGGCCACGCTACTGGCCACTGCACTGCTGCACGCTGCACCGGCCATGGCGGCCGCGACCCCGCCGCCCGTCGTGGGGTGTGACCCTCAGTTCGATGTCTGCGACGTGGGAGTCGGGCAACCGGCGAGCCCGGGCGACCCCACTCGCCCGCCGTCCAACAATGGCGCCGCCGTACCCTGCTCGGTTCGCCAGGGATCGATGTTCGTCGCAGTGCCGTGTTCGAGCAGCGCGGGCTCGTGGTCGAACGCCTTGCAGTGTTACCTGCGGGCGTACTCGCCCCCTCCTGCCTTGTCCGATCCGGTGTGGGGAGGCCACACCACCGGGGCGATCTACTTGTGCACCACGGCGTTGACGCCGTCGACGCGGCGGGTGTGGTTGGCCGCGCCTCCAGTAGGGGTGACTCCCGAGCAGTTGGCGTTGCAGGCGCTGGCGAGTGTGCAGCTGCCCAAGCCGGTGGTGCAGCGCTCACCCTCGCAGGCGAACAACGACAACGGTTCCCCCTATACCTGGGTGAACCTGTGGACGTGGTGGTGGACGACGCCCGCGACCTGGCAGCCGCGGACCGCCACCGCCCGGGCCGGGGCACAGTGGGCCACTGTCACGGTCCGCCCGACGCGCATGGTCCTGAACCCCGGGGACGGCGCCGCGCCGGTGACCTGCGCCGGGCCGGGCCGCGCCTGGACCGAGGTCGACGCCGACACCGAGCCCGGTTCCGACGTGTGCGCCCACCGCTACACCCGGATCACCCGGTCCGGGCCGCTGACCGCGACGTTGTCGGTGCAGTGGACCGTGACCTGGCAGGGCTCGGGTGGGACCTCGGGCGTGCTGCCCGACATGCAGACCACGACCGCGACATCCTTTGTGGTGCAACAGATTCAGGTGGTGACCCGATGACCACGACCGTGCGTGCCCCGCAGGCCCCGGCGCCGGCCCGGACTCCGTTGTCGACGCGGCAGCGTCGTCCGGGTTGGGCGGCGCTGGCGGTGACCCTGATCCTGGGGTTCGCCGCGTTGGGTGCCTTCCTGTATCTGCGGGCCGGGGCCAAGGTGCCGGTCGTCGTGGTGGTCGCCGACGTCCCGGCGGGGCATGTCGTGCAACGCACGGACGTCTCGACCGTGGCCGTGGCGGGCGGGGTCACCGCGGTGGCCGGCTCACATCTCGACTCGGTGGTCGGGCAGACCGCGACCGTGCACCTGTTGCCGAACATGTTGCTGCAGCGCTCGATGCTCACCGATCAACCGGCCCTGTCCGCGGCGCAGGCCGCGGTCGGGGTGGCCGTGAAGTCCGGTCAGATCCCCGCCGGTGGTCTGAGCCCTGGCGACACCGTCGATGTCGTGGCGCTGCCCGGTGCGGGCACGTCGTCCGGGGTGCAGCCCGCCAAGGTGATCGTGACCTCGGCGCGGGTCGACAGCGTCCGAGAGGATCCGGCGCAGACCGGCGGCAGCGTGCTCACCCTGATCGTGCCGCGGGAGAGCGCCGGCGCGGTCGCCGCGGCGAGCGGCGCGGGACGGATCGCCGTGATCGAGGTGGCTCCTCGATGATCCTCGCGGTCTGCGCCGACAAGGGATCCCCGGGGGTGAGCACCACGGCTCTGGCCCTGACGATGGCCTGGCCGCGGCGCGCCGTCCTGCTCGAGGCCGACACCCGCGGCGGTGACCTGGCGTTCTGGGGACGCCGCCCCGACGAGGCGGGCCTGACCCCCGCGGACGGCGCCCTGCTGCCTGCCGAACCGTCGCTGATCACCTTGGCCGCCGATGCCCGTTCCGGTCTCGCGCCCCAGGCGTTGCCCCGCTACGCCCAACCCACCCGGTGGGGCATCGATGTGATCCCGGCACCGCCTGCCGCCCCAGCGTTCTCGCCGCTTCGCCCACTGTGGGACGGCGTCGCCGCGCACGCCGCGTCCTGGCCGGACCTGGTGGTCGCCGACCTGGGCCGCTTCCACGGCGGCGCCCCTGCGGCGCCGCTGGCTCGGGCGGCGTCCGCGGTGTTGGTGCTGACCAGCCACAGCGTCGAAGGGCTCTATCACGCCCGCGACCGGGTCAACGAGCTGGTCCACACCCTCGGCGACCCATCACGCTCCCGCGGCCTCGTGGGGGTCGTGGTCCGCACCAGCCGTCGAGACCACGGCGCTGCCGAGGCCCAGATCGCGGCCATGCTCGCCGCTGCCGGCTCACCCGTGCCCGTGGTCGGATCGGTGTGGCACGACCCGGCAGCTGCGGCAGCGTTGCGGGCCGGGAACCCCGCGCCGCGTCGACGGCGCCGCGGCGACCTGGTGGCGTCCATGTCACGCCTGGTCGAGGGGATCGGGCGGTGGTGGCCCGAACTGACCGCGCCGCGACCCGGCGAGAACACCCAGGTCGCCCCTGCTGCGGCCGGGGCCACCCGGTGAGCGCGGTGAGCGCGACCCACGCGGCGGCGTCCGACGTGGACTACGCCCTGGTGCGGGCGTTGCAGGAGCGGGTCGCGGACCTGATGACCCGGCACAAGCAGACGCGCGAGCAGCAGGGCCTGGCGGGACTGGCACCGGCCGATGAACGGCAGTTGGCGATGAGTCACGCCGCCGAGGTGGTCGCTCGTCACATGCAGACCCTGCTCGCGGCCGGCGCCGACCTGCCCGATCCTGGCGTGGACCGCCGGCTGGTGGAGGCCATCGACGCCGCGATGTTCGGGGCTGGTGCCCTGCAGGAGCTGCTGGATGACCCCGACATCGAGAACATCGACATCAACGGCTGCGACGAGGTGTGGATCACCTATGCCGACGAGCGGGGCAAGGTCCGCGGTCGCCCGGTCGCGGCCAGCGACGAAGACCTGGTGGACGTCGTGCGCACCCTGGGTGCCTACGCCGGCCTGAACGCCCGACCGTTCACCCCCGCTCACCCCGAGCTGGATCTACGCCTGCCCGACGGGTCCCGGTTGTCGGCGGTGATGGCCGCCTCCGAGCGGCCACTGATCTCGGTGCGCCGCAACCGGTTCCCGCAGATGTTCCTCGCCGCCGTGCCCGCGACCGCGCGCCGCGCCGGGCATGCCCGCAGCGGGACGGCGCCGCAGACCCTGCTCGACCTGGGCACCGTCGATGAGCAGTTGGCGGCGTTCCTGCAGGCCGCGGTGACGGCGCGCTGCAACATCGTGATCGCGGGGGCCACGGATGCCGGCAAGACCACGCTGCTGCGCGCACTGATCAACTGCATCCCGCCGCACGAGCGGTTGATCACCGTCGAACGTGCCCTCGAGCTCGGTGTGCGGATGCACCCCGAACTGCACTGGGACGTCGCCGAGATGGAGGAGGTGCTCCCGTCGGCCGACGGCGGCGGGGGCCTGACGATCGGGCAACTGGTGCGCCGCACCCGGCGGCAGAACCCGTCTCGGGTGATCGTGGGGGAGGTGCTCGGCCCCGAGGTCGTCGAGATGCTCTCGGCGATGAGCCAGGGCAACGACGGGTCGTTGTCGACGTTGCACGCCCGGGATGCCGCCGACGTGTTCCAACGGTTGGCGACCTACGCCGCCCAGTACGAGGGCATGCCGTTCGAGGTCACCCACGCTCTGATGGGCTCGGCCCTCGACCTCATCGTCTTCGTCCGCAAGAACCCGCGCCTGGGTGGACGCCGCACCGTCACCGAGGTCCTCGAGGTCACCGGCAGCAGCGAGGGACGCGTCACCCGGTCCCGGATCTTCACCGAGTCACCGGACGACGGCCGCGCCGTCCGCGACGGTGAGGTGCAGATCGCCAGGTGGCGGTTGCTGGCCGATGCCGGCTACGACGACGCCCGCTACCACCAGGCCTATGACGACGGCGCAGCCCACCGCGCCCTCACCGGGGGGCCACGATGACCGCGCTGAGCGTTCTGCCAGCGGGTGCCGTCCTGCAGCCGGGAGCGTTGGCTGCCGCGGTGACCGGCGCCGGGCTGGCCGTCGGGGTCGTGCTGTTGGTCGTCGCGGTGCGGGGCACGATCCCCGATGCGTCCCGCCCGCCGTCGCGGCTGGCCCGGTGGCGCGCACGGGCGGGGTCGGCGGCGTGGACCGGCCGGATCGCGGCGGCGGTCGGGATCGGGGCGGCGACCCTGCTGGTCACCCGCTGGCCGGTGGCCGCGGCCGGGTTGACGGCGCTGGTGGTGTGGTGGCCCCGCATGTTCGGCGGTACCCGCGGCGAGCAGGCCCAGATCGACCGGCTCGAGGCGTTGGTGACCTGGACCGAGGCGTTGCGCGACACGGTGGCCGCCCACGCCAGCCTCGAACACGCGATCCCGGCGACCACCCACAGCGCGCCGCCGCTGATCCGGCCCGCCCTGGTGCGCCTCGCCGGCCGGATCCGGGCCCGGACCCCGCTGGACGTCGCGTTGCTGTCGCTGGCGGCCGAACTGGACGACGCCTCCGCCGACCTGGTGATCGCGGCCCTGATCCTCAACGTGCGCCGCCGCGGCGACCGGCTCGGGGAGGTCCTGACCGGCCTGGCCGACACCGCCCGGGAGGAACTGGACCTGCGGCGCCGGATCTCGGCCGGGCGGGCGGGCCTGCGCCGCGGCGTCCAGATCGTGATCGGGTTGACGTTGGGATTCGCGGTGTTCCTGTTCGTCTTCGGTGGCACCTATGTGCAGCCCTACGACACCGCCGGTGGGCAACTCGCGTTGGGTGTGGTGGTGGCGATGTTCGCCCTCGGGTTCACATGGATGAGGCACCTGTCGGCCTCCGAGCGTGCCCCGGCGTTCCTGAACCGGCCCGGGCAGGGGGCACCGTGACCGCCATGGCGCTGGTGGGCGCCGCCATCGGTGCCCTGGTGTTCGCCGTGATCTGGCGGCTGGTCGCACCCCGCCCCTCCGCGTTGGTCCAGCTGGCCCGGTTCGACGCCCACCAAGCCCACGCGCAGCCCACCGGGCCGGGAGGGCTGACTGGACGGTCGAGTCTGGGCGATCGGTTGGCTGAGCCCCTCACCGGACCGCGCAACCCTGTGCAGCAGTGGACATCACGCGCCGGTGCCTGGATGGCGCAACGGCTCGCCGAACGCGGCGTCGCCTACACCTCGCTGCGGCAGGACCTGGCCCTGACCGGTGGATCGATGGAGGCCACCCTCGGCCGCAAACTGCTCGCGTTCACCGCCGGGTTCGTGGTCGTCGCCGGCACCGCCGTCGCGTTGCGGGTGGCCGCCGGGGTCGCGACGCCGCCCGCGGTGGTCACGGCGGCGGCGCTGGTGGTGGGGGCGGGGTTCGCGTTCCTGCCCGATGTCGAGGCCCGCCGGGAGGCGTCGAGGAAGCGGCGGGAGTTCCGTCGGGCCTTGGCCGCCTACCTCGACCTGGTCGCCCTGGAGATGGCCGGGTCGGCTGCCCCGACCGAGGCGCTGCCGAACGCGGCCCGCGTCGGGGGCGGCTGGTCGATGGCACTGCTGCGCGAGACCCTCTGGCGGGCAAGCCTGTCCGGGCAGGACCAGTGGGACGCCCTGACCGAACTCGGCGCCCGGATCGGCGTCCCCGAACTGCGCGACCTGGGCGCACTGGTACGTCTGGTCGGGCGTGACGGCGCCCGGATCCGGCAGACCCTCACCGCCCGCGCCACCACCATGCGCCGCAAGGAACTCGCCGAGGCCGAAGGCGAAGCGGGGGAGAAGGACCAGTCGATGCGCCTGGCCCAGATCCTCATCGGCTTCGGGTTCATCGTGTTCCTCACCTACCCGGCGGTGATCAACGTGCTCGCCTTCTGACACCCGTTGCCCCGCACCAGGATCCGACACCACGGAAGGAACCGACATGACCGAGATCCAACTGGCCCTGACCTGGCTCCGGGCCCGGCTACACGCTGCCCGCCCCGAACGCCCCCGCGAGGACGGCGGGGCGAGCATCGTCGAGACCGCGGTCATCATCGCCCTGTTCGTCGCCGCGACGATCATCATCGTCGGCATCTTGGTCGCCAAGGCCACCGAGGCCGCGAACTCGGTTCAAACCCAATAGTTCTGCCGCCATGAGCCACACCGGGACGCCGCCGCCGAAGCAGCGGCGAGGGCACGAGGACGGGTACTCGACCATCGAGGCCGCGTTCACCCTGCCCGCGATGATCCTGTTGACGATGCTCGTGGTGCAGTACGCCCTGCTCTGGCACGGCCGGCACGTCGCGCAGGCCGCGGCGCTGAACGCCGTCCGCGCCGCCCGGACCTATCAGTCGACCGCCGAGGCCGGCCAGAACGCCGCCACCAGCTACCTCGCCCACGTCGCCCCGAACCTGCTCACCTCCCCCACGGTCACCACCAGCCGGACCGCGACCACCGTCACCGTGCAGGTCCACGCGAGGTTGCTGTCCGTCGTCCCGTTCGCCGACTTCGACGTCACCCAGACCGCGGCCGGTCCCGTCGAACGGTTCGTGTCATGACCGGCCGGCCTGCCGTCGAGGGTCGCCGTCCCCGGGGCGAGGAGGGGCTGATGGTCATCGAGTTGGCCATCCTCACCCCGTTCGTGATCGTGATGCTGCTGGTGGTGGTCGCCTTCGGCCGCGTCACCCACGCCCGGTCGCTGGTGGACGCCGCCGCAGCGGCCGGGGCCCGCGCGGCGTCCCTGACGAGCACGCCGGGGCAGGCCGACGCCGAGGGCCGCGCCGCCGCGCTGGCCGCGCTGGCCGGCGCCGGGTTGACGTGCACCGGGCCGAGCGTGGACGTCGACACCTCCGCCGTGCGCCCCGGCGGACACGTGGCGGTCTCGGTGCGGTGCACTGCCGACCTGTCCGCGCTCACCCTGACCGGCCTCGGCGGGGCGATGGTGTTGACCGGGCAGGCCATCTCACCCGTGGAAGCCCACCGCGACCTGGGCAGTGCGCCGTGAACCGGCCTGTGAACCGGCTTACCGCGCAGCGGGTCAGGGACGAGGAGGGCTCCCTGGCGCTGTACATGGCGGTGATGGCGGTCGGGTTGATGGCCATGGCCGGGCTGGTCATCGACGGTGGCGCAGCGATCGCCGCCCGGGGCCGCGCCGCCGACCTCGCGAACGAAGCGGCCCGCGCCGCCGCGGACTCGATCACCCAGACCTCCCTGCGCGCCACCTCGGCGAGCAACCTGCAGATCGACCCTGTGGCCGCCGAAGCCGCCGCCCAACGCGTGCTCGGTCTGGGCGGGGCCAGCGGCGAGGTCAGCGTCGGAACCCGCGAGGTGACCGTGATCGCCCACGTCCCACGGCAGGCCGCGGTGCTGTCAGCCGTGGGGATCACCGATCTGACGGGCACCGCCGAAGCCACCGCGACGATCCTGCACGGTTTGACGACAGGAGCCCCGTGATGCGCCGACCCCTCACCGTCCTGCGTGCCCTGGCCGCCGTCGTCGTCCTGGTCGCGGTCGTCGCCGGAATGCCCGTGCTCCTGGCCACCACCGTCGGGAACCCCTGGCACAGCTGGCCCGACCTGATCGCCGGAGACCTGTCCGACACCGTGCTCGTCGCCGTCCTGGCCGCTGTTGCCTACCTGGCCTGGGCGCAGTTCGCTGTCGCCGTCATCGTCGAACTGGTCGCCGCCGCCCTGCGGATGCGGCGCCCGGTGCGGCTGGTCGGGATCTTCCCCGCCCAGCAACGCCTGGCCCACACCCTGGTCGCCGCCGTGTTCGCCCTCGGGCCGCTGGCCAGTACCCCGACCCTCGCGCACACCATCCCGGACGCCGCACCCACCGCCACCGTGGCCACCGCCCCCGCGGCCCTGCCGAGTACCCGAACCCCGCACACGCCAACGGCTCCCACGCCACCCAGCTACGTGATCACCGCTGGTGGGCCGGGCACCTACTGGGACCTGGCCACCGTGCACCTGGGCGCCGGGGAACGGTGGGGTGAGATCTGGGACCTCAACCGCGGACGACGCCAGGGCGACGGTGAGGTGATGACCGACCCCGGCATGCTGCGGGTCGGCTGGACCGTCCTGCTCCCCGCGGACGCCGCCGCCTCGCCGTCCGCGGGTGCCGGAGCCGCCGGGGTGGGCGAGGTGGTGGTCGAGCCCGGGGACACCCTGTCGGGGATCGCCGCCGCGCACGACGTCGCGGACTGGCACCGGTTGTGGGCCGCCAACGCCGGGAGCGCTCAACCCGGGGGCAAGCAGCTGACCGACCCCGACCACATCGAACCCGGCTGGGTCATCAACGTGTCGGCGACGGAGGAGAAGCCGGCTGGGGCGCCCACGGCACGGCGTCCCAGGGCCGTACCGGAGGCGAACGGCCGAGAGCCCCGCACCGCAGCGACACCGCCCGCGCCGCCGGCGAACTCCGCTCCGCCCACGACACCGACCCATCCCGCTGCCATGCCCACACCGACCCTCGCTGCGTCGCCGTCGTCGCCGGCCGCGGCGTCCCGGTCGGTGGAGTCAGCGCCGCCCGCTGCCACGCCCGGATCGCCCGCCGTACCCACCGCCGCGGGGCAGGCGCAACCCGATGCCGCGCAACCCGAACCGGCCCCGGACGAGGTGGACGGTCTCGCCGCGCTCGTCGCGGCCGGGCTCGGGTCGGGTTTCGTCGGGGGTATGGCGCTGCTGTCGATGGTCAAGGCCCGCCGCCAGCAACGCCGCTACCGTGCCCCGGGTCGAGCCGCGCCGCCGACGCCGATCAGTGCCGTCGCCACCGAACGTGCGGTGCGTTCGGCCAGCACCCGCGACATCACCTGGCTCGATGAGGCACTGCGGGGGTTGTGCCGTCAACTCGCCGGCGACCCCGGCGGTCGGCTGCCCGACGTGATGGCCGTCTGCCTGGACGCCGTCGGGGTGGAACTGGTTCTGGCGCAACCGGTCCGCCAGACCCCCGGCGACTGGCAGGCGCGCGACGGCGGCAATCGGTGGCACCTGGCCCGCGACGCGGCAACCGGGTTCGACCCCGAACACCGCGGTCGCTATCCCGCGCCGTACCCGGGGCTGGTCTCGGTCGGCTGCACCCCTGAGGGCCACACCTGGCTACTCGACCTGGAACACATCGCGGCCCTGGCCCTGACCGGCGACCCGCAACGCTGCACCGACCTGGCCCGCTACCTGGCCGCCGAACTGTCCCAGAACCCGTGGCCCGAGCTGGTCTACCTCACCCTCGCCGGCCTCGACGACGACCTGGTGGCGTTGAGCCCGGAACGAATCCAGATCGCCCAGAACCCCACCGAGATCACCCGCGCCGTCCGCGACGCCACCCGCCACGTGCAGGGCGTGCACGAGGTGATCGACAGCATCGGCCTGGGAGTGCTGCCCGCCCGGCTGCTCAACGTGGCCGGCGACACCTGGTTCCCCGAAATCCTCATCCTGGCCACAGACGCCCCCCAGGAAGCGGGCCTGGGCGAGCTGCTCACCACCCTCGGGCAGGGCGTGCGTACCGGGCAGGTCGTCGTCGTCACCGGCGCCGACGCCAGCCGTGTCGGTCGCGAATGGCGACTCGAGGTCACCGCCGACGGCCACCTGCACGTGCCCCGCCTCGGCCTGCACCTGACCGCCCACCGCCTGACCAGCACGGCCGGTCGGGAACTCGCGGCCCTGCTGGGCACCGCCGCCGCCCTGGACGACGCCCCCGTCCCGGCCGCGCACGGGGACCGGGACTGGGAGCAGTTCGCCGACGCCCACGGCGGTCTGCGCCCCGAACTGGTCACGGTGACCCCCGTCGCGGCGTCCCAGAACGGCGGCACCCGGCCGGACGACGTCCCACACCTGGGCCTGGCCGGCGCGCAGGCGACGTCCTCGGTCCTGCCCTCACCCACACCCACCTACGTGGCGACCGCCGCGACCACCGCCGCCGAGGTCGTGGCGTTGGCCCCCGCGGTACCCGAACCCGTGACCCGCCGCGTCGCCGACGCCGACTCGGCCCTTGACGCCGACCTCGCCGCCTGGCACGACCCGACCCGGGCCGTGCCGACGGTCCGCGTCCTCGGCCCGGTCCAGGTCGAAGCACCCGGGACGCTACCCGCCGGCAAACCGCGGCGAGCGTGGAACACCGAGGTCGTGGCCTACCTGGCGACCCGGGGCCGCGCCCTGAGCGCCGAACAGATCGCCGCCGACCTGTGGCCCGCAGCCAGTGGCGTGGCCGGGTCGGGTCGGTTGCGGCAGGCCATCTCGGTCGTGCGGACCTGGCTCGGCCAGGACCCCGCCACCGGGCAGCCCTACCTGCCGCCCGCCGCACCCGGCACCGACGGACGCGGCGGCCTGTACCGGGTGCAGGGAGTGCTGGTCGACGCCGACCTGATGGCCCGGCTCCGGTTGCGGGGCACCACCCGCGGCGCCGACGGGATCACTGACCTGCAGGCCGCGCTCGACCTGGTCACCGGAATGCCGTTCGACCGGCAACGCCCCGGCGGCTACACCTGGCTCGCCGACACCCCCCTCGATTCCGAGTACACCGCGATGATCGTGGACGTCGCCCACCTGCTCGCCATCCACCACCTCACCACCGGCAACCCCGGCGCCGCGCACGCCGCCGCGTCGGTGGCGGCGCAGGCCGCGCCATATGACGACGTCCCGCTGCTCGACCTGATCGCTGCCTGCGATGCCCTCGGGCTCGCCGCCGAAGCCGAGCTGTACGTCGCCCGGCTCCTCGCCGGACACGACGCCCAATGCATGGACGACCTGCCACCGCGCACCGCCCAACTCCTCGCCGCCAGGAACCAACCGGCGCACGGCGACCCGAGAGCCCAAACCCACTGACCCACCAGCGGTCTGGCCCGTGGAGTGGAGAGTCGAGGTCAGGCGTTCGGACCGGCCGGCGGTGCCGGAGGTGTGACGGGCGGGCCAGGCTCGACGGTGGCGAGCAGCCCCCAGGACCGCCACCGCCACTGCCCCACCGGATGCCAACCCGCCGCCCGCAACGCCCGCTCCGCTGCAGCACCCGCCGGGACCGTCAACACCAGGTGCAGCGCCGGACCATCACCCGTGCACTCGACCACGATGCAGAAACGAGCCTCACTGACCTGCAACGCCCACGACCGCCGCCCCGGACCGGACTCACCCGGATCAGGACGGCGCGGGGCAGGGGTGGGTAACGTCGGATCCACGGTGACCTCCCGGGGTCATCCAGGCCCCCGGCAAGCGGTGCAACGCGAACCGGGGGCCGCCTCGAAGATGGATCCACACTGCGGCGAGTGATCACTGACCGTCAACGAGCCTGTGGATAACCACCAGGTCCTCCTGGGGCGGGTGGCCGAGCTGGCCGACGTCGTGGAGACCGCGGCAGGCAAGCTCGAGCCCGAAGGGGACACGCTGCTGTTAAGGATTGGCCATCATCTGGGGCCACCGCGTCGCCACTGATCGCACGGTGCCGCCCTGCTCTCCGCTCCTGCTGGGGGCAACGGCTCGCGGCGCCCCGTCCGGGCTGTGATCGACGCGGTCCGAATACTGTCGGTGGTGCCTTCTACGCTGCGTGCAGCTCTCGCATGAGGCACGGCGCGCAGTACCCGGGGAGTTCTTGCAGCGGTGCACATCGAGGCGGATAAGTCCGCGAACGGTTCGACAGCAGCAAGGAGATACACGTCCGTGACCACCCACGCCAAGCAGTTCAACGACGCCATGGGCCGCATCAACCCCGGGGATGACGCCGCCCACGCACAGCAAGCGCACACCGAGGTCAGCGAAGCGCTCAAGGCCGACCCCAAGCTGAAGGATCTGGACATCTCGCCGATCTTGATCGGCTCCTACAAGCGCCAGGTCTCTATCCGCCGGGTCAAGGACGTCGACGTCTTCGCCCGCCTGAAGAAGGCCACCGCCAGCACCCGGCCCGGCGACATCATGGATCACGTGGCGGTGGTGCTGGAGGACACCTTCCCTGATCGGGTTGAGCGTCAGCACCGCTCGTTCAAGGTCGACTTCCCCGACTTCGATCTGTCGGTGGACGTGGTCATCGCCCGCCCGTGCGTGAAGCACCCGGAGGAGCACTGGCAGATTCCGGAGAAGATCGAAGAGGACGGAAACGCGCGCTGGGTGGAGACCCACCCCGACCGGATGACGGAGCTGACCACCGAGGCTAACAAGACCTACCTGCTCAACGCCGACGACGCCAAGAGCGGCGCATACGTCCGGGTGGTCAAACTGGTGCGTCAGGTGCGCCGCACGTGGGGGGACGACCAGCCCGGCGGCTACTACTTCGAGGTCCTCACTTGGCACGCCTTCCAGGATCTCCAGCCGGAGGAGTCAACGCTCGCCGGCTATCTCACTGTTGTCCTTCGCCACATCGCTGATCACCTCCCGGATTACGAGAGCGACGGACCGGTCGACCCCACCCTCGACGGCAAGACGATCAAGAGCAAGGCCACGCCGGAACAGGTCCGGCAGGCAGCTAAGCGGATGGCCGAGGCCGCCGATCTCGCCGAGAGCGCGCTCGCTGAGGACGACGCTTGCCGATCGGCCCTGCAATGGCAGGAGCTGCTCGGGATGACCCACAACACGGACGACCCGGAGCACATCTTCGCCATGCCGGAGTACTGCACGGCGGACGGGCGCACGAAGGCCGATGCCAGCCTCACCCGTGGCTCGGTCACCGTTCCGGCCGGTCAGGGCCGCTACGCGTGAACGCTGCGTGCGCGGCCGAAGCGGACCGGTGGCGAGAGCAGCTGCTGGCCCACGGCTTCGGCGACGACGGCGTGCGATTGACGGGGCCGGTGACCTGGCGACATCCCTCGCAGGGGAAGGCCACCGCCCGTGTCGAGATCGTCCTGACCAATGCGTTCCCGTTCGCTGCACCCGAGGTCAGGCTGCTGGAGGCCGGTGCACCCTTCGACGCCACCTTCCATCTCGCGCGTCCGGAGCCGGGGCAGCACTACGGCGTGATGTGTCTGTGGGAGCCCGGCCGGTTCAGCGTCGAGCAGGCGCCCTGGCGCGACCCGGTGGCCGTCCTGGAGCGGGTTGTCGGCTGGCTGGAGGCGACGGCGAACGGCTGGCCGGGCGACGCCTCCTGCGATCTGGACCGTCACCTCGAACACGAACCGCTGTCGGCAGCGCTCGTCCTCTATGACGCTGACGCCCTTCAAGGCCTGTCCGCCGTGACCGTCCGCGTCGCCGGCGATTCAGGAGCGCCCACCGTGCGCATTACCGACGAGGTGCGGCGTATGCCCGAAGCGAGCACCCGGGTCCGCCGCAAGGATCGCCAACTGGCCTGGATCGGTGATCTGGGCGAGGTACGTCACCCGGTCTGTGACTGGGTGGACCTGGCAGCCCTGCTCGGACCGCACGCGACGACCGTCGGGCACGGCATCGGCCTGGGTGTGATCGACCGACTGCTGCTGCGCTACCACCGAAACGGTAGCCCGGGGGTGCTGGTCGTGCGCGCCAGGACGTGCCCCACCGGGGTTCTGTTGCGCGCCTCCGAGGCCGCCGACACCAGCTCCGGCACCCGGAACCTGCGGGCAGGCACACACGCGGGGGAGCTTTCCAGCAGGAGCGTCGCGGTGATCGGTTGCGGCGCGATCGGGTCGTTCCTGGCCGACATCCTTCACCGGTCCGGTGTCAGACGATTCACGCTGATCGACCCCGAGGTGCTGCGCCCGGGGAACCTGGTGCGGCATCTCGCCGGCGAGTCCTTCGTGGGTTGGGCGAAGGTGGAGGCGGTACGGGCCCGCTTGACCGCGCACCAGGGCGACTCGAGTGTGGTCGTGCGGCGCGCCTGGGTGACCACCCTCGAGGAGGCGGTCGATCTGATTCAGGGCCACGACGTCGTCATCGATGCGACGGCCGGCGCCGCCCTGAGTAGCCTGCTGGCCACAGCTGTGGAGTCTGCTGGGCGCCGCATAGGTCATATCGTGGTCTCAGTGTGCGTCCAACGCGAGGGCGGCATCGCACGGGTCGACCGGTTCCCGCTCCGGATGGGGGAGAGCTATCTTCCTGGACTGCCAAGTCTCGACGATGAGCACCTACCGCGGGAGCGCGGTTGTGGCAGCGCCGTGTCCCTCACCCCGCCCGGCGCAGTGATCGCAGCAGCTGAGCTCGGCAGCCGTGTGGTGATTGACCATCTTCTGTTCCACGGCGTCTGCCCTCCCAGCCTGGTCGACGTCCGCGTCGCCCAGCCGGAGGAACCCTTCAATCGGACAGGTTTGGTGCTGCCGCCGCCCCAGACAGCGCCAGGGGGATCGCTCGCCGCGGTTGACCTTCCCACAACTGAGCGTCGTGCCACGGACTGCCAGGACTTTGCGTGACCTCCTGGCAACGCAGACCGAAACGCCGTCAGGCCCAGACGACGGCCACGGCCGTGACCAATCAGCCGCCTGACGTCGGCGGACTACCCGTGCAGGTCCACCCGGACGCGCACGCCATGGTGACGCAGGCGGCATCCGCGGCACATCCTCAGGAAACCGGCGGGCTGCTGCTCGGCTGGTGGCAGGCCGGCTCGGTAGTCCTCCGATACGCCGTCGAGGTGATCGATCCCGACGCGACATCCACTTCGTGGCACCGTCAGGAGCAGCTCACCCAAGCGGCGCTCATACGCGCGATCGACGACCACGAGCATCCCTGGCTCGGCTACGTCGGAGACTGGCATACCCACCCGGCTGCATGTCCACCCAGCAGGCAGGACGAGGCCTGCATCCGCGAGGCATCCACGCAGTTCGCCGACCCCCTGGTCCTCCTCGTACATCGCTTTGACGGCCGCCTAGATATCCGCGCCGCCAGAGCGGGACGCAGCCAGCCAGCGCGCCAAGTCACGTACGATCCGCTCGACACGAAGGGCTGCTGACCGGCATGAGCATCTTCCCGCCCCACGCTGCCGGACCCGCGTCCCCCAGCGGCGTGCGCCGAGGCGGCGACTACTACCAAGACCTGATGGTCTGGTCGCACGCAATGCAACTGATCCGTGCCCGCAGCGGCTTCTGCCGGCTGGAGGTCGAACGCACGGGGGTGGGCAACTTCGACGACGTCATTCTGCGTGGCACCACTCGCCCGGACCTGCTGTCGCAGGTCAAGTGGTCCACGACCTCCGGTGCGTCGATCGACGAGACGTACCTTACGGCGGCGCGGGCCAACGGCAGATCGCTGCTGCAGAAGCTGTTCGCGAGCTACCTCCAACTGCGGGGCACCAACCCGGACTTGCAGATCATCACCAACCGAGCTCCCGACCCTCAGCATCCGCTGCTCGGAGCCATCGACGGGCGTACCGAGCTGCTGAAGCTGCCTGCGGAGGTGACGAGGCGGAGCCATGTCGGCAAGGCATTGCAGGCCTGGTGCCGGCACGTCGACGGCTGCGAGGACGACCTGCGGGGCCTGCTCGGCGCGCTGCGCTTCGTCACTGGACGCAGCATCAGCTCCGAGATCGACCGGGTCTGCGCCTTGATGGAGGCGGCTGGCCTGCAATCGGACGACAACGCGTTGCTGCTGGCTACCGCCGAAGTGCAGAGCTGGGTCCGCGAGGGCCGCCGCGTGCTCACCCCGGAAGACGTGCATGCCAGCATCGACGCTCGCCAGCTTCGGGCGGGGGACGAGCGTGGTGTCTTGCTCGTCCAGGCACTCGACTGGGACCGGCACCCTGAAGACGCCCATGAGGTCCTCGACTGGGTCGACCTGTTCCAAGGCGACAACCCCAAAGCGCGTTGTCAGCCCAAGACCCCCGACGGTTGGATGATCATGCAGGCCCAGCTGACGGAGGCCATCGCTCGGCTAGAGATGGAGGGATGGCAGTACCTCACGCTGCGCGGCATGATGCGGCAAGCCACCTTCTTCCTGGTCGGCGCGCTCGCGCCGAAGACCCGAAGTTGGAAGATCAACTATGTCCAGCGCCGCGATCGTGGGGCAGGGCAATCGTGGGACACTGAGGCACCCATCCAACTGAACTCGGAACCGCGGGTCGACGTCCTCGCCCTCCGGCAGGGGGAACATCTCGCCGTGGTCCTCAGCAGCACCCTCGACGCCACCCATGATGTCTGCGCGTACCTACAGCAGACAGCAGTTCCTGCCAACACCCTGCTTTCGATCACTCCCGGCAACATGCCGCACGACGCCTCCATTGCCGGGTCCGGGCACGCCGCCTTGTACGCCCAGCAGGTCAGGCAGATCATCCGTCAGGAACTCACCAGCAACCCTGCCGTCGATGTCATCCACCTGTTTCTGGCCGGACCTGGCGGACTCGCGCTGCTGCTGGGTCACCGTTGGAACAGGCTGCGACCCACCATCGTCTACGAGCACCTCGGTGACGGACTCGGCTACACCCCTGCGTTCTCGATCAACTGATCGAACTGCATCGGCCCAGGTGGACATGGCCGACTTCAGTATCGAGGCGGCCGCCCACCGGGATCGGCGTAGAGACGACGGCGGTGGGGATCAGGGTGTGGACCCCGCCGTCGACCCGTACACGGATCGGTGAACTGGCCCAGTTGAGCGAAGCTGCCTGACCCTCCACCCCCCGGTTCGCCGTCGACCACACGCACCGTTGAACGGCGCAAAGTGGCTCTTCGGAATCGAGGGTGTAGTCGCGGCCTGAAGCCTGCCGTCTCGAGGCGCGCAGCGATGATCCCGGCGCTGCCCGGTGCAGGGATCGGGCGATGTAGTTGGTGAGGTTGCGGAAGTCGAGGGCGGAGCCGCGCAGGTGTTCGAGCCAATTTCTGCAGTTCACGACACGTGGACTCGGTTTCATAGTCAGACCTTCCGCACTGGAATACTGATCTGTGCCTGTTCCTGGTAACGCCATCTCCAGGCCCGAAAATACAGCATTGAGGGACTGTGCCTCCCCACCCGAGTAGTCCGCCAGTCTGAAACCATCGCAATGCAAGTTGCCAGCCGCGACTCACAGGTAGTGCAGAATGACAAGAAGGCTGGATGCCAACAACCGCGGCTCACGCCGGGCTTCGACTTCGGCGTGCCCTGCCTTTTCGAGATCCACCGGTCTCGGAAGGGTGAAGGAGCGCAGAGCGTTAGCGTGCCGTCGTGAATGCGAGGCCGCGACTCAAACGATGTCGGTCCACTGACTTCGGACGAGAGAGGTGCTTGAGGCCGCAATCATGGTAGAGACAAGAAAAGCAAGTCCACAGAGTGCCACCACTCCCAGAATCGGATAGTCACGCGCAACATCGGGCGCTGTGTCAGTAGCTTGAGTAATTAGGTCAAACGATAGTCCAGCTACGTACCCCAATCCGCAGAAGAGAGCTGCGAGAATGGGGAGGCCGATCGCCGCAGTCCAGGAGAAGAAATAGAATCGACCCCACGCTGTCGCGTCTGTCGACTCATACATCCCTGGACGCGACCGCCAATGCTCCGGAAGGTAGGAGAGTGCCAGGGCCGCCGCAGCTGCGACAACCGTTGCCACGGTGTAGGCATCCCATCTGCTCGGGTGCAGCGCGTTCGCTCCGATCATTGACGGCTGCTCTTGTTGTCTGTATGCGGATTCCGCGCTGCCGACAATGGCCACAAGCAAGACCCAAGATCCCTGGATCACAACTGCTCCGAGCGTGACCGCAACGGCGCCGAGTACGCTCTGCCTCCCGCGGTCCTGTATGTATTCCGAGCCCCTGAGTGCCCAGAAACGAAAACGGGAGAGCGCTTGACCCAGCGAACGCACTCCATCAACCCAGGCCTTGAATGCTGTCACAAATACATACACAACAAGGATGATCGAAGTGGGGCCGAACATGGCAGCCAGAAGCTGCATGATGAGTCCCTGTGGAGTTGGCAAGTCATGCACGCGAGCACCTCTTTACCATGCAATTGACCGTAAGGCTACCGGCTATGAATGGAGCCAGTGGTCCAGGGTTCGTGCCATAGGATCAGGAAGGCTGGGATGGTATCTCACACTTGAGTCAAAGGCATGGTGGAGACCGCGTCGACTCCCTGTGTTGCGCTTGTCGTAGGCTCTTCCGTCAAAGTTGGCCAAGTACTGAGCCAATATCTTCGGCATAAGGCTAAGGGGTCCACGATAGGCGCCGAGCCATTGGTCCGTCATGAGTAGAGCGGATCCTGGATGCAGTGCAGGGAGATTCGGAATAGCGGTATCATCCAGCTCTCTGCCACCTTTCAGCAAGAGATAGCCGCATCGCTTGAGTTGCCTGTTGCGCACAGTTATCTCGCGAGATCCTTTCGCAATTGACCCCACGTCGCGATCTGTCAATCGAGTAACACCATCTGGTGCCTGACCGTAAAATGCCGGGTTCCACATCTTTGGCTTTACCAACTCAAGAGCCGCCGTGACAAACTCCGCAAACTCTCCTTCAGGTTTGAATACAGGAAGACTCTCCATGTCGAAACCCGAGGCTCGCCACTGATCTCCATATGACATGTGGGAGCCAACCTGCTCCCGCTCCTCGGCGATCAGTTTTCGAAACCTGTTCACGATGTCCCCTCTCGGTTGATCCAGCACGCTCGCTCCAGGACCTATCCTGCCAACCCTAGGCTTGCGGTGTCGGCTGAACGGCGATGCCGGCCCGACAGCGCTGCGCAGCTGGCGAGGTTGGAAGTAATTCGCCGCGCTGAACGGGACGTCGGCTATGGCGGTCGTCTTGCTCATGATTGCCGCCTACATCAGCAGTGACGGTCTATCGCGTTGCTGGAGGTGGCGCCGGTGCTCTGCTGCCTGTTCTCGCCATGGAGCTTTCTGGTCTTCCTCGGACACTCATCGGCGTGGACCTTATGCGGCAGGCGTTCCGGGCCGGCCGCGATGGTCGTGAGGGTGGCCTGCTCTGGTCTGTAGATGATCACCCCGGCAGGCAGTCGCCACGATGGAGTTGTTCGCCGGGGCGCTCGGTTTGTTCAAGAACCCGGTAAGCCACCGACGTGTCGACTTCAGTGACGCGACTGAGGCCGCCGAGGTGGTGTTGCTCGCCGACCTCCTCGTGCGACAGCTGGGCAAGCTGCCACGGGCACTCGATCAGCCTGACTGAGACCGTTGCTGCCCCAGCCTGGGTAGCCCTGGTTCAGGTTTGTGGTGGCCAGATGATGAGGTCGCTGCTGATGGGGGTGATGGGGCTGGCGGGGGCCAGGCCGGTGAGGTCGATGGTGTAGCCGCCGGGGGTTGGGGGTCGAAGGTGGCGGTGGCGGTGCCGTGGTGGGGGCGGGGGGTGAGGGTGTCGATGGGGGTGCCGTGTTCGTTGCGCAGGGTGAGGCGGATGCCGTGGTTGGCGCCGAGGTCGATGGTGACGGGGATGGGTTCGTCGGGGGTGAGGAGTTCGGGGGTGTCGACGTGGGGTTGCAGGGGTGTGGTGGCGCGGACGTTGACGTCGTGTCCGGTGAGGATGCCTTCGATTTCGTCGAGGGCGGCTTGGTTGCGTTGCAGGTTGCCGTGTTTGTCGGCGATGCGTTTGATCAGGGGGGTGTCCAGGGGTAGCCCGTGGCGGACGGCGCCGGGTAGGGGCACGGTGCCGTCGCCGTAGAGCTGCTCGGCTTGGTAGGTGGATCGTTCGTCCAGGCCGGTGGGGGTGGGGGTGAGGGTGGTGGTGCTGGTTTGGCGGATCCCGACGATGGCGTGGGTGATGGCGTGCACGGTGTCGCCGCGGGCATGTTCGGCGGTGGTCAGGGCGGTGTGGAATGCGGCGGCGTCGGTGGCCATGGTGGTGTTCAGGTCGGGCAGGGTCGTTTCGGCGGTCTTGAGCAGGTCGCGCCCGTGGGTGATGCACGCGTATTCGGGGGTGGGTTGGTACATGGACGGGAATGATCGGATCAGGGGGGTCAGGTCCGGTGCGAGGCGTCCGAGTTTGCGGGGGGCGCCGTTGACGAGTTGGGCGAGGGCTTTCGCGGCGCCGCGGTAGGGGGTGCCGAGGGTGATCAGTTTGCGGGTGATCTCGGCGCCGCCTTCCATCTCGATGTACCAGCGGGCGATGAGTCCGCCCATGGAGTGGCACACGAACACCAGGCGGGCGTCGGCGTAGCGGCCGCCTCGTGCGCGCCAGCGGGCCAGGGCGGGTTCGACGACTGCCTTGACGCGGCGGGCGGTATAGCGGTTCGACAGTCGCCAGTCGTAGGGGATCGCCAGCAGGTTCCCCGGCTGGTCACCGGTGGGTTCGCGGTATCCGAGGCCGCGGAGGTGGTCGAGGAGTTCGGTGTAGCCCTTGATCGGGGTCCACACTCCGGGGATGCCGTGCAGGGTCGGCATCAACTGTCCCGGTTCGACGCCGTCACCGGGATGCTCGTCCCCGATGCCTTCGGGTAGTTGCAGGACCGCGAGGTGGCGGCCCAGGTGGGTGATCGCCTCGATCAGTGTCCCGGGCGTGACCGCCCAGACCGGGTTCCCGGCCCGTAGCAGGGTGCTGCCGGTGATGCCGGGCAGCACCACCACCAGGTCCGTGGTCGACGGTGTCTGCTGCTCACCCATCAGTGTCTCCTATCGGGGTCGGGGGATCCGTTGCCCTGGAGAGGATTACCCGTGTCGCTGGTGGGGTGGGGTGGGGTCATCAGGTGTTGGACCAGGGGCAGGGTGGTGGGGTGGTGGGCAGTGATGTCGAGGAGGAGGCCCACCCAAGTGTCGCGTTGGTCCGGGGTCAATTCTCGGGCCTCGTCGAGCAGTGCGAGCGCGGTGTCCGTGTCGTGGGTGATGGCGGCGGCAGTGGCCAGGTACAGGCCGGCCAGACCTTCAAGCCGGTCGTCCCGGGTACGGACGGCGTACGACCAGGCCACTTCGGCGACCGGTTGCAACAGAACAGCATCGGGGGTCACGGCTCGGGATTGCAGCAGTGGCGCGAACCGGGTGGGCTCCTCGAGTGCGTCCAGGACAGCGGTCAGGGTCGAGCCGGTGGCGTCCAGACCGGTGAGGATGATCAGGGCCAGTCCCTCGGCGGCAGCCATGGCGACGTCCTGGTCCTCGTCGGCGGCGCGGTTCTGGAGGATCTGGTGGACGGTGTCGTCGAGCAGGTCGTCGCGGTGGTCGGTCAGCAGGAGGCGGCGTTCCTGGCCCGTGGCGGCCAGAAGACGACCGGTGAGGATGGCGAGCAGCAGCGGCCTGTAGGCGGCCTGGACCCCGTGGACCCGGGCGGCGTCCCGTAGCTGCTGGTACCGGGCGGCCTCGACCGGGTCGAGTGGCAGGAGTGCCTCGTCGACGGCGCCATCGGCGTCGGTGGTGAGCAGCTCGGGGTGCTCGACCAGGTGGGCTTGTTCATCCTCATAGGTCTCGGTCTGAACCCAAGCCTGTGCCGCTGCCAACAGGGTGGGGTCGACGTGGAGCCAGGCAGGTGGTGTGGGCTCGGTGGTGGCCGTGGCCCAGGCAGCGTCGAAGGCTGCTGGGTCGCCCGCCCGGTGGCGGCGTGCCTGATCGCGTAGTGCCGCGAGGACAGGCTGATCCTCACCGGCTTCGACCAGCGCCCGGCAGATCCAGGACGCCGCCTCCGCCGCCGGTTCACTGGTGTTCGTCGACCGATAGAGCAACAGCAACGCCCGCTCTGCCGGTGACAGATCCTCCACCACTGGTTCCCACAGGTCGCCATGCTCCTGGCCGAGGTCGTTGAGACGGATGCCGAGGTTGGTCAGGGCGCTGGCGAGGTCGGGTTGGAAGGCGGGGTTGGTGGCGGCCAGGTCCCGGTAGAGGGTGACGGCTTCCTGGGTGGGGTCCAGGGCCTCCTGGCGGCGGCCGAGGTTGCTGAGGTGGCCGCCGAGGTTGGTCAGGGAGCTGGCGAGGTTGGGTTGGAAGGCGGGGTTGGTGGCGGCCAGGTCCCGGTAGAGGGTGACGGCTTCCTGGGTGGGGTCCAGGGCCTCCTGGCGGCGGCCGAGCTCGCTGAGGCGGACGCCGAGGTTGTTCAGGGAGCTGGCGAGGTTGGGTCGGAAGGCGGGGTTGGTGGCGGCCAGGTCCCGGTAGAGGGTGACGGCTTCCTGGGTGGGGTCCAGGGCCTCCTCGCGGCGACCGAGCTCGCCGAGGAAGACGCCGAGGTTGTTCAGGGAGCTGGCGAGGTTGGGTCGGAAGGCGGGGTTGGTGGCGGCCAGGTCCCGGTAGAGGGTGACGGCTTCCTGGGCGGGGGCCAGGGCCTCCTGGCGGCGGCCGAGCTCGCTGAGGCGGACGCCGAGGTTGTTCAGGGAGCTGGCGAGGTCGGGTCGGAAGGCGGGGTTGGTGGCGGCCAGGTCCCGGTAGAGGGTGACGGCTTCCTGGGTGGGGTCCAGGGCCTCCTGGCGGCGACCGAGCTCGCTGAGGCGGACGCCGAGGTTGTTCAGGGACATGGCGAGGTCGGGTCGGAAGGCGGGGTTGGTGGCGGCCAGGTCCCGGTAGAGGGTGACGGCTTCCTGGGTGGGGTCCAGGGCCTCCTGGCGGCGGCCGAGGTTGCTGAGGCGGACGCCGAGGTTGTTCAGGGCGCGGGCGAGGTCGGGTCGGAAGGCGGGGTTGGTGGCGGCCAGGTCCCGGTAGAGGGTGACGGCTTCCTGGGTGGGGTCCAGGGCCTCCTGGCGGCGACCGAGGTTGCGGAGGAAGACGCCGAGGTTGGTCAGGGCGCTGGCGAGGTCGGGTCGGAAGGCGGGGTTGGTGGCGGCCAGGTCCCGGTAGAGGGTGACGGCTTCCTGGGTGGGGTCCAGGGCCTCCTGGCGGCGACCGAGCTCGCCGAGGAAGACGCCGAGGTTGGTCAGGGCGCTGGCGAGGTCGGGTCGGAAGGCGGGGTTGGTGGCGGCCAGGTCCCGGTAGAGGGTGACGGCTTCCTGGGTGGGGTCCAGGGCCTCCTGGCGGCGGCCGAGGTTGCTGAGGTGGCCGCCGAGGTTGGTCAGGGCGCCGGCGAGGTCGGGTCGGAAGGCGGGGTTGGTGGCGGCCAGGTCCCGGTAGAGGGTGACGGCTTCCTGGATGGGGGCCAGGGCCTCCTGGCGGCGGCCGAGCTCGCTGAGGCAGACGCCGAGGTTGTTCAGGGCGCCGGCGAGGCCGGGTCGGAAGGCGGGGTTGGTGGCGGCCAGGTCCCGGTAGAGGGTGACGGCTTCCTGGGTGCGGTCCAGGGCCTCCTGGCGGCGGCCGAGGTTGCTGAGGTGGCCGCCGAGGTTGTTCAAGGAGCTGGCGAGGTTGGGTTGGAAGGCGGGGGTTGGCGGCCAGGTCCCGTAGAGGGTGACGGCTTCCTGGGTGCGGTCCAGGGCCTCCTGGCGGCGACCGAGGTTGCTGAGGCGGACGCCGAGGTTGTTCAACGAGCTGGCGAGGTCGGGTCGGAAGGCGGGGTTGGTGGCGGCCAGTTCCCGGTAGATGTCGACGGCTTCCTGGGTGGGGGCCAGGGCCTCCTGCCGGCGGCCCCAGAATCGGAACGTCTGCGAGACCTCACCCGCGGCCAGCGCCAGGTCATTCCTCAGGGCAGGTTCCGTGGCCGCCAGGCCGCGGAGCATGTCCAACCCGTCTGGGCCGCAGGCGGCACTGTGTCGCCACACGTAGCGCCACAGATAGCCCGCGGACTGGGCGGGGACACCGGCGTCCATGAGTTGCTGGTAGCGGTCGGTCAGGGCCAGCGCGACGGGTCGGGCGTCCGGGTCGAAAGGGGCGTCAGCGGCGACGTCGAAGCGAGCGCGCAACAGGTCGGCTAGGGACTGGTGGGCCATCCGGTAGACCGCGGTCTGGTGTTCGCCGTCCTGGACGATGAACCGTCCGGCCTCGGCCAGTACCCACCAGATGTCGGCCTGCTTCAGGTCGGCCTCGGGCGCCCGGGCCTGGGCCACGGTCAGCCACTCCTCGGCCGGGAAACCCGCCCCGAACGCCCACGTCAAGGCGGTCAACACCACCCGCGCCCGCGACGACGGCGTCGACCCGGCCGGCATCACGCGATCGGGCGGGGCAGGGATGCGGGCCAGGTCCAGGTCGAAGGCCTGCCCGTAGCTGGAGGCCACCTGGGACTGCCAGTGCGGTTGGCTGGTGTCGACCGGGTGTGCCCGCAGTTGATCGGCCACGATCCGGGCCAACAGGAACGGCTGCTCCACCCCAGCTTCGCCCGGGCGACTGGTGGTGACGTGGTCAGCGACCGCGACAGCATCCATGCTGGACCGGACCTGATCGAGACGACGGACCAGGTAGGCGCGGACGTCGCCCAGGCCGGCGGCCCGCACCATCGCGATGCCCAGGTCAATGCCCGGGCCATGGGGCGCCAAGGCCTGGATGAGGTCGGGTTGATCACCGCCGCGGACGACCTGGCGGGTCGCGATCACCACGGTGGCCACCGCCGCCAACGGGGACAACAGGTCCTCGACGATGCTGAACACCTCGCCGCGGGCCTCGTCCAACCCGTCGACCACGATCACCGGTGCCACCCACCCGTCGGCCTCGGCGTCCTGCTGCAGCTGTCCCACCAGCAGTCCCGCGTTGCGTGCTCGCCCGTTCAGGGCTGGGGTGAGGATGCCTGCCGCGATCAGTGCGGCGTCCAGGAGTTCGGCCATCCGGTCGGCGGTCAGTCCGCGGGCATGCACGTTCGCGTGGACACTGCCCTCACCAGGGTCGGCGTGCCCCCATCCGTGCCAGCCGGGTTCGTCGCGGAGCCGGGCACGCTCCACGGGGTCGGCCAGACTCACCACCCGCCCGACGATCGCCGACTTCCCCGTTCCCGGCGGCCCGGTCACCACGAACACCCCCGGCGCGCGCTCCCTCACCCACCCGACCACGGTGTCCACCTCGCCGCGGCGACCGGTGAACGCGGACACCTCTTTGGCTCCGGCGCCGCCGCGGGCCGCCAGCAGGAGGTGCTCGACCACTCCCTGCGCGGCCCCGGCCCGATATAACGGATTCGGGATCATGTACCAGGCACTGCCCGTCGTCACGAGCATCGGTTCCTGGGCACGGCTGGTCCACGCCTTCAGAACGGCGTCGCACAGGTCGTCCCCACGCAGCAGCCGCTGGTGCGCCGACCAGCGGTACACCCGCGTCTGCGGATCCGACGGCCCCTCCCGCAGCAATGCGCACAACACCTCGCCCAACGTCCCGTCGCGGGCCTTCTCCCACGGCTGGCACGACGCCAATACCCCCACCCACACGTGCTCGGCATCGGGAGGCCTGTGCGCGATCAACTGAGAGGAGAGGCTGGCCGCATCGAAGGTCGCCGCTCCCGAGAAGCAGGTGTCCAAGACGATGACGATCTGGTTGGCGCCCGAGCGCACACACGCCGCGACGAAATCCTGGGCCGTGAGGTTCCCCGAGTCCTCGTCCGTCCCGTTCGCTGCCGGCAACTGCAACACCCCCACCGGGGACGGCGTGCCATGGCCCGCCCAGATCCCGACCACCGAGCCCCCCTCGGGCAAGCTCCCCCTCACATGCCCCAAGTAGGCCTCGACGTCGGCCTTCTGCGGATCGGTCAGGGGCTCACCATCGAAGCCGCCGGCCAACAGGTGCGCGAGCGTGGTCACATCGCTCACCGCGCGTGGCAGATCGGGCAGGTAGTCCGACTCGTAGGTGCCAACCCCGACCCCCACGAAACGCCCGCGAGGCGCACTCGATCCGGGCACCTGCGCCGACTCCAGCGAAGCTGGCATCCCCACCCCCAGGACGACCGTGTCCACAGCTCCGGTGACCAGTCGTGACGGAGCGGGACCAGGCTAGCCCGACCGTGATCGCCGGACAGGGTCTTCGATCCCGGGACAGGACACCACCGGCGGAACGCAGCTGCCAGCGGGCTGTGAGCACGTATCTGAGGCCGTCGCTGTGTCGGTGCTCGGGGCCTTGCGTTGTCTGGGTGAGCGAGTTGTCGAATGGGCGACACCAGGCTGGCTCGTGGCTTCGGGACGTGGAACTCGGCCAGATGTTCAGGGCGCTGGACACCGCGGCGGGGTGCCAGGTCGCCCTCGTGGTGGTATGCCCTGACCTCGCCGCGGACGAGGCGTGGCGGAAGGCGGGGCGGGACGAACTCCGGCAGCGCGCTGGCACGGATCGCATCCGCCCGGTCTTCGACCAACGGCGAGACGATCCACACCGGTCAGGCCATCTCGTACGCGGTCGAGGCCCTGGCTCCCGAGGACCACGGCGACCCCGGAGAGCCTGGCGGGGTATCGGCCCCGGTCCATCCGCAGCAACCGCCCCGGATCGCCGTCGCCCGCGATGCTCGCCTAGCGCGTCCGCAAGGGGCTCACGAGAGTCCGGCCAGGGGCGACGGAGGACGGCCGGTCGCGGCTGAGCCGGCCCGACGCGATGGCGGCTCGTCTCAATTCTCGTCTCATTTGCCGGCGTCTGCCGGTGTCCAGTGCCGTCTGTTCCGTGGTGAACCTGCAGTTCACGGACGTATGTGAACACCAATCTGGGGGTGGGGTGCAGTTCTCGAAAGCGTGTGTGGGCGCAAGTCCACCGTGGGTTCAAATCCCACCGCCACCGCTCTGACCTGCGGAAACGCGGTCATACCCCTCAGGGGTATGGCCGCGTTTTCGTGTCTTCGTCTCAATTGTTCGTCGCAGTTTGCGTCTCAGTTATCCCCGGGCGGCGCCTTGGTGAGCGTGGGCGTCGTGTCCGTGAGCGTCCGTCGACGTCCATGGACAGTTGGCTCGGCGAAGGACTCACCGGTGAGCACGCCGGAAAGCGTGTTTGGTGGGGCAGCAGCCCAACCCACTTCACGCTCGAAGGTTCAGGACCAGGGCCGCGTGCGGATCCCGGCGGATATCTGTGCGGTGACGGCTGCTGGGTGGCTGGGCGTGGACGCTCGCGCTGATCGCGGTAGGTCGGGCGAGAAGGTTCGATGCCGCAGCCGGGGTCATGTCACACTCCCGCCGGGGGGCGCGGCTGTCACCCGTGGGTCAGAGGTGCTTTTCTCGTACCTCCATCAGCGACCCGTCGTGGCGATAGGTGGTGGACTGTTCTTGAGCCGCAGCGGAGCGTCGCGACGGTGTGTGGCCGTCGGCGGTGAACCATCGAGTGACCTCGAGCCGCACTGGCCCTTCGGTCCTGATGGCGTACCGCACTGAAGCGTCGCCTTGTCGACCCGATGGGTCGATGCCGGCGAGAACTGCGTCAAGGTCCAGGTGGTCGAGAAGGGCCTGCTGCCGTGCGCGGATCGTCGCCTCCGGGGCGGCGGCGTCGAATAGGTCGATCCGGATTGTCGAGGATGTGGCGACGGGGACGGCGCCGGCGAAGGCCCGCAGTCTGTGCTCGGCGAGGATCGGGAAGCTTGGGGGAGCGAGCCAGATGCTCGCCCCGGCGCAGAACCAGAACCCGGGCATCCCAATCATCCTGCCTGGGTTGCCGGAGACATCGATGCGTTGCCACTGGGTCTCGGGATCAGTCACGATCTTGTGTGTGGGAACGGGGCGCTGAAACAGTTCGTAGGTGCTGACGTGGTCCGCGGACTGCCAGAATTGGTCGTCGGGGTCGCCCACGTAGCCGGCGGTGAAGCCGGGTGACAAGCTCCACTCGTCGAGCACGGTGGCCCAGTCGTTCGGCCACTGGTCGAGGGTCCATATCAAGATCTCCATGCCCCACATGGCGACATAGCTGATCTGCAGGTCGCCTCCCTCGCCCTCAAGGTCCAGTGACTGTCCATACCCCTCGGCCAACAACCGCGCCCAGGCCTGCTGGGTCACCTTGACCGTGCGTCGAGGCGACCAGCCTCCCCGCATCGTTCGTGGCGCGAATCCAAGCCCCACACCCTCAGCCAGCCTCGCGACTCCCTCCACCGACAGCGAGCCCGGCACCCAGGACGTCATCGCACGGAACCGCACAACCGCCTCCCTCACCACTGGCCCACGATCCTCGCGCACGGCGACCCGGAAAGGCGAGGAGCCTGGGCCATCCCCTCGGCCGAAGCGAGCGATCGGTATGTGGCCTTCTGGCCCTGCACACCGAGGCGGGCAGCGAAGTGCGCGTCGCGCTTTTCGGGCAGCCCAACCTTCGGCCGTTCCCGGGTGTCTGAGAGGGGTGAGGCTGGGAAGCTCCACGAGGAGGAATGGATCCGAGTCGGTCCCGGGAGGGTCTGCTGTGGCAGTG
Source organism: Kineosporiaceae bacterium (assembly GCA_016713225.1). Classification (NCBI taxonomy): domain Bacteria; kingdom Bacillati; phylum Actinomycetota; class Actinomycetes; order Kineosporiales; family Kineosporiaceae; species Kineosporiaceae bacterium. The sequence goes on from JADJPO010000002.1 coordinate 329,159, forward strand.
GAAGACGATCTGCAACGGTTTGTATCCGATGGGTCGCGCATGCGGCGACTGCTGCGCCTTGGCTATTTGCTCACGGGTAACGAGGCCGATTCGGCGGACCTGGTGCAGGAGGCGCTCGTCCGGGTATGGGCTCGCCCGGGCCATGCGAGCGATATTGAGAACCTGGAGGCGTTCCTCGGCAAGACCATGACCAGGCTCCAGCTGAACCGAGCCCGCCGAGAGCGTCGCTGGCGCGAGGTGAGGGGCCTGCTGCTGCTCGGGCGCCAGGAATCACCGGAGGATCAAGTTGCCCTGGACGATCTCGTGGTCCGTGCCTTGGGTAGCCTCACGCCGTTGCAGCGAGCGGCGTTCTCCTTGCAGCTCTTCGATGATCTTCCGGTCAAACAGATCGCGGCAGTCCTCGGGTGCAGCGTGGGCGGAGTGAAGCGGCATCTGGCCGATGCCCGCAAACGTCTGGCTACCGAACTCCAGGTGGGAGAAAAGGTGAGCAAAGGATGATTACGGACGACGAGATCGACAGGGTCGTGTCCCGGCATCTAGATGGCCTTTCCTGGCCCGATGATGCCCTCGACGTGCAGCGGATCCGGCGCCGGGTGTCGGGTAGACGGAACATCCGGGTCGGGGCCGCCGCTGCGGTCGGCGGCGTTGCGGTCGTGTTCGTGGGTCTGGTGACATCCATGGCAAGAGACGGAGATCCGGTGATGACCGCCAAGGAACCCACCCCTAGCGCAACCTCGGTGGCAGGTTCGCCTGGGCCGTCCAATGATCCAGGGCTGCCGGTTGTGCCGGCACCCCGACCGAGCGTGGCATGTGGACGGCGGATGCCCACGATCGCGGGGCCGTCGCTGTATGTGGGCACCGATGTTCAGGTGGCTCCTCGGGATGTCAAGGTGAACGCGATAGGCGACACCTACTTCCCCATCACGATAACTCTGGCAAACCCCACGAAAAGCCGGTTGAAGGGCGTCATTGGTGAGCCACGGACCGCGGTCGTCCGGGACGGGGTCGTGGTCGCGCTCGCCGACGAAGTCCGCGCCAGTGGCCGTGGTGTCGAACTGGCGCCGGGAGAGTCCTCCGGCAGTCTCTCCAGCGGGATTCCACTCACCGCGTGCGCTGGCGACCCTTTGCCCCCTGGTCGCTACCAGTACTACGCCTGGACAGGCGCTCATTGGGAACCGGGGATTATCGGCACCACCCCTCCCTTCGGCGGGCCTTGGAATCTCGACATCACAGCCAAGTAGTGGTTGTGGGTGGACCGCCGCACCCCGTCTGCCCAAATCAGGGGCGGTACAACATCCAGGCGGCTGCGGGTGTAGCCGTTGGTGCGTCGATTGTTGGGTGGCGCTGTCTTGAGGCTGTCTGGCTGCGTGAAATGTGGCAGCGGGAGGATGCGTCGCGGGAAGTTCTGCTCTTGCTGGTCGCGGAGTTGCGGGCTGTGGTGGTGGCGCAGGAGAAGCGGATCGCGACGTTGGAGCTCAGTTCGGGCGGAACTCGGAATGCCGCGGCCGGTCGTCCCCTGGGGTGGTGCTGTTCGAGGTTGTCGGCGGCTGAGTGGGTGACGGTCTCGGCGGACGGGTCGAGGGTGGTGTGACGTGGCGGTCGGTCGCGGCTGCTGATGGTCGGCGTGTTCGGTGCGTCAACGGGTGCGCCGCGATCCTGGTGACTCACGTCAAGATGCCCGCTTGGGGTGAGTCGTTGACTCATCGGTGGATGCCCGCGGGGCCTGGGGTGGTTTGATCTTGGTTTTGGACAGGTAGACGGCGTTGGTCTTGGCGCGGCGTTGGATGCTGCCGCGGCGGCGGGCCAGCTCGAGCAGGCTGGCCTGGACGGCGGCGATGCGGCGGGCCAGGCCAGCCGGGTTGAGGACGTCGAGTTGGTGGCGCAGGGCGTGGGCGTCGGTGGGGGTCAGGACGTCGGGGTGGTCGCGGGCCAGGCGGGTGGCGGGGGTGGCGGCCTTGTCGTAGGTCTTGGTCACCTTGGCGCCGTCGCGGGTCTTGGTGAGCAGTTTCTGTTGGGGCAGGAACAGGTTGGTCAGTTGGGCTTGCAGGGGCCAGAGTTCGTTGAGCAGGGCCAGTTCTCGGGCCGTGTCGTAGCGGTGGTAGCCGACGGCGTGACGGACGGTGGTCCAGTTCTTCTGCTCGATGTGGGCCTGGTCGTTGGAGTGGGAGGGCCGGCCTCGGGTGAAGGTGATCTGCCGGTCGGTGGCCCATTTCAGCAGGTGGTGGTTGATGAACTCGCTGCCGTTGTCGGAGTGGATGCCCAGGAGGGCGAACGGGAACCGGACCTGCAGGCGGGTCAGGGCCGCTGAGACGGTCCGTTCGCCTTTGGAGGCGATGCTGATCGCCTCGGTCCAGCCCGTGGCGACGTCGGTGGCGTCCAGGGTGTAGTGGAAGGCGCCGTTGGCGTCGCCGCCTTCGTGGCCGACCAGGTCGATCTCGATGAACCCCGGTGCCGTGTCGTCCCATTCGTGCCAGGTCTTCAACGGGATCGAGGACTTCAACAGGCTGCCCGGTCGGGTCAGGGACCGGCCCTTGGCGGCGACCAGTCCGACCCGGTGGGTCTTCAGGCGCCGGTCGATGGTGGCCGCCGACATCGCCAACAGGGCATCGATCACGGCCGGGTCCTGGGGCAGTTCACCGTGGGCCAGCAGGGCCGGGACCAGGGGCCGCCAACGCCGGTTGCAGCCGTTTACCGGTCGGGCCGCCCAGCACCGCCCAACACGTCGCCAACGCCGTGATCGCCGCGTCGTCGTAGGTGTAGACCGGTGCCCGGGCCGCCCGCCGCTGACCGACCGCCCGGTCGCTGCCACCATCGGCCACGGCCGCCCGGATCATCTTGCGGGCGTGGTCACGATGCCACCCGTTGACCGCCACCAGATGATCAGGATGGCCGACTTCGCCCTTGGTGGCCTTCGGCCACGCCGCCACCTGCGAGGCCAACACCGCCCTGCGCTGCACCATGGTCAACCCCATCGAGCGAGCCTGACCCACGCGGGCATCCACCGATGAGTCAACGACCCCACCCACGCGGGCATTCGACGTGAGTCAACTCGGCGATGCCGCCGATAGTAGAGCGGAAGCTATACTCGGCGGGTGGAGGACTGGGACGTCTTCGTGGTCGATGAGGTGTTGGCCTGGATCAGGGCGTTGGAGGCGTCGGACAGGGACCGTGTGGCGCAGGCGATCGATGTCCTGGCTGAGCATGGTCCGGGTTTGGGTCGGCCGTTGGTGGACTCGATCAGGGGTTCGTCGGTGACGAATCTGAAGGAGTTGCGGGTCGGCACGGTGCGGATCTTGTTCGCGTTCGATCCGTGGCGGGCGTGCATCTTGTTGGTGGCTGGTGACAAGACCGATCGGTGGCGGGCGTGGTACCGGGAGGCGATCCCGGTCGCCGAGCAACGCTATGAGGCGTATCTGGTCGAACGGGATGCCGAGCTGGGCGAGGAGGGCGTGGGTCGATGAGTGGTCGGGTGCGGTGGAGTGAGGTCCGCGAGGAGTTCGTCGAGCAGGCGGGTGGGCCGGCGGCGTTCGAGGCGGGTAAGCAGGAGTTGGTGGCGCAGGTGATCGGTGCGCGTCTGGCGCAGTTGCGTCGGTCGCGGGGTTTGACCCAGCTGCAGGTGGCTGAGCGGATGGGTGTGACCAAGGGGCGGGTCTCCCAGATCGAGCGGGGCCGGGTGTCGGGGCAGGATGTCCTGGCGCGGTATGCCGCGGCGTTGGGTGGGCGGTTGCATCAGGCGATCTACTTCGACGACGGGGACATCGCGGCCATCGCCTGATGCGGGTCACGCGGGCTGGGTTCGTCTCAGTTCTCGTCTCATTTGCCGGCGTCCGCTGGTGTCCGGAGCCGTCTGTTTCGTGGTGAACCTGCAGTTCACGGACGTTCGTGAACACCAACTGGGGGTGGGGTGCAGTTCTCGAAAGCGTGTGTGGGCGCAAGTCCACCGTGGGTTCAAATCCCACCGCCACCGCCAACGAAACCCCGGGCTTGCCCGGGGTTTTTCGTTGGCGGTGGCGGGTGGATGCCGGGAGTGGGCCGCCGGTCGCGCGGAGCGGGGACGGCGCCCGCGGATCCCACCGCCACCGCTCTGACCGCGTTTTCGTGTCTTCGTCTCAGTTGTTCGTCTCAGTTCTCGTCTCAGTTTGTCCCCGGTGGCGCCCTGGTGAGGGTGGGCGCCGTGTCCGTGAGCGTCCGTCGACGTCCATGGACGGTTGGTCCGATGAGCGCGCGGGGGATGAGCACGCCCTCAAAGCGTGTGCGGAGTTGGGCGCTGTGTGCTCCGGCGTGTGCTGGTCCGAGGTCCCGACGCCTCTCGCTACGCTCCGGCTCGCACTCAGGTGGCCAGGCCGGTGGCGATGGTGAGCCGGGCGATCGTTTCGTGAGCGTTCGGGTTCTCCAGGAGTAGGACGCGGTCTGCGTTGATGGCATGGATGATCCTGCTCAGACGCCTTCGGTCGGTGGGTGTGAGAACGTCGTCGGCGACGTCGAGGGTGGTGATCAGGCCGGCGAGGGTGAGGAAGTCGTGCCGGTGGCGTCGGGGGTCGCCGGGGTTGCTGTGTGCTGCGGCTTTCGCGACCAGAGCGCCGATCAGGTTGGGTCGGCGGACGTGCCCGTGACGCCCGTCGATGGTGACGGGGACGGTGTGGGTGCGGTGGAGGGCTTGGGTGCCGCCGTCGGTGGGCAGGGTGGGGCTGCCGGTCACGCCGAGTCGGGCGCGTGCGCGTGTGCCGATGCCCTCGGGGAGAAGGACGTCGAGGGATGCGGGTCCTCGTGTCCAGCGGTGTTGGTTGCCGTCGGCGGAGATCCCGTCGGCGAGGAATCCGATGTCGCTGAGTGTGCGGGTGAACCGGTTCAGGAGGTTCGGGTCCGCGCGGACGTCGATCACGGTGTCGACATCGTTGGTCGGACGCAGCGGAGCCTGGCCGCGTTCGGCGTAGTGCAGGTGCACGAGCTGGCCACCGATGAGGGTCCACCCGTGGTCGAGGCGCTCGTACAGGTCGAGCAGCGCGAGCCAGGACGCCGTCTGTTCGGGCGGCATGGGCGGCAACGCGGTCATCGGTCGGTCAGGTTCTCGGCTGCGAGGCCGCGGAGGAGTTCGGCAGCCCGGAGTTCTTCGCGGGGGCTGCGGTGGTCGGCCAGGTCGGCGGCCAGGCGCAGCGTGGACGTCGGGTAGGGATGTTGCCCCGCGGGCAGTACGTGGATCACGACGTTGGCGTCGGTGTCGACCGGCACCAACAGGTACTCGCGGGAGATCGGGTCGAGATCGTCGGCCGAGAGGTACCCCTCGACAGTTGCTGAGGCGATCCCGGTCTGGGCAGGAGAGACCAGAGCCTGCCACCGGCGGTCCTGGCGAAGTCGGGAGAGGTCGGCCACAGCTGCCGTGCGCTGGAGTCGGGAGGCCCTGTTGCGGAACACCGAGCGCAGGGTCGTCGAGAGGTGCCGGACGTCGTCCTCGGTCGCCGAGCAGCGGCTCGCCGACTCGAGCAGACCGTTCCAACGTGCTCGCGCCCGGAGGCGCTCGGCGTGCGCCAGTCCGGTCAGGGCGGGTTGGTTGTCCAGGGAGGTGGCGATGATCGCCCACGCGGAGCGGGTCGACAGCGGTCGGCCTGGTCGGTGTCGCTCGGCGATGCGCAGCAATGACAGCTCGTCGATGACCCACTGGGCGCCGATCCGCTGTGCGCGCAGGGAACCGTCAGCGATCCGTTGATGGATACGCGGCACGCTCACACCGATCAGGTCGGCGGCTTCGGAGACACTGACGAAGGTCACGAACAGAATACTACATGAACTTATAGATTTGTGTTGCAGATCGTTCGTCTCAGTTCTCGTCTCATGTGCCGGCGTCCGCCGATGTCCGGAGCCGTCTGTTCCGTGGTGAACCTGCAGCTCACGGACGTTCCCGAACTCCAACTGGGGTTGGGGTGCAGTTCTCGAAAGCGTGAGTGGGCGCAAGTCCACCGTGGGTTCAAATCGGGTGGATGCCGGGAGCGGGCCGCCGGTCGCGCGGAGCGGGGACGGCGCCCGCGGATCCCACCGCCACCGCGTCTGACCTGCGGAAACGCGGTCATACCCCTTTGGGGGTATGACCGCGCTTCGTGTCTTCGTCTCAATTGTTCGTCTCAGTTTGTCCCCGGCGGCGCCCTGGTCAGGGTGGGCGTCGTGTCCGTGAGCGTCCGTCGACGTCCGTGGACGGGTGGTCCGCCGGGCTGCCCGTAGGTGAGCATGCTCGAAAAGCGTGTGTGGCGAAACGGGGACAGTGCACCTCGGCTGCGCGTCCGTGACATCGCCGCGCGGTGTCGGGAGAACCCGCGACGCAGACGCCGGCCGTCGCGAGGCGGAGTTGTACGCCGAGGCTGCCGGTGCACGAATCGGAAGTGGGTGGATATCGATGACGTAGACCCCTGCGGCCACGCGGCCTGAGCAGTATCGAGGGCGTGGGAGAGGCCTCGGGTGCAGCCAGCGAGCAAGGTCTGGCACCTGGGCACATCGTCGCCAGTGCGGCGGTCATCCTCAGCTTCACCATGAGCGCCTCCTGATGCCGCTCACCGCTCTCAACTCGGGAGGGCCGAACGCGCGGATCGCGGCAGAAGCGGACGTTGCCAACAGCTTCCTGGAGTCAGGCGCCTTGAACGCTCGTCTGGCTGCCCGAGGCGACCGGTCAAGCCCGGCTACACCCTCGATCAGGAAGAGCCGGATAGGGTCCCCGAGCATGGACATGCTGACGGGCGAGCAGATCGCCGAGGCGAACCTGACTGACTGGCGCAAGCTGGCCCAGGGACTTCATGCCCGTTACCTGGTCGGTGACTTCGGCGCCGGTGCACGGTTCGTCGCCGCGGTGGGCGAGGCCGGCGACGCGTTCGGCCACCACCCGCGTGTGTCGATCGGTAAGGGGTATGTCGACCTCGAGCTGGTGAGCGCCGACGCCGTCTTCCGCGACGATGAAGGCACCGAATATGTCATCGAGTGGGTGACCCAGCAGGACGTCGACCTTGCCCGCCGAATCAGCGAGATCGCCGTCGACCACGAGCTCACCGCCGACCCGGGCTCGGTCAGCGAGATCGAGCTCGGCCTCGACACGGTGCGCTCCGCGACCATCGCACCGGTCTGGGCCGCCCTGCTGACCGGCAGGCCGAGTCGCAGGGCCTCGGGACTCCTGGCGACGAGATCAGGGACGCCACGGGACGAGTACCCAACCTGTGGTTCGGGGACGCTGACGCGCACGACACCGCTCGTCAGCGGTTCCACGTCGAGGTATACGTGGCCCCTGAGTCGGCCGGGCCACGGATCGCCGCCGCCCTGGCCGCGGGCGGGTCCGTCATTGATGACAGCAAGGCACCCTCAATGACGGTGATCGCCGACCAGGAAGGCAATCAGGGAGTCGTCTGTGTCGACGCTACAGCTGCGAACAAGGGTTGAAGCGCCGACTCGGCCTGACGCGGTAAGCGCGCCGGCATCTTGAGCATCTCGGCGACTGATCCGAACATCCGACTCTCGGCAGGACCGAACGCCCTGTCCGCGGCAGATGAGTGTGTTGGACGACGGGCAGGGTCCAGCTTGACGCAGATACTTCCATTTTGGAAGTATCAGCCCCCATGAGCCTCTTCATTACCTGTCCAGTCGAGAGCGTCGAGCGAGCGACAGCCTTCTACACGGCCCTCGGCTGGACACTGAACCCTGACATGTCCGATCACAACGTCTCGTGCTTCGCGATCGCTGCCGACCAGTACGTGATGCTCGGGAGCCGTGAGATGTACGCCAGCGTCGGCGGCGTTGAGGAGTTGATCGGCGGGCCCCACACGCCGTCGAAGGTCACGGTCTCGTTCGACCTCGGCAGCCGCGAGGCGGTGGACGAGCTCGTTGAGCGCGCCGGCGCCGCTGGCGGGCGAGTTGGCGACACCGACGACTACCCCTTCATGTATCAGCGTCAATTCGACGATCCCGACGGCTACCACTACTCGCCGTTCTGGATGAGGCCAGAACCCGTTCCGACCGCGTGAGCGACCTCGCGGCGGCCCTCGATGTCGTCGGAGCACGGTGGGCCCTGCTCATCGTGGAACAACTACTCGACGGCCCGCAGCGATACGGCGATCTTCAGCGCACCCTTGGATTGGGGACAAACATGCTTGCCACCCGCCTGCGCGAGCTTGAAGCGGCCGGTGTCCTGCACCGGTTGCCCCTTCGACACAACACCCGCGCTTACGCCCTGACCGAGCGCGGGCTCGCCTTGCGCGAGGCGATCGTTGCCCTTGCGTGCTGGGGCGCTGAGCAGGACTGAGCGGCACGCGGCGTCCGCCCCGGGTTAAAGCGAGGAGCACCAAGACTCACTCATCGGCATGGGCCGCATCAACCGGACAACGGCATGAGAGCGCATGCGCGCGTAGCGTGCCGCCATGGTCGCCCGGATTCCGATCGCAGTCGCAGTGCTTGTTCGCACGGTCTCGTGCTCCTGGTGCATCGTCATCCGCTGCGTGAGTGGTATCCGGATTGTTGGGACTTGGTCGGTGGACATGTCGAGAAAGGCGAGTCGCCTGGCGAGGCGGTCATTCGGGAGTGCCTCGAGGAGCTCGGTGTCCACCTGAGTGCTGCACGGGTCGCAACCGGAAAGCCGCCACGGACAGGCCCCGAGATCAGTCACCTCGCGGCAAGAGCGTGTGTTCTTCAGCCCGAGGCGCCACGGCGGGATCCACCTGCGCCGATCAACAAGGGCCGCTCCCCGGCTAGCCGGACGTCGTCTCGCGCCCCACAATCCACGGAAGGTCTATCCAATGACTGCGGTCATGCGGATGGACACCAGCACGCCTGGAAGATCCGGCCCGAGACGCGCGACGTAGCGCGTGGGCGCGCGCTCGGAGAAGTGTTCGGCGTAGGCCTCGTTCAAACCAGCGAAGTCGTCCGGTCGGGCCAGCAGCACACCCACTTCGACAATGTCGTCTCGCGTGCCACCGCCGGCCTCGATGATCCGCTCGCAGTTCGTCAGCGCCTGCTCGGTCTGCTCCTGGATGGTAGAGCCAGCCATCTGGCCCGACGCTGGGTCCATTCCTGTCATTCCCGAGACCCAGATCTGCGCCCCGACCCTGATCCCTTGGGCGTACAGCGGGGACTGCGGGGCGTCCTTCGTCGTGACGATCTGACCAGCCATCGCGGCCTCCTTCGACTCAGCCTCCACATATGGACGTGCGCATGGTGGGAAGGCTACTCATGGACGTCCTCGGAATGTTCGGTCCTTCACAGCCCGTCAGAGGTTCGAGCGGGAGCTTGACCCGGTTTCCTGGACACCTTGATCTGAGATGATGATCTTCATCTTGGGAAGGAGTCCACGTGATGCTGGCCACCGGAAGACTCCGTGCATCACGTGTCGGGGTCTGGGTCATTGGTTTGCCACAGGCGGTCGATCGGCATGATGTGGATGCGGTCGCTGTGGGTGTAGGTGCGTTGTCCGGTCGTGAGGACAATGCCGGCGCGGAATCGGGGTCCGAGCGCCTCGCGTAGTTGTTGGAGGCCGGAAATGTCGGTTCCGGTGGCTCGTTGGTTGGCTTTGACCTCGAAGGCGAGGACCTGTCCGTCGTCGAACTCGGCGACGAGGTCGACCTCGGTGCCGTCGCTGGTGCGCCAGTGGCCGAGGGTGACGGGTTCGTCGAGCCAGGAGGCCTGTTTGCGCAGTTCGCCGACCACGAACGTCTCCAACAGGTTTCCGAAGTCGGTGAGCGCGGCTGGGTCCAAGGTGGCGAGCTTGGTGGGGGTGAGTCGTAGCAGTCGGGCCGCGAGACCGGAGTCGACCAGGTGCACCTTGGGTCGCACACTCACCCGTGAGCGCAAGGTCTTTCCCCAGCCGGGCAGGCGGACCACCAGGAACAGGTCCTCCAGGAGCCGTAGGTGGGCCTCGGCGGTCTTGCGTTCCACGCCGACGGCCTCGGCGGCCTTGGAGATGTTGAGCAGTTGACCGGTCTGGGACGCTAATCGGGTCAGGAGGTCTGCCAGCGACTGCCGCTGACGCACCCGGCTCAGTTCGAGGCATCCCGCTCGATGGATTGACGCACGTAGTCGTCGAACCAGCGGGCGCGGGCTGTCGGTGATCGGCGCACGGCCAGGGGCAGGCCGCCGGCGCACACTCGGTCGATGTAGTCCTCGCGAGTGGTCTGCGAGACGGGGTGTTGTGCCACCACGGTCGCCGGATCCGTGTGGAGGCTTTCCAGCAGGTTCTCGTGGCCGACCGACAGCTCGCCCTGCGACAGCGGCCAGATCGTGACCGTGCGGAGCCGGCCGGTCTGCTTCGATCTCGGATATACCTTTCCTGTGCATGAGAGCTGGGTTTCTCTCATTCCGTGATTCACGGACCTTGCCTCGGCCGGCACTACGCTCCCGCCATGAAGGCCTCCGCGGACCCGAGCGCCTCCGCCACGATCGAGGATGTCCGCCTGGCCGTCTACGCCGGTTTCGCCCACGAAGGTCGGTCGCCGAGTGTCGAGGAGATCGCCCGCCAACTCGAGGTGACAGAACAGGTTGTCCGGGACGCCATCACCGAGCTCGCCGCGGCCCGGCACCTGGCCCTCGACGGGACCGGGCGAATCGCCATGGCGCATCCGTTCGCGGCCGTCCCGCTCGGGTTCTCCGTGATGGGCGCGAACACCCTGTGGTGGGGCGGGTGCGCCTGGGACTCCTTCGCGATGGCCCACCTGCTCACCTGGGAACCCTCCCTGCTCGTGGCGACCACCTGCCCGGCCTGCTCCACCGCGCACGCCTGGAACGTCGACCGGACCGCACCGCCGTCCGGCGAGCAGGTCGCCCACTTCCTGGTCCCCGCGGCCCGGATGTGGGACGACGTCGTCCACACCTGCAGCCACCAGCGCCTGTTCTGCAACGACGCCTGCGTCGACGACTGGCTCGAGCAGACCGGCAACACCCGCGGCTACGTCATGGACCTGACCACCCTGTGGCGATTCGCGTCCGACTGGTACACCGGCCGCCTCGACCGCGGCTACATCCGACGTGAACCTGCCGCCGCCGCCGACTACCTGCGCAGCGTCGGACTCTCCGGACCCTTCTGGGGACTCTGAGCCACGTCAGCCACAGCAACGAAGGGGCTGGATTCCCTTCGGTCCTGACCCTCGTGGTGACCAAGGACCCCGAGACCGTCTCAGGGTTGAGCGGGGGTCGTTTGGGGGCAGCGTGGGGGTGACACCCGATGTGCCGACCGGTGTCGAGCGGCGAGGGTTGGAGCCATGATCACAGTTGACTCGCTGACCCGGAGGTACGCCGGCTTCACCGCCGTCGACAACGTCTCCTTCATCGCCCAGCCCGGCCGCGTGACCGGCTTCCTCGGTCCGAACGGCGCTGGCAAGTCCACCACAATGCGCGTCATGGCCGGTCTCACCGCCCCGACGTCCGGCTCGGCCACCATCGACGGTGCCCGGTTCGCCGACCTGCCCAACCCCGGCCTCGAGGTCGGCGTCCTCCTCGACGCGTCTGCGCAGCACGCCGGCCGCACCGGCCGCGAGATCCTCACCATCGCCACCGACACGATGGGGCTGCCACGCACCCGCATCGACGAGATGCTCGAGCTCGTCAGTCTGACGCCGAACGAGGCCAAACGCCGAGTCCGCAACTACTCACTCGGCATGCGCCAGCGACTCGGCATCGCGACCGCGCTACTGGGCGACCCGCGGGTGCTGATCCTCGACGAGCCCGCCAACGGCCTCGACCCCGCCGGCATCCGCTGGATGCGCGACCTGCTGCGCGGTCATGCCGACAAGGGCGGCACTGTGCTGCTGTCGTCGCACCTCCTGCACGAGATCGAGGTCATCGCCGATGACCTGGTCGTGATCGGCAACGGCAAGATCGTCGCGTCCGGCACCAAGGAGGAATTGCTCGCTGCTGCCGGCACCCTCGCTCGCTCCACGTCGCCGCGCGACCTCGCGCACGCCCTCGAGCAGGCCGGGATCGCCAGCACGCTTGCCGGCGACGGCTCGGTGCGCACCGACGCAGATCCCGCCCAGGTGGGAGCGGTGGCGCTGGCCGCCGGCATCGCCCTCACCGAGCTCCGCTCTGCCGAAGGCGCGGGGCTCGAAGACATGTTCCTGTCGCTCACTGCCGACACCCAACGCGAAGGAGTTGCGGCATGACCGCCACGACTGTCTCCCCCACGACCAGCACCGACACGACGGCGACCGTCCAGGCTCGTCAGCCTGCCATACCGACAACACGCTTGATCAAGGTCGAGCTGCGCAAGATGTTCGACACCCGCTCGGGCTTCTGGATGCTGCTCAGCATCGGCGTCCTCTCGGTCATGGCCACCGGCGCTGTCATCATCTTCGTGCCCGACGACGGGGTCACCTACGAGAAATTCGCGACCGCGATCGGCCTCCCGATGTCGGTGATCCTGCCGATGGTCGCGATCCTCGGCGTCACCAGCGAATGGAGCCAGCGCAGCGGGCTCACGACCTTCACCCTCGTGCCGAGTCGCGGCCGGGTGATCGGGGCCAAGGCGATCGCGACCTTCCTGGTCGGCGTCGTCTCGATGGCCGTCGCCTTCGCCGTCGGTGCCCTCGGCAACCTGGCGGGCTCCGCGCTCGCCGGCGTCGACACAGTCTGGGACATCTCGGTCTCGACGGCGCTACAGATCGTGCTCGGCAACCTCGTCGGTATGGCGATCGGGTTCACCCTCGGCGTCGTGCTGCGCAACTCGGCTGCGGCCATCGTCGGCTACTTCGTCGTGTCACTCGTGCTGCCGGGCATCCTCGCCCTGCTCGCCCAGGTGCGCGAGTGGTTCAACGACCTGCAGCCGTGGATCGACTGGAACTACACCCAGGTCACCCTCTTCGATGGCGCCACGAACACCGGCAAGGAGTGGGCCATGCTCGGCTCGACCACCGCGATCTGGATCGTGCTGCCGCTGACCATCGGGCTGCTGTTCCTGCGCCGCTCCGAAGTGAAGTGACCGGGCGGAAGAGCACCTGAACACTCGCTGACCGGGCACGGAGTCTTCGCACTTCGTGCCCGGTCAGCAGACCCTGGCCGGTGGACCGATGTCCCGGTCCGACTCGGTCACCAGCCCGAGCGTCGATCAGTGTCCGAGGGTGACCTGTTCGTCGAGCCAGGAGGCCTCGGGTTTCGGTGTGCCGGTCGCCAGTGATCTGCTGAAAGACCCTCGAGCTGATCGGATCGCGTTCGCACGTCTCATGCGCCGGACGGCGCAGCGGCGCCCCCGCCACCGAACGTCTGCTAGCCGCATAACATCGCGGTCAGGGTTACGACGGTAATCGGGCACTGAAGCAGCGGCTTGTTGCCGGCGGTGCTGCGCACGCCGCACTCGTCGTCCGCGACGGTCACGACGGCGAGGAGGCGATCGCCTGGGCGGAGTACGGGACGGCGGCGGAGCTGCCGAACATCCACCACAGCAAGCAATATCTGGCTGACCTGAAGGCCGAGGGGGAGGTCGAGCCGGACTATCGGATCACCTGCATCTTCGTCGACAAGCGCTTTCGCCGTCAGGGCTTGGTGACCGTCGCCCTGGAGGGGGCGCTCGACCTGATCGCGCAGGCAGACGGCGGCGTGGTGGAGGGTTACCCCCACATCCCGGGAGAGAAGCGGTTGTCGTCGTCGTTCCTCTACAACGGCACTCGGGCCGTGTACGAGCGCGCAGGCTTCGACTTCATCCGTCCCAAGGGCATGAAGAATACGGTGATGCGCCGCACCGTCGAACCCGCCTGAGCTGTGAATGGCCACGAGAACATGGAGATCTTCAACGCCACCCGTCCCGGCGGGCTCGACGGCTGGACGATGGACCTCGGGCAGTACACGCTCATGCTCGATCACATCCTGACGATGCTCGCGGATGAGTGCGACGAGGCGGGAACGGTGCTCCTGAAGGACCTCGTCGAGGCTGCGCAGGACCGCTTCGGGAAGCATCCGGCATTCCCCAAGGGCCGCCTGCGGAACTACTGCACCTACACGAAGGTCGACCTCGAAGCTCGATGTCTGGTGGAGCGCGTCCCGGGCACCGGTCCCCAACGGCTCCGGCTGGCGACCGACCAGACCGGGCAGTCTCCTCAGGTCTCGGCTCCTGAGTAGAGGTCGACCCGCGGCGTGGTTCACGCCACGGTGCGACCTGCCACCAGCCGCTGTGGCCGGCGTCGTGCAGTCGTCGGGTACCGGCGGCCACCGTGTGACGTACCGTCACCCATATGGGCGATGATCCGGACAGCCTGCAGGACAGCCTGCAGCGAGGTCTGTGGCCGCTCATCGACGACCTTCTGGGTTCCCGGGCGACGGCCGGGTTGGCGATCGCGGTGGTGCGCGGCGACGAGGTGGTCACCCGCGGCCTCGGCGTCCGTGACCGGCGCACCGGCGCGCCGGTGACCCCCGAGACGATGTTCCATCTGGCGTCGGTGTCCAAGCCGTTCGTCGCGACGGCTCTGGTCTCGCTGATCCACTCGAGCGGGCCCGAGGAGCACGGATTCGCCCTCGACACCCCGATCCGTACCTGGGTCCCGGAGTTCACCCTGGCCGACGGTCGGGCCGACGAGGTCACGGCCCGCGGGTTGCTGAGCCACACCAGTGGGCTGCCGGACGTCTCGGACTACGGCTGGCACGCACCGAACGTGCGCGACGACGCGCTCGCCGAGTTCGCGCGCAGCCTGTCGCACCGGCAGCTCGTGTCCGACCCCGGGTCGGCGTTCTCCTACTCCAACGCCGGGTACGAACTGCTCGGGTTGGTGCTGGCACGCCTGACCGGGACCACCTTCGAGGACGCCGTCCGGCGGCAGCTGCTGCAACCGCTCGGCATGCACGCCAGCACCTTCCTGCGCGCCGAGGTGCCGCCTCATCTGGCTGCCGCGCCGCATGTGGGCATGCCGTTGGTGGTGCCCGAGGGCAGCTATCCCTACACCCGGTGCCACGCGCCGAGTTCGAGCCTGCACTCCAACCTGGTCGAGCTGTGTCGCTGGATGCAGGCCCACTTCTCGTCGACGCCGGACACCGGCGCTCAACCGCCCCGACTCAGCCCCTCGGTGCGGGACCTGGTGTGGCGCCCGGTGTTCCCGGTGGGCGACCCGCCGTGGGAGGAGGCCATGGCCCTTGGCTGGTGCGTCGGCAGGTACCGCGGCCACCGCACGCTCAGCCACAGCGGTGCCGACCCAGGGTTCGGTGCCCGGCTGGTGCTGGTACCCGAACAGCGCACCGGAGTGGTCGTGCTGGCCAACTCCAACACCATGCCGACTTGGAGCATCGCTGCCGCGGCGCTCGACATCGTCCTGCCCGGCCCGGGTGAGGCGTCGAATCCCGGTGACGGCGTGGCGGTGCTGCGCGCCGCGCTGCCTCCGCTGGTCGGCCCGGTCGCGCAGGCCGCAGCCACCTCGGGGCCGGACGCCGCCATCGCCCTCGCGCACGACCTGGCGGCGCTCGACCCGGTCGAGTTCGACACCGACGACGAGGAGTTCGTCAAAGCGGTCTGGGGCGCGATCGAATTGCACCGCACCGACCTGGTCTGGCCGCTGCTGCGGGTCTGGACCGGAGCGCGACCGGGGTCGGCCCCTGCCTGGACCATGACCGGCTGGGCGCATCAGGTCGACGGGCAGGTGGCGCAGGCGCGATCTGCGCTGCAGCGCGCCCTCGATGTGGACCCCACCCACGAGGAGGCCGCGAGGTTGCTGCGCGATCTCGCCGACGGCTGACGGCACCGGGGCCTTCAGGGGGCGGGCCGCTGCTCGAGGCGCTCGGTGAGGTGTGACGGCATCCTCACCCGGTTCGCTTCTCGAGGCGGGTCCAGCCGGTCCAGCCGCGTTCGGTGATCAACTCGCGCAGCCGGGTGACCACCGGGTGGGACGCCTCGGCGAAGGAGTCCATCAGCCGGACGAACCCGTCGTCCGGCAGTTGCTCGTCCTGCTGGTCCAAACCCCCACTGGAGGAAGCCTTCTCCAGCAATTCGATCATGAGGTCGGCGGTCTCGTGCAGCAGCTCCTCGTCGTCCGAGTTCGCGGCGATGCGACCGATGAGCTGATAGAGCCGGACCACGTTGGGGTCGGCCAGCTGCGCCGTCTTGTCGGCCATCATCGCGGGGATCACGGCGGGGTAGCGTGCCGCCATCAGGATCCAGGCGTCCCGCTCGGGTTCGATGGTCGCCTCGGGGGCGCCGGCTGCGCGCAACTGGTCCAGGTAGTCGACCACCTCTTTCGGCAGCGCCAACGCGTCGCCGGTGCCCAGCTGCGCGATCCGTCGCCGATGCAGTTGCAGCTCGCGGATCTGCGCCCGCAACTGCCGGTCGATCTGTGCCGTGGCGGCAGCGAACGTCGGCGGGTCGGCGTCCAGCAGTTCGCGTACCCGGGCAAGGGGGACGCCGGCCTCGGCCAGGGTTCGGATCCGGATCAGGCGGATCACCGCGGCCGCGTCGTAGCTGCGATACCCGGAGGCGTCGCGTCCGGGCTCGGGGAGCAGCCCGACATGGTGATAGTGCCGCACCGCGCGGATCGTCACGCCGGCGTAGGTGGCCAACTGCCCGATGGTCAGCATGGCGTCAATCTGCCCCATCTGGACACGGTGTCACCTCGTCGTGCGCCGATGAATACGGACCGCACCGGCGTAGGCCAGGACCAGCAGACCCAGACACCAGGCCAGAGCGATCCACAGGTCGCTGCTGACGGGCTGCTGCGCATACAGATCGCGGATCGCGTTCACGATCGAGGTCACCGGCTGATGCTCGGCGAACGCCCGCACCGGGCCCGGCATGCTCGCGGTCGGTACGAAGGCGGAACTGACGAACGGCAGGAAGATGAGCGGGTAGGAGAACGCGCTGGCGCCGTCCACGGATTTCGCGGTCAGGCCCGGGATCACCGCGAGCCAGGTCAACGCGAGCGTGAACAGGCCCAGGATGCCGACCACCGCCAGCCAGGCCAGAGGCCCTGCGCCCGAACGAAAACCCATGACCACCGCGACCAGCACCACGACCACCAGCGAGATCAGATTGGCGACCAACGAGGTCAGCACGTGTGCCCACAGCGCAGCCGATCGGGTGATCGGCATCGACTGGAAGCGCTCGAAGATCCCGCTCTGCTGGTCCAGGAACAGCCGGTAGGAGGTGTAGGCGATGCCCGAGGCGATCGTGATCACGAGGATGCCGGGCAACAGGTAGTTCACGTACGCATCCGTCCCACTGTCGATCGCGCCGCCGAAGACATAGACGAAGAGCAGCATGAAGGCGATCGGCATGATCGCGGTGGTGATGATGGTGTCCGGGCTGCGCGCGATGTGGCGCAGCGATCGTCCGGTCAACAGGGCGGTATCACCGAGGAAACGCGGGCTCATGACTGGTCCCCAGGGGTCGGTGCGGCAGGGTGGGTTGCCGCGTGGGCGGCGGGCTGATGGGGTGAGCCGACGACCGCGAGGAAGATCTCCTCCAGGGTCGGCTGCTTCTCGACGTACTCGACCTTCGCCGGCGGCAGCAGCTGCTTCAGCTCGGCGAGAGTGCCGTTGGCGATGATCCGCCCCTCGTGCAGGATCGCGATCTGATCGGCGAGCTGCTCGGCCTCGTCCAGGTACTGCGTGGTCAGCAGAACGGTGGTGCCCTTGCCGGCGAGCTCTCGGATGCAGTCCCACACCTCGAGCCGGCCCTGCGGGTCCAGCCCGGTGGTCGGCTCGTCCAGGAAGATCACCGGGGGATTGCCGATCAGGCTCATGGCGATGTCCAACCGGCGCCGCATGCCGCCGGAATACGTCGCCACCCGCCGTCCGGCGGCCTCGGTGAGTTGGAACCTCGTGAGGAGCTCGGCCACGCCGCGATCGGCGTCCGGCACCCGCCGCAACCGGGCGATCAGGCGCAGGTTCTCGGCCCCGGTCAGGATCTCGTCCACGGCCGCGAACTGCCCGGTGAGGCTGATCGAGGCGCGGACGTCGGCCGCGTGCGTGGCGACGTCGAAGCCGGCGACGCTCGCCGTCCCGGCATCGGCTCGGGCCAGGGTGGACAGGATGCGCACGAGGGTGGTCTTGCCCGCCCCGTTGGAGCCGAGCAGGGCGAAGATGCTGCCCTGGGCCACGTCGAGGTCCACGCGACGCAGGACGTGCAGGTCCCCGAAGGACCGTTCCAGCGAACGCACCCGGATCGCGGGGGTTCGGGTCTGGTCGGTGTGCTGTGTCGGTGCGCTCATGGGGACAGCGTGCAACCTTGACGCAGGGTCAAGGTCAAGCCCAGATCGCGTCGGCCGACACGTACCCGCTCGACCGTCGTCCGATGCTCGGGTCGGGGACGATCCGCCGCCTGAGTCGGTCGTCGACAGGCGCGATCAGCGCTCGCACCTCGCGGCCGGCGTTCCGCGGCAGGGACTGCACCACGCGTTCCAGGCGAGACCGGATGACGTGCGGATCCGGGCAACATTCGGCAACACCGCAGTTGGGTCCCGGCTCGCTGAGCCGGTCGAGCTGCCGTTGTGGGAGCGCGGCCATCCGGTGCCACTCGGTGAGGCTCTGGGCCACCCACCCCGGCCACAGATCGTGAGCCAGTTCCCAGCGCGAGATCTCGCGGAGAGTGGACGACGACAGGCCATCGATCATCGGCGGGCGATCGGTCAGGGATCGTGGATGGGCACGCAAGCCGGCGCGCACCTCGCTCGGGCGTCTACGCGCCACGGCTCCAGGGGGTCGAGATCATGGCATCAGCGTGGCATGGCGCCACACGCTCGGCAACGGCTCGTGGCCGCGAGCCGCGCCGACGGCTTGTCGCACGATCTACCCGACCAGGAGCCAGATCACGGCATCGCCCGAGGTACCAAGCCGGTCCATGCCGTCCTGCATGTCCTCCTCCATGTGCTCATGGTCCGCCCTCGCGGCGTCCTAGGGTGTGCTCGACGACCGCGAACCCGTCAGAATCTGCGACGGCGCAGCACCGACAGGAGGGGATCCCATGCCGGCGCCGGAGGGTTTCACCTACCGGAGAAACGGCGACGGGTCGGTGACCATTCGACACGGGGGTCGGCCGGCGGCCACGCTGCGCGGCACCCGTGCCGAGGAATTCCTGTCCGAGGTGGCCTCCGGCGACGAGCAGTTGATCATGGCGCGGTGGACCGGTAACTATCGCCGGGGCAACGAGCGCACAGCCAGGAACCACCCTCGCAACCGTCACCCCCGCTGAGCAGACCGACGAGGAGGGTCTCGGATGGCGAATGTCCTCGCGATCGACCAGGGCACGTCCGGCACCAAGGCCATCGTCGTGTCCGGCGACGGCGCGGTGCTGTCGGTCGCCGAGCAACCGCTGCACCCGGTCTACCTCGAGGGGGGCGGGGTCGAGCAGGACCCGCAGGCTCTGCTCGACTCGGTGCTCACCGCCGGACGCCGCGCCGTCGCGCTGGCCGGGGTACCTCTGGACGCCGTCGCGCTCGCCAACCAGGGCGAGACCGTGCTCGCGTGGGACCGGGACACCGGCCGCCCCCTCACCCCGGCGATCGTCTGGCAGGACCGGCGCGCCGAGGCCATCTGTCACGCCCTTCGCGAGGCCGCCGATCGCATCGCCGCTCTGACCGGGCTGGTGCTCGACCCCTACTTCTCGGCCCCGAAGATGCGGTGGCTGCGCGAGCACGTCACCACCGAGGGCGTCGTCACCACCACCGACACCTGGCTGGTGCACCAGCTGTGTGGCGCCTTCGTCACCGATGCCTCCACGGCCAGCCGATCGCTGGTGCTCGGTCTGGAGGACGTCGCCTGGAATGGCGAGCTCCTCGAGCTGTTCGGCCTGGGCGGCGAGGCACTGCCCGAGATCGTGGCCAGTGACACCGTGGTCGGCACCACGCGAGCCTTCGGCGCCGAGGTGCCCGTCACCGGCCTGATCGTCGACCAACAGGCGGCGTTGCTCGGTGAGGCCTGCATCGAGCCCGGCACCGCCAAGTGCACCTTCGGCACCGGCGCCTTTCTGTTGGCGCACATCGGATCTCGCCCAGTGCGTTCCGCCGCGGGGCTCACCACCTCGGTGGCCTGGCGGCTGCGGGGCCAGACCCCGTACTGCATCGACGGGCAGGTCTACACCGCCGCCTCGGCGGTGCGCTGGCTGACAGACCTCGGGCTGGTCACCGGCGCCGAACAGCTCGACACCATCGCAGCCCCCGCCAGCGACGGTGTGCTCTGCGTCCCGGCGCTGGCCGGCCTCGCCGCCCCGTGGTGGGACGCGACGGCCACCGCCTCGTTCTCGGGCATGACCCTCAGCTCAGGCCGCGGGCAGCTGGTGCGCTCCGTTCTCGAGGGCATCGCCGCCCAGGTCGCCGGCCTGGTTCACCTCGTCGGCGACGACCTCGGGACCCCGCTCACCCGGCTGCGGGTCGACGGGGGCCTGACCCGATCCGCCGTGCTCATGCAGGCCCAGGCCGACCTGGCGCAGCTGCCGGTCGAGGTCTACCCCCACCCGCACGCCACGGCCTACGGCGCGGCGGCCTGCGCCCGCCTCGCCCTCGACCCGACCGCCGACCTGGCCGGCATCGTCGGCGGTTGGACGCCGTCGCACAGCTACGAACCGGCCTGGTCGCCCGACCGGGCCGCCGATCATCTCGACCGCTGGCAGCGAGCCGCGCAGGCCACGCTCGGCGTCGTCCGCGCGCCATGAGAGCCCTGATCCCCGTGTCTGCCGACGCCACCCAGGACGCCACCCGGGACGCCGCCCCGATCGTCGACGTCGCCGTCCTCGGCGCCGGGATCGTCGGCTCCGCCATCGCCCGTGAGCTCACCGGCACCCTGCTGGACGGCGAGCCGCTGTCCGTCGTCCTGGTCGAGGCCCGCGCCGACGTGGGCGACGGCACCAGCAAGGCCAACACCGCCATCCTGCACACCGGGTTCGACGCCACCCCGGGCACCCTGGAGGCCCGGCTCGTCGCCCGGGGCTACCAGTTGCTGTCCGAGTACGCCGAGGCCACCGGCATCCCGGTCGAGCGCACCGGCGCGATCCTGGTGGCGTGGTCGGCGGAGGAACTCGACGTCCTGCCCGGCTTGCAGGCCAAGGCCGAACGCAACGGCTACCACGACTGCGTCAGGTTGACCTCCGAGCAGGTCTACGACCAGCTACCCGACCTCGGCCCCGGCGTGCTCGGCGGCCTCGCCGTCCCCGGCGAGTCGATCATCTGCACCTGGACGACGAACCTCGCCCTGGCGACCGAGGCCGTGCACCGCGGGGCGAACCTGATGTGCCAGAACGCCGTCCGCGCCGTGACCGTGCACGCGGACCACACCGCACTGCACACCGCGGCGGGCAACGTCATCCGAGCGCGGTGGGTCGTCAATGCAGCCGGTCTCGGCGCCGACCACATCGATCGGTTCTTCGGCCACGAGCGTTTCACCGTCACGCCACGCCGCGGTGAGCTGCTGGTCTTCGACAAGCAGGCCCGTCCGCTGGCACCGAGGATCGTGCTGCCGGTTCCCTCGTCCGTCGGCAAGGGCGTCCTGATCAGCCCGACGATCTACGGCAATGTCATGCTCGGGCCGACCGCAGAGGACCTCGACGATCGCACCGCCACCGGCACCTCCGAGGCCGGGATCGCCGTCCTGCGCACCAAGGGGGAGGCCCTGATGCCCGCCCTGATGTGCGAGGAGGTCACGGCCACCTATGCCGGGTTGCGCGCGGCGATCGATCACCCGGACTACCTGATCGAGGCCGACGCGCAGCAGCGCTACCTGCTCGTCGGAGGCATCCGCTCCACCGGTCTGACCGCCGGCATGGCCATCGCCGAGCACGTGCGTGACCTGCTGGTCACCGCAGGGCTCGACCTAACCCCTCGGTCGGAGCTGCCGTCACCGCCCCGGATGCCGATGGTCGGTGAAGCCTTCGTGCGGCCCTACCAGGATGCCGAACGCATTGCCCACGATCCGGAATACGGACACATCGTCTGTTTCTGCGAACGCGTCACCGCAGGGGAGATCCGCGATGCCTTCGCCTCGACCATCCCGCCCACCACGCTGGGTGGCCTGCGCCGCCGCACCCGGGTCATGAACGGTCGCTGCCAGGGCTTCTTCTGCGGCGCCGAGGTGGAACACCTTCTCGCCGAGGGTGTTCGAGATGCATCCGGGTCACGCGAGGCCCGTCGATGACCGGCCTCGAGCGGGTGCGGGTCGCGGTGGTGGGTGCCGGACCCGCCGGCCTGACCGCCGCCGCAGCCCTCGCCGGCACGATCGACGGCGAGGTTCGGGTGCTCGAACGTGAGGCCGAGCCGGGCGGCATCCCGCGGCACAGCGACCACACCGGTTACGGCCTGCGTGACCTGCGCCGGGTGGTGACCGGGCCGGCCTATGCCCGCCGATTGGCCGAGGCCGCGGACGCCGCCGGCGCCGTGGTGGCCACCCGCACCATGGTCACCGGCTGGGACGGCGAGCGCCGGCTCGAGGTGACCGCGCCGTCCGGCCGCCACGTTCTCGAGGCAGACGCCGTGGTCCTGGCGACCGGGGCCCGGGAACGCTCGCGGATGGCCCGGCTCATTCCGGGTGACCGGGTGGCGGGCGTGTACACGACCGGTCAGCTGCAGCAGCTCGTCCACCAGCACCACGCCCGGGTGGGCCGGCGTGCCGTGGTCGTCGGCGCCGAGTCGGTCAGCTGGTCGGCGGTGCTGACCCTGCGCGAATCCGGCTGCGCCACAGAGCTGATGACCACCATCCACCCGCGGGCGGAGGCCTACGGTGTCTTCACCCTGATCGGTCGGCTCGGCTGGCAGATCCCGGTGGCCACCCGCACGCGCATCGTGCGGATCAACGGCAGCACCCGGGTGACCTCCGTCGAGATCGAACAGCTCGACACCGGCGCCCGGCGCCGGGTCGAGTGCGACACCGTGATCGTCACCGGCGACTGGATCCCGGACAACGAACTGGCCCGCGCCGCAGGTCTCGATCTCGACCCTGCCACTCGGGGTCCGATCGTGGACGCCGCGCTACGCACCAGCTCGGACGGCGTGTTCGCCGCCGGCAACGTGGTGCACCCGGTCGACACCGCCGATGTGGCCGCGTTGGACGGACGCCATGTCGCCGAACAGGTTCGAGGCTGGCTGGCCGGCCACACCGACCGGGCGCCGGGGTCACGGATCGAGGCGCAGACACCGTTGCTCTGGATCACGCCGCAGATCCTGCGAGTCGGCGACCCGGCCCCGCCCCGTCGTCACTACCTGCTCTGGACCGACCGCTACGTGCGGACGCCATGCATCGAGGTGCATCAGGACGGACGACGGTTGGCGGCCCGTCGTCTGCCCTGGCCTGCGGCGCCGGGGCGCGCCGTCCGGCTCCCCGCCGAGCTGCTGCGCCACGCCGACCCGCAGGGCGGCACCGTGCGCGTGAGCCTGGGCTGAGCGCGCCGCCGTCGAACCCGCCGGCTCAGGGATTCATCGACAGGAACAGGTAGGCGGCGAGCAGCGCCAGGTGTACCCCGCCCTGCAGCCGGCTCGCCCGCCCCGGCACCACGGTGAGGATGTTCACCACGACGGTGAGCGAGAACAGCACCAGCTGCACCTGGGTCAGACCCAGCAGCAACGGCGTGTCCACCCACAGCGTGGCCAGGGCCAGCGCCGGGACGGTCAGCCCGATGCTCGCGATCGCCGAGCCGTAGGCCAGGTTGAACGAGGTCTGCATCCGGTTGCGCCGGGCCGCCCGGACGGCGGCCAGCGATTCCGGGGCCAGCACGAGCAGCGCGATGACCACCCCGACCACGGCATGGGGCAGCCCGGCTGCGTCCACCAGCGACTCGATGGTCTTCGATTCCACCTTGGCCAGCCCGACCACCGCCACCAGACAGGCCATCAACATCCCGACGCTGATCCAGGCCGTGCGGGGTGAGGGCGGGTCGGCGTGAACCTCCTCGATGGCCTGGCCCGCGTCGTCCACCGGCAGGAAGAAGTCACGATGACGCACCGTCTGGGTGACCACGAACACCCCGTACAGCACGGTCGAGGCCACGGCGGCGAACGCGAGTTGACCGGGTGAGAACTCCGGTCCCGGGGTGGCCGAGGTGACGTTCGGCAGCACGAAGCACAGCCCAGCCAACGTGATCACCGTGGCCAGTGCCCCGCCGGCGCCCTCGGCATTGAAGCTGACCAGGTCGTGACGTCGCACGCCGGCCAGGATCGCCAGGCCCACGATGCCGTTGCAGGTGATCATGACGGCGGCGAAGACCGTGTCCCGGCCGAGGGTCTCGGCCCCCGGTCCTCCGGCAGCGGTGAGGGTGAGGATGAGCCCGACCTCGATCACGGTCACCGCGACGGCCAGCACCAGCGAGCCGAACGGCTCACCGACGCGGTGGGCGACCACCTCGGCGTGGTGAACAGCGGCCAAGACGGCGCCCGCCAGGACGACGGCCACCACGGCGGCCACCACGGCGGGGACGCTGCGCCCCCACGTCGCGGCGAGGACGATCAGCGCGAGCGGAGGCATCAGCGTCGTCCAGCGAGTGACCAGCCGAGTGATCGATCCGGTGACGCCAGTCCGCGCGGTCATGATCCGAGTATCTCGGTGCTCGCTTCGCAGCGCCTGCCGGAAGCCGGAGACGCCTGCCGTCGAGCTCGGGACGGTGCGTGCCTCACCCTTCCGCGGGCACGCAGGTGGGTTCGGCAGCGGGAGCGGACGGAGTTCCGGGGGCCGCGGCAGCGATGGGCTTCAGCTTGAAGGTCTGGCCGAGCACCAGGTCGACGTCACTGGTGGTGCGATCGTCCTGCACGAAGGTGACCTCGCCGGCCACCGCGGCGGCCACCGTCTTGGCGGCGACGTCGCCGGTGGGGCCGTGCCGGACCACGGCCATCGTGGTGACCTTGCTCTTCATCGGATCGTTGGCGGGGGCGGCGGGCACCTTGAAGCCCCGCTTCTGCAGGTCGCGCATCGTTGCCAGAGCCAGGCCGTTGCGACTCGAGGCGTTGTAGACGTTCACGCTCACCGCGTTCGGCTGCAGCGAGGGGGCCGCCGAGGGGCAGGTGGGCAGGGCCGCCGGCTTGCCACTGCCCACGCCGAAGTCGAGTTTGCCGAAGTAGGCGGCCAGCGCCAGCAACCCGAGCACGACAATGACCGAGAAGAACACCAGGAAGGTGATGGTCTGACGTCGCTCGCGTCGGGTGATGCCCCGTGGCTCGGAGGTGGTCGGCAGGTCGGTGCGCACAGCAGTGCGCCCGGGGAACACCGCGCCCGGTCCGTCATCCTCGGTGCCGGGCAACCCGATCTCCTCGGTGTGCCAGGAATCGTCCTCGCGACCAGCCATCCCGCTCAGGATCAGGTCAGGGATGCCGTGGCGTCCAGCCGACGCGCGGTCAGGTATCCAGTTGGTCCGGCTGGTCAGTCGTCGAGCTCGAGCACCCGGGCGTGCAGCAGGGGACGCTGCCCCAGCGCTGCCCGGACGGCGCGGTGCAGCCCGTCCTCGAGGTACAGGGTGCCGCGCCAGGACACCACGTGCGCGAACAGGTCGCCGTAGAAGGTGGAGTCCTCGCTGAGGAGCTGGGTGAGGTCGAGCGTGGTGCGCGTGGTGACCAGGTCCTCGAGCCGCACCTGGGTCGGGGCCACCCCGGCCCACTGCCGAGCGGTCGTGTACCCGTGCTCCGGATAGGGCCGGTGATCACCGACGGCTTTGAATATCACCCGAGGCAGTCTACGGACGGTGCTCGACCAGGCCCGAGCAGGTCAGCAGACGGGTCACCAGAGAGGATCAACGGATACGCTGCGCGCGAGCACAAGCCTCGGGGCGCAGCACACCGAAGGGGATCCCATCATGACCGCAGCCGGCCAGGACGACGTCGTCCAGAAGATCACCCAGGGGTACGCCTTCACCGGCCCCGCCCTCGAGTTGGGCGCCCTGCTGGTGGACGGCGAGCCCGTGGTGGACGCGCAGATCCGCGTTCCGCTGGGCATGTTGAACCGCCATGGCCTGGTCGCAGGCGCCACCGGCACCGGCAAGACCAAGACGCTGCAGGTGATGGCCGAGCAGCTGTCGGCACAGGGTGTGCCGGTCTTCATGGCCGACATCAAGGGTGACCTCTCCGGCATCAGCCAGCCCGGTCAGGCCAGCGAGAAGCTCACCGCGCGGACGGCGAGCATCGGGCAGGCCTGGCAGGCCACCGGGTTCCCGGTGGAGTTCCTCGCCCTGGGCGGGCAGGGGGTCGGCGCCCCGGTGCGGGCGAGCATCACCTCCTTCGGCCCCACGTTGCTGGCCAAGGTGCTCGACCTCAACGAGACCCAGACCTCCTCGCTGGCGCTGGTGTTCCACTTCGCCGACAAGGCCGGGCTGGCGCTGCTGGACCTGAAGGACCTGCGGGCCGTCATCCAGTACCTGATCTCGGACGAGGGCCAGGCTGATCTGCAGGGTCTCGGTGGGCTGAGCAAGGCGACCGCCGGTGTGATCCTGCGTGAGCTCATCGCGTTCTCGGATGCCGGCGCCGAGGTGTTCTTCGGTGAGCCCGAGTTCAACACCAGCGAGCTGTTGCGGCTGGCCCCGGACGGACGGGGCCTCATCACCTGCCTGGAACTGCCTGCGGTGCAGGACAAGCCGGCGTTGTTCTCGACCTTCCTGCTGTGGCTGTTGGCCGACCTGTTCCACGACCTGCCCGAGGCCGGGGACCTCGACAAACCCAAGCTGGTGTTCTTCTTCGACGAGGCGCACCTGTTGTTCAAGGACGCCAGTAAGGCGTTCACCGATCAGATCACCCAGACGGTGCGCCTGATCCGCTCGAAGGGCGTCGGGGTCTTCTTCGTCACCCAGACCCCCAAGGACGTCGACGCCGAGGTGCTGGCCCAGTTGGGCAACCGGGTCCAGCACGCGCTGCGCGCCTACACCCCGGACGACGCCAAGGCGTTGAAGGCGACCGCCTCGACGTTCCCGAACTCGAGCTACGACCTGCAGGAACTGCTCACCCAGTTGGGCATCGGTGAGGCCGTGATCACCGTGCTGTCGGAGCGTGGAGCGCCGACTCCCGTGGCCTGGACCCGCCTCCGGGCGCCCCAGTCGTTGATGGCGCCCGCCCCCGCGGAGGCCCTCGCGGCCGCCGTGGCTGCCTCGCCCTTGAACGCCGAGTACGCCCAGTCGATCGATCGGGAGTCGGCCTACGAACGGTTGGCCGCCAAACTCGCGCCGCCGCCGTCGATCGAGAAGACGCTCCGCGAGGAGCCCGCCCCCCGGGCGGCCGAGCCCGAGCGGCGGGCCGAGCGCGCGCCGTCCCGGGAACGTGCCGAGCAGCAGGGGCCGGGCATCGTGACCGAGGTGGTCAAGTCGTCGGCGTTCAAGAGCTTCCTGCGTTCGGCGGGCACCGTGCTCGGCCGCGAGATCACCCGCAGCATCTTCGGGACCGCACGCCGCCGATGACCCGGTCCGGCGTGGGTTTGGCGCTCGCGGCGGTGGTGCTCGCGGGGTGCACCACGGGCGGCGGGACCGGTGCCGCCGGGGGCGTCGCCGCCGGCACGACCACGAGCGCCGGTACCGGCTCGCGACCCACGACGTCCGGGACGGCGCTGCCCTGGGGTCCGACCGTCGCCGAGTTGGCCGCGGCCCGGGCCGAGGTGGCGACCTGGGACGACGCTCGCCTGGCCGGGCAGGTGATCGTGGGCCGGTTCCACGGCAGCGCGCCGGCCGCTGCGGCAGCCCAGGTTCGACGGCTGCACCTGGCCGGGCTCTGCCTGACCGGGGCGAACATCGTCGACGCGCAGCAGGTTCGGGCGATGACGTCGGCCGTGCACGCAGCCGTCCGGGCCGACGGGCGTGACCTGCCCGCGGTCATCGGGGTCGACCAGGAGGGCGGCACGGTGGCGCACCTGGGCACTCTGGCGGCGTCCTACCCCGCCTTCATGACCGCTGGTGCAGTGGTGGCCGGCGCCCGCCGGCGTGGGCAGGCGGCAGCGGGCGAGGCCGTGGTGGCCGAGGCCACCCGGGCGTTGGGACTCGAGTTGCGTGCGGCGGGATTCACCTGGGACTTCGCACCGGTGGCCGACGTGACCATGGGTGCCGCGGACCCGACGATCGGTACCCGATCGCCGAGTGGTGATCCGGATGTGGCGTCCGCCGCCACGGTGGCGGCAGTGCGCGGGTTCACCGCCGCGGGGTTGGTCTCGACCGCCAAACACTTCCCGGGGCACGGTTCGGTGACCAGCGACAGCCATCGTGCGCTGCCGGTGCAGCGAGCGAGTCTGGCCGAACTCGCCGATCGTGACCTGATGCCGTTCACCGCGGCCGTGCGAGCAGGTGCCCCGGCCGTGATGGTGGCCCATGTCGCGGTGCCTGCGGCGGAACCCGACGCGGCGGTGCGCCCGGCCAGCCTGTCCGCCGGCGTGTACGGACTGTTGCGAGGCCAGGTGGGCTTCGACGGCGTGGCCATCACCGATTCGCTCGGGATGGGCGCGGTGCGAGCCGGGGGCGACCCGGGGGTTCGGGCACTGGCCGCCGGGGCCGATCTGTTGCTCATGCCGGCCGATACCGCCGCCACTCACGCTGCGGTGATGGCAGCCCTCGTGGCGGGCACCTTGCCGCGGCCGAGGGTCGTCCAGGCAGCCACGAGAGTCGTTGCGCTGCAACGCTGGCAGGCCCGCCGCGCCGCCCAGGTGACGGTGCCGGACGACGCGCGGCGGCGCGCCGAGACCGCCTCGGCCGCGCTGTCGGCGGCCGGGGTGACGCAGGTGACGGGTCGTTGCCCCCTGACCGCGGTGACCGCCGTCCGGATCGTCGGTGGCAGTGCCCCGGACCGGCAGCGCTTCACCGCCGCGGCCCGCTCGGCGGGGTTGCGCCTGGGCTCGGGTCCGACCGTGTCGCTGGTGGGGTCGACTCCGGCGCGAGCCGACATCGTGGTCGCCCTCGACCGGCCCACGGTGCTGGCCTCCTCACACGCCACGATCGCCGGTTTCGCGATCTACGGGCACACCGAGGGTGCCTTTGCCGCGCTGGCCCAGGTGCTCTCGGGGCGGCTGCGCCCGAGCGGAGCCCTCCCGGTCGAGGTGGCGGGGGTTGCCGAAGCGGATTCCTGCGCGGGCACCTGACGCCGGCTGGGTCGCGCGGCGTGCCGTTCGGGTGAATCGGTACGGCGCCGGCTCAGCTGTCTCGCCGCCCGGCCGACGGGGTCGTGACCGGTAACCCGGGCCAGGGTCGAGACCGGTTGGCATGGAAGCCATGACGGCACAGGAGGTGCCAGCGTGATCATTCAGAGCAGCTCGGTGTCGATGAAGTCGGCGTTCCAGCACACGACCGCGCGGACGACGCAGGTCACGGTGGACAGCTGGCGTGACCCGGCCCCCGGCGCCACCACCCGTCCTGCTCCTGCTCCTGCTCGTGCGCCGCGGACCACCGCCGGCGACGGACCCGCCGATGCCCTGTCCGAGGGCGATGCGAAGGCCGCCGAGCCGGACGGTGACGATGCCCGCACGCATCGGCTGCGTTCCCTGGTGGCCCTGTTGGAGCGGCTGACCGGGCACGTGGTGGACGTCCCCGAGGGGCCCGATCGGCACCGGCCTCATCGGCGAGGTGAGCACGGCGGTGAGTCCCATCAGCGCAGCCGGGCAGGTGGCATCGGCGGTGAGGTGGCGCCCCGGCCCCAGCCGCCGGACCGCGCCGGCTGGGGAATCCGGGTCGAGGCGAGCGAGACGGTCGTCGAGTCCGAGTCGGCCCAGGTCGAGATCGCCGGGTCGGTGACCACCGCCGACGGGCGGCAGATCTCGTTCGAGGCAGACCTGGAGCTGTATCGAGAGTCGGCACGCACCACTCAGATCCGTTATTCAGCAGGCGATCCCGCGCCGGCACCGAAGGACCCGCTGGCGTTGAGCTTCGGAGTGACTCCCTCCCTGAGCGAGACGACGGTCGACCTGGACCTGGACGGTGACGGCACGGCCGAGGCGCTGCCGTTCGTCGCCGACGGCCTGGCCTACCTGGCCCTGGACCGCAACGGCAACGGTGCCGTGGACGACGGCACCGAGTTGTTCGGCCCGAAGACCAACGACGGGTTCGCCGAGCTGGCCGCACACGACAGCGACGGCAACGGCTGGATCGACGAGGCCGACCCGGTGTTCGGGCAGTTGCGGTTGTGGGGCAGCCCGGACGGTGCGCTGCAATCCCTGGCCGAGCGGGGCGTCGGGGCCATCTCGGTGCAAGCGGTCGCCAGCCCGTTCCGCATGATCACCCATGATCAGACGGTGGGTGAGCTGCGCAGCACGGGGGTCTGGTTGGCCGAGAACGGTTCCGTGGGACTGACGCACCAGATCGACGTGGTGAGCTGAGCGGCTCCCTCGACCGGATCTACCTCGCTCGGGAAGCCCTCGCATACCTCTAGGCTGCCCGGATGAGTCGCTGGCAGGAACTGGATCGTGGTGCTGCGGACGAGGCCGGTGCGGCGTATCGGCAGCGGTTCGAGTCCCTGGCCCGCAGCGGGGTCGACGTGCACGGCGAGGCATCGCGGTGCACCACCCTGGTGGCTGCGCCCGCGCGGGTGCTGGACGCCGGGTGTGGCACCGGACGGGTGGCGATCGAACTCGCCCGTCGTGGGTACCAGGTGGTCGGGGTCGACCTGGACGCCGGCATGCTGGCCCAGGCGCGCACCCAGGCCCCGGAGCTGACCTGGATTCATGCCGATCTGGCCGGCTTCGACCCGGGTGAGCACGGCGTAGCCGCAGACTTCGATCTGGTGGTCGCGGCCGGAAACGTGATCCCGTTGGTGGCTGCCGGCAGCGAACCCGACGTGCTGGCGAACCTGGCTCGCGTCGTCCGGCCGAGGGGCCTGGTGGTCGCCGGGTTCGGTCTGACGCCCACGCACCTACCCTTGGATCACGCGCCATTCGGGCTGGCCCAGTACGACGCCTGGTGTGCGGCAGCGGGTCTGGAGCTGATCGAACGGACGTCGACCTGGGACGGTGGACCGTTCGTGGCGGGCGGCGACTACGCGGTCAGCGTGCACCGACGGCGCGGCTGACCCGACCTGGCCGACCCGACCTGGCTGACCGACCTGGCTGACCGACCTGGCTCAGCCGACGACACGATCCCGCCCGGATCGCTTGGCGGCGTAGAGATGTCCGTCGGCCCGGGCAATCACCGCCGCCGGCCGGCTGCTGCCGTCGCAGCTGGCCAGTCCGACGCTGATCGTGATCGGGGTGCGGCCGACCAGATCGCCCCAGTGGTGTTCGCGAACTCGGGCGTGCAGCCGCTCGGCGACCTCGCGCGCCGCATCGAGATCGGTGTCGGGCAGCAGCACCAGGAACTCCTCGCCACCGATGCGGGCCACCGTGGCCCCCTCCGGGACAGCCGCGGTGGCCAGGCCGGCGATGCGCTGCAGGACGGCGTCACCCACCTGGTGCGACCATCGGTCGTTGACCTGCTTGAAGTGATCGAGGTCGAACAGGGCCACCGAGAACGGGCGATCCTGTTGCGAGGCACGGGCCACCAACACCGGCAGTTCCTCGTCGACCCGCCGCCGGTTGTGCAGCCCGGTCAACGGATCCCGCCAGGCCAGCTCACGAAACTGGTCCAGTTCCTGCGCGGTCTGCTCGACCTGATAGAGCGCGTGGACCACCTGGGCCCGGACGGTTCGCTGGGACCCCACCAGGCGTTCGAAGGCCTCCAGGTAGCGACAGAGCTCCTCGTAGGCCTGGCGATACTCGCCCTGGCTGGCGAACAGGCGTGCCTGCTCCCGGGTGACCGAGGTCGAACAGGTCACCAACCCCCGGGCGTCTGCCAGCGCCCGGCACCAGTCCAGGGTGGCCTGAGCCTGAGGTACCCGCTCGGTGAGTCGCTGGATCTCGGCCAGGGTGACCAGGCAGGCAGCCAGGCCATCGGCCTCGTTGACGCAGATGCCATAGGGGTCGGTGACCACGTCGATCAAGGCCTCCTCGGCTCCGACGAGGTCGCCCGACAGCATCCGCACCCGGGCCAGGGTGTCGCGATAGTGCGCGAACAGAGTGCCGCCGCAGCGGCGGTGCAGGGTGAGCATGTCCTCGGTGGCGGCCAGCGCCTCGGCCTGCTCGCCGGCCAGGTAGAGGCCGAACGCGAGATTGTTGAGCACCATCATGTGCAGGTCGGGTCGCCCGGCGGCCTCCGCCAGGTCGAGCGCCTGCCGCATGTAGGCCTGCCCCTCGGGCACCGACCTGGTGATCAACAGGGCGGTCCCCAGGGTCGTCACGTGAACGGCCCGCATCCAGCTCGGTGCCTCCGGCGGCAGGTGCTGCAGGCACAGGATCGCCTGGGTGAGGCAACCGCCCTCATCGCCGATGACACGGTGGATCACCGAGAGCACCTGGTGACTTCGGGCACGGACCAGCGGTTGGCCCGCCTGGATCGCCCAGTTGCTCACCGGTCTGGCCAGCGAGGCCGCGGCGGTGAGGTCACCCTGGCGCCGGCTGAGTTCGGCCCGGATGAGCTGGGAGTACCAGATCAGATCGATCCAGCCGTGTGTCGTCGCGGTCCGCTCGGCCCGGTCGGTGAGCTCGGCCAGCCCGCTGCGGTCCCCGAAGGTCGCCAGGTCGAGCAGGTGCAGCACCTCGGAGAGCTTGGGGTGTGTGATGGCCCCGTCATCGAGGAGTCGCCCGAGGGCGACATGGGTTTCCGGAGGCGTGCGGGGTGAGGGGATCGATCCGGTCGTCGTCAGCGATCCCAGCGCCGTCGGGCCCACCGACGGCGTGGCATTGGTTGTCATCCGCTCGCCTAGGTCGGCCGCGTCGAGCAGCCCCTGCGCTGCCCTTCGATGGCAGGGCGGTGTGATCCGGCCCTGAGTGAACTGTCGGCCCGCGGCAGTGGCACTTGACCCTTTCGGGGCACCAAACGTCCGGTGCCCCGACCATTGGTCGGGGCACCGGTTCGGCGGAGGATAGGGGATTTGAACCCCTGAGGGTGTTAACCCAACACGCTTTCCAAGCGTGCGCCCTAGGCCACTAGGCGAATCCTCCGCCGGGGAGTCTACAGTCGCGCCGCCGCACCCCGTGAACGCGTTGTGCTGAAGGCCGCGGGCTGCCCTGCCGATGCCCCCAGAGTGAACCGCCAGTGGGCCGAGGACGACGGGACGGCGGTGCCGTGGTGACGCCCCTCTTGCTACTCGCCGGGGGGCTGGTCTTCGGCGCCGGCTCGATCGCCTATCTGCGCCTGATCGGCCTGCAGACGCCGGATATCCGCAATCGGCGGCTGCTGCTCGTCGTCCCGTTGCTGCTGGCGACCATCGTGCTGGGCGATGCACTGCGGTTGTTGGTCGCTGCCCCCTTCGGCACCACCACGATGGCCGCCGCGGCGAGCCTCGTCGTCGGCATGCTGGCGCTGAGTCATACCGTGCTGACCAACTGGTTCGAAGTGGTCCTGGATGCGGCCATGATCGCCGGTTGCTCGCTGTTGATCACCTTCGGTGCCCTGGTGCTGGTCGTGCCGGACGCGCTGGCCGACCCGGTGGCCACCGACCTGATCGCGGTGCTGGTCACCGGATGGGCGATCTACGTCGTCTGGGCGATGTGTGACGCCCTCCCGGAGCTGCAGTCCGTGCCCCGCCTGGTGGCCTTCATGGGGTGCGCCGTCCTGCACTGGCTCGGCTGGGTGGTGGTCGCGCTCGACAGTTCCACCCCCCTTCGCCTGGCGTCGTGGCTGCCGGCGCTGGCGTTCACGGCGTCCTACCTGGCCGGAGGCGTGTTCACCCTGCTCCTGGCCCGTGCTGCCCAGCCGGTCTCGATCGGGACGCCGCGTCCGCGCTCGACATTCCTGCCCTACGTCCTGAGCGGGGCGACCCTGATCGCCATCGTGCCCGGGCTGGTCGTGGAACCGCGCTTCAACCGTCCGCTCGTCTACCTCGTCGGAAGCCTCTGTCTGGCGGCACTGATCACCCGGCAGGTGCTGACCCTGAGAGGGCTCGGACAGATCACCGAGCACCTGCGGGTGCGGGAGCGGTACTACCGCAGCCTGCTCGCCGACTCCACCGACGTCATCATGATCAGTTCGTTGGACGGCCGGCTGAACTACGTCAGTCCGGCCGCCGATCACGTCCTCGGCCACGGTGCCGCGGTCGAGGGCGACCCGGTCTGGACGGCGATGGCCGTCACCGAGGAGGCCTTCCGCGCGGCAGTCGTCCGGCTGCAGTCCGAGGGTGGTTCGGTCCTGGTCGAGGGACGGCGCGGGCACCTGACACTCGAGGCCGCCCTCTCGCTGCGCGAGCACGAGGTCCTCACGTCCGTTCGCGACGTCACCGAACGCGATCGGCTGCGCCAGCGGTTGCACTTCTTGGCCTATCACGACCCGCTGACCGGCCTGGTGAACCGCAGCCGAGTGCTCTCGCGCATCGCCGCGATGATCGGCGCGGACGAGCCGTGCGCCGTCCTGTTCGTCGATCTGGACAGGTTCAAACAGGTCAACGACACGAGCGGACACACCGTCGGTGATCAGGTCCTCAAGCAGGTCGCGGAGCGGTTGCGGCGCCAGATGTGTGACAGCGATCTGGTCGGGCGCCTCGGTGGTGACGAGTTCGTCGCCGTGCTGGCCGGAGGGCGCGAGGTCGCCGAGCACGTGGCCGAGGCGCTCGCCCGGTCGATGACCGAGCCGTTCGACATCGAGGGTCGGATCTACCAGCTCGGGGCGAGTATCGGCATCGCGCTGGGCACCGCCGGCCTGCTGCCCGACGAACTCATCCGCCAGGCCGACCTGGCGATGTACGACGCCAAGCGTCGCCGCCGGCCGTGGGTGCGGTACGAGCCTCAGCTGGCTCGCGCGGCACTCACCCGCGCCACGACCGATGTCGCGGTCTCGAAGGCGCTGCGGGACCGCTCGCTGGAGCTGTATCTGCAGCCGTTGGTGGCGCTGCCCGGGGACCGGGTGGAGACGGCCGAGGCGTTGTTGCGCTGGGTGGACGACACCGGCACCGTCTGCCCCCCGGCGCAGATCCTGGACTTCGCCCGGCGCACGGGGCAGATGGCGGAGATCACCACCTGGGTGCTGGAGCGGGCGGTTGATGCCTTGGCGGCCTCGGCCCCGCACGTGGCGATCGCGGTGAACATCCCGCCCGAGGTTCTGGTCTCTCCCGGGTTACCCGCCCAGCTCGGGGACCTGCTGGCTCGGCGAGGCGTGGCGCCGTCCCGGATGGAGCTGGAGGTCACCGAGGACCAGCTGCTCGAACAGGCGGCAGCCTCCGACTCGGCCCTGCGGGCGCTGCGCGCGATGGGCATGCCGGTGATCATCGATGACTTCGGCACCGGGTTCTCCTCGCTCGGCTATCTGGTCGATCTGCCGATCGACGGCCTCAAGATCGACCAACGGTTCACCCGGGTGCTGCCGCACAGCGAGGCGGCCCGCTCGATCGTGGGCGGATTGGTGGGGATCGCCGGTCAGCTGGGTCTGCGGGTGGTGGCCGAGGGCATCGAGAACGCCGAGCAGCACGAATGGGTCTGCCGACTCGGCGTCCATCTGGGGCAGGGCTTCTACTACGCGCGCCCGGAGCCCGTCGACTCCCTGGCCGACATCGGCCAGCTGGGTAGCTGGGCCACCTCGATGCGTCCGGCCTCGACCTCGACTGCGGTGCCCGCGCCCCGTCAGGCTCCCTCGGACGCCGCGGCGCGGCTCGGCTGAGCGGTCGCTGGTCGGGTCGAGCGCTGGCTCGAGTGCGGTCACCTCGGAATGGATGACAGCGATGTCACTGCCGGAAAGTGACCGCAGATCGGTCGGAAGTGACCGCAGGAGTCTGGAGGCGACCGCACTCGCTCGGCGGCGTGCTGCAGGGGTCTCGGCGGACGTGCTGCGGACAGCGAAGGACCCCCCGCGCACCCGCCAGAGCCTGCCTACCCTTGCTGCCTTCCGGCCCTGGGGGAGTTCAGCGGGGTGACGCCACGCGAGGGGTCTGGGGCCACTTTAGCCCAGCCTGCCGCCGGGCCCGCAGCCGAGCCCGACCGGTGCTCGCCCATGCCCGACCGTTGCTCGACTGTTGCCCGACCGTTGCCCGAGTGTGCTCGCTGCGTCCACAGGCTCGGCGTCCGGCTGCCGGTCGTCGGTGGGCGCGGTTAGGGTTCAGGCGTGTCGACAGCGCTGTACCGCAGGTACCGGCCGGAGACGTTCGCGGAAGTGATCGGTCAGGATCACGTGACGGCCCCGCTGGTCGCCGCTCTGACCAAGGACCGGATCAACCACGCGTACCTGTTCTCCGGGCCGCGAGGCTGCGGCAAGACCACCTCGGCGCGCATCCTCGCCCGGTGCCTGAACTGCGCCGAGGGGCCGACCGCGACCCCGTGCGGGGTGTGTGGTTCGTGCACCGACCTGGCCCGCGGCGGTCCGGGCAGTCTGGACGTGGTCGAGATCGACGCCGCCAGCCACGGCGGGGTGGACGACGCCCGCAACCTGCGCGAACGGGCTGCCTACGCACCGGCCCGCGACCGCTACAAGATCTACATCATCGACGAGGCGCACATGGTCTCGACGCAGGGCTTCAACGCACTGCTGAAGATCGTGGAGGAGCCGCCGGCGCACGTGCGGTTCGTCTTCGCCACCACCGAACCCGAGAAGGTCATCGGCACCATCCGCTCGCGCACCCATCACTATCCGTTCCGATTGGTGCCGCCCGAGCGGCTGCAGGCCTACCTGGCCCAGCTGTGCCAGGCCGAGGGGGTGGCCGTGGGGCACGGCGTGCTGCCGTTGGTGGTGCGTGCCGGCGGCGGCTCGGTGCGCGACTCGCTGTCGGTGCTCGACCAGTTGATGGCCGGTGCGGGGGCCGAGGGTCTGGACTACGCGCTCGCCGTCTCGTTGCTCGGCTACACCGACGCCACGCTGCTGGACGACGTGGTCGACGGGCTGTCGGCCGGGGACGGCGCGGCGGTGTTCGGCGTGGTCGACCGGGTGATCCAGTCCGGCCACGACCCGCGCCGATTCGTCGAGGACCTGCTGGAGCGGATGCGAGATCTGCTCGTGGTGGCCGCGGTGCCGGACGGCGGGCACGCGGTGTTGCGCAACCTGCCGGCCGACCAACTGGAGCGGATGCGGGGCCAGGCCGGACGCTTCGGACGCTCGGAGCTGTCGCGAGCGGCTGACGTGGTGAACGCGGCGTTGACCGAGATGACCGGAGCGACCTCGCCGCGGCTGCAACTGGAGCTGTTGTGCGCCCGGTTGTTGCTGCCCGGTGCCGAGGACACCGAACGCGGATTGCGGGCACGGCTCGACCGGGTCGAGAAACGGCTCGGCGTGGCCGCCCCGGGCGAGGCGCGACCGGTGGAACAGCGGGTGGCGGAACGTCCCGCGGCCGCCGCTCGCCAGCACCAGCCCGAGCCGCGGCCCGAGGCGCCGGTTGCCCGGGATCAGGCCCCCCGGCGGGATGAACGGCAGGAACAGAGTGAACGGGAGGAACGGGATCACGCCGTCTCGGCGGCCCGGGCCGCGGAGGTCGCCGCGGGGTGGGACGTGCCGGCGAGTGCCCCACCGGCCGCTCACCCCGAGGCCGGGCACCGGCCGCCGGCCCGGCCCGAGGCCCCTCGTCCGGCAAGAGACACCTCGCGCGGCACGGCACCGCGAGCGCCGGCCGATCCGGTGCGAGCTGCCGAACCCGTTGCCGCCGAACGGGTCGGCCCCGTGGCCGGGGGTGCGCCGGCCGCCGGGGCGATGACCACCGAGCAGATCCGGCGCATGTGGCCCGATGTGCTCAACACGCTGTCGCATCTCAAGCGGGCCACCTGGTCGCTGATCTCGCAGAACGCCCAGGTGCTCGACTACGACGGCTCGCGGCTGTTGATCGGCTTCGCCACGGCAGGGCTCGCCTCGACTTTCGGGCGTGGCGCGCACCAGGAGTTCCTGCGGCAGGCCCTGATCGACGTGGTCGGGCTGGACTGTCGGGTGGAACCCCATGTCGGAGAACGCTTCTCGTCCGCTGCCTCGGGTGGTGGGCAGGGATCGACCGCGGGATCGTCCGCTGGTCGCGCCGCCGGCTCCGGCCCGGCTCCGGCGGGTGGTGGATGGGACACCCCGTCGCCGGCCGCGGCGCCGTCCGAGCCGGCCTCGGCGACCGGATCTCCCCGTCGGCCGGACCGCCCGAGTGGGCCGGCCGCGGGTGGCCGACGCGACGTGGAGCCTCCGATTCCGGCAGCTCCGCCGGACGACGACGTCCCGCCGC
Organism: Kineosporiaceae bacterium; assembly: GCA_016713225.1. Classification (NCBI taxonomy): domain Bacteria; kingdom Bacillati; phylum Actinomycetota; class Actinomycetes; order Kineosporiales; family Kineosporiaceae; species Kineosporiaceae bacterium. The sequence continues at coordinate 367,141 of JADJPO010000002.1, forward strand.
CGATGGACGAGCCGCCGCCGGAGGACGCCCCCCCGCCCCCGGACGATGCACCGGTGCGCGCCCGACCGGCTCCGCCGCCGCCGCCCCGACCGGCGGTATCGGCGTCCATGGACCGGGACATCAGCCTGGACGATCCGGAGATCGAGGGATCCGGCATGGTGGGGCGCCCGGTGGTCGAGCAGTTGCTCGGGGGCAAGGTCATCGAGGAGCGAGACGAGTGAGCGTGCTCGCGCAGGTCGACGACTGGCCGGTGCCCACGGTGGCCGTGGCGGTCGTGGCCTCCGACGGTGGCGTGGTGGACCATCAGGGCGACACCACGGCGGCGTTCCGGCTGGCCTCGATCTCCAAGCTCCTGGCGGCCTACGCCGTGTTGATCGCCGTGGAGGAGGAGGCCGTCGGGCTGGACGACCCGGCCGGGCCACCCGCCGTCCGGGATCAGGGGGCGACGATCCGGCACCTGCTGGCGCACACCTCCGGGCTGGGCTTCGACCCCGGTGACCCGATCCTGTCTCGCCCGGGGGAGCGCCGGATCTACTCCAACGCGGGCATCGAGGCGGCCGCTGAGCACCTGGCGACCGAGACCGGCATCCCGTTCGAGACCTATCTGCACGAGGCGGTGTTCACGCCGCTCGGCATGAGCGGGGCGCAGCTGCTCGGCTCGCCGGCGCACGCCGTCCATGCCGGGGTGGACGATCTGGTGCGCTTCGCCGCCGAGCTGTTCGCGCCGAAGCTGCTCGCCCCGCAGACGCTGGCCGAGGCGATCACCGTGCAGTTCCCCGGCGTGAACGGCGTCGTGCCCGGCGTGGGCCGGTTCGACCCCTGCGACTGGGGGTACGGGTTCGAGCGCAACTTCTCGCGCCGGACCGCCTCGGGCGGGCACCACTGGGCGGGGTCACGGGTGTCGTCGGGCACGATCGGCCACTTCGGCGGTGCGGGCACGTTCTTCTGGCTCGATCCGGTCGCCGGCATCGCGTGCATCTGCCTGACGGACCGGCCGTTCGACGCCTGGGCGCTCGAGCTGTGGCCACCGTTCAGCGATGTGGTGATCGAGACGTTCGATCGGCCCTCGTCGGTTGTCGGTGCCACCACGTAGGCTCACGTCTGTGTACGAAGGCGTGGTGCAGGACCTCATCGACGAACTCGGGCGATT